>JAGCEZ010000072.1 GCA_017650365.1 Fibrobacterales bacterium | reverse complement strand
GCAGGGGCGGCGGCTTCGGCGGCGGGCGCCGTAGCGGCGGCGGGAGCGGCCGCGTCCTGCGCGAAGAGCGCGGCGGCGGAAAGAAGGCAGAGGAGGAGGGAGGTCTTGATCATCTTCATGGGGAGACTCCAAGGTTTGAACGAACGAAAAATAACACAACGCGGCGCCGCTTTTCGCTTTTTGCGCCCCGAAAGAGGACAAAAGGCCCGAAAAACGGGAGGAGCGGGCGAAAAAGCGGCGCGCCCCGCCCGGAAACGGCTATTCCCCGTCCTCTTCCGGCTCTTCGGGGGCGATCCGGATGGCCAGACGGGCGATGCGCCGGCCGTCCATCCCGATGACGCGGAAGCGGGCCTTCCCCCAGAAGACCTCGTCGTCGATGACGGGAAGCCGCCCGAGTTCGCCGAAGACGAACCCGCCCACGGTGTCGTAGTCGTCCTCGGGGAGCTCGATGCCCAGCCGCTCCGCGACCAGGTGCAGGGGGAGGTGCCCCGCGGCGAGCCAGCCGTCCTGGATCGTCTGGAAGTCGTTCTCGGCGTTCTCGTGCTCGTCGTGGAATTCGCCCACGACCTCCTCGATGAGGTCGGAGACGGTGACCAGCCCGGCGGTCCCGCCGTACTCGTCGGCCACGATGGCGACCTGCGCGCGCTCTCGGCGCATCTCGGCGGTCAGCTCCTCGATCGGCTTGCTGCCCGGCACGAACTTGGGCGGGCGGCAGACGTCGGCGAGCGTCTTCCCGCCTTCGCGGATCGCGCGCCAGACGTCGCGTTCCGAGGCCACGGCGACGATCTGGTCGATGCTCCCGCGGTAGATGGGGATGCGGCCGTGGTTGCTGGAGAGGATCAGCTTCTCCAGGTCCTCGAGCGTGGCGGTCTCGGGCGCCGCGACGATCTTGGTCCGCGGGGTCATCGCCTCGCGCGCGGAGACGCGGTCGAGCCGGACGACGCGCGAGACCATCTTGTACTCGTCCTCGGCGATGGTGCCTTCGCGCTGCCCGATCTCCGCGAGGATCTCGAGCTCCGCGCGGCTCACGGTCTGCTGCTCGCCCTTCGGCGCGAAGAGCCGCGAGATCAGCCCGGTGACGGAGAGCACGGGCGCGAGGACCGCGACGAGCGCGGCGACGGGGTAGGCGATGAAGGGCGCCAGGGTCTTCCAGTGGGTCGCGCCGATGGTCTTCGGGACGATTTCCGACACGAGGAGGACGGCGATCGTGAAGATTCCGGAGAAGAGCGCGATCCACTCGTTCCCCAGGATGCGCAGGGCCATGGCGCCGACGACGGAGGCGCCGGCCGTGTTGGCGACGGTGTTCAGCGTGAGGATGGCCGCGATGGTGCGGTCCACGTCCTTCTTCTGGCGCGCGAGCAGGTTTCCGCTGCGCCGTTTCCGGGACTGGAGCAGCCCGATGTAGGACTGCGTGACCGAGAGGAACGCCGCCTCCGCCACGGAACAGGAGAAGGAGACGGCGAGCACGGCCGAGACGGCGAGGACCAGGGCGGTCATTCCTCCCTCCGTCCGCGCGCGCGACTGCCGCCGGGGGCGCCCATCAGAACCAGGGCCTCCGGAGGTCGGCGTGCATCGCCTCGAACTGCCGGTCGTCGCGGACGAAGCAGCTCACGGCCTCCAGCACGCCCACGAAGACGAAGAGGCCGAAGAGCAGACCCCAGAAGAGCTTCAGGCTGAGGATCGAGCCGACCAGCATGAACAGCCCCTGCCGCGTGTAGCCGAGGTAGAACTTGTGGACGCCGAAGGCGCCGAAGCAGAGCGCGAGGAGCCCCGCGACGATGCGGTTCGGGCGCCGGCCGCCCATGTTCCGGCGGTCCTTCGCCTCGCCCACGGAGACCTCGGGCACGATGCCCTCGTCGAGGGGCGAGCCGCAGCCCGGGCAGAAGGCCGCGCCCGGGGGCGGTTCGATCTCGCGCTGGCAGGTCTTGCAGTACATCCGGTCTCCTTGTTCCGTCCGCCTTTCTGGAATATATCTACAAAAGCGCGAGGACGAAGAGCTGCGCGACGAGGACCCGCATCAGCATCGCCAGGGGGTAGACGCCCGCGTAGCCGATGTTCTGCGCGGTGCACTCCGCGACGGAGTTCGCGTACCCGAGCGCCGGGGGGTTGGTGGTCGCGCCCGCCATCAGGCCGACCACGTTGAGGTAGTTCTTCCCGAGCTTCATCGCGGCGAAGCCGACCGCGAAGACGGGGAGGAAGGTGATCAGCAGCCCGCATTCGAGCCACTTGAGGCCGTGCCCGCCCGCGAAGGCCGGAAGCAGGAGCTCGCCCGAGGCGAGGCCCACGCAGCCGAGGAAGAGGATCAGCCCGAACTCGCGCAGGATCATGTTCGCGCCGGGCGTCTGGTAGAAGTTGAGCGAGCGGATCTTCCCCATCCAGCCCATGCAGAGCGCGACGAGGAGCGGGCCCCCGGCCAGCCCGAGCTTGACGGGCGCGGGCAGCCCCGGCACGGAGACGGAGAAGCTCCCCGCGACCACGCCGACGAAGATGCCCGCGAAGACGGGGAGGAGGTTCGGGCGGTTGAGCGACTCGGGCGCGTTGCCCAGCAGCTCGGCCACGCTGTCGAAGTTCTCCTTCGGCGCGACCACGGTGACGGTGTCGCCCACGTGGAGCGAGCGGTTCGGGGTCGCGGTGAAGACGACGCCCGAGCGGTAGATGCGGACGATGCTCGCGTGGAAGCGCCCGACCAGGTTCAGCTCGCTCAGCGGGCGGCGCGTGACGCCCCGCTTCGTGACCATGATCTTCTTCGAGACGAGCGGCGAGTTCTCCAGGCGCCGGATGTCGATCTTCGCCTCGCCGCCGACGAGCATCTTCAGCCGGTCGATTTCGCGCTCGTCGCCGACGGCCAGGAGGATGTCGCCGATCCGCGCGCGGTCCGCGAGGTTCGGGGACTCGACCTGCCCGGCCCGGAGGCGGCGGGAGAGGACGATGGAGTCGCCGGCGACGCCCAGGACGCTCGCGTAGGTGCGGCCGTCGAGCTCGGCGTTGCGGAGCTCGACGTTGCAGGCCACGGGCTCGCGCCTTCCCGCGCGGTGGCTGCGCTCGAACTCCTCGGCGGCCTTCTCCGGGTCCACGCGGAAGATCCGGCGCAGGGCCGCCATCGCGAGGATGACGCCCAGGATGCCGAAGGGGTAGGTGACCGCGTAGGCCATGCCCGCGGTGGAGGCGACCTCCGCCGAGCGGCCGGAGAGCTGTTCGGCGAGCACCTGCTGCGCGGCGCCGAGCGAGGGCGTGTTGGTCACCGCGCCGCTGAAGGCGCCGGCGAGCGCCTCGACCGGGACGTCGAGCAGCCAGAAGCAGAGGAGCGCCATCAGGACGTTCCCCGCGGCCACGGCCAGGGAGAGCCCGTTGAGGACGAGCCCCTCGGAGCGCAGCGAGGCGAAGAAGCCGGGGCCGGACTGCAGGCCGATCGCGAAGACGAAGAGGATCAGCCCGAACTCCTTCAGGAAGTGGAGCGTGCCGCCGTCCGGGGCGAGCCCGGCGGCCCCGAGCAGCAGCCCGACGAAGAGCGCTCCCGCCGACCCGAGGCGGATCTTTCCGAACGGGATCTCCCCGAACCGGAGTCCGAGGACCACGGTGAGCGAGATGACGACGAGGGACTGGGCGACCCCCCGTTCGAGGAAGAGCGTCCGGAGAAAGTCGGGGAGCATCGGGGAACTCACTTGGAGGGCAGCGCCTTTTCGATCTTTTCGAGCGCGATTCCGATCTCGTCGTCGGAGACGTTGAGCGGGGGGATCAGGCGCAGCACGTTCGCGCCGGCGCGGGCCGCGAGCAGCCCGTCGGCGCGGAGCGCCTTGAGCAGCGCGGCGAGGTCGCCGGAGTATTCCACGCCGTCCAGCAGGCCGATGCCGCGCACCGCGCCCAGCAGGTCGGGGCGCTTCGCGGCCAGGTCGCGCAGGCCGGCCCGGAGCTTTTCGCCCTTGCGCGCGACCTCGGCGAGGAAGCCGGGCGCGAGGACCTTGTCCACGACGACCGCGCCGGCGGCGCAGGCGCAGGGCGAGCCGCCGAAGGTGGTGCCGTGGTCGCCGGGCTTCAGGCATTCCGCGACCGCCTTGGAGACGAGCACGGCGCCGAGCGGGAGGCCGCCGCCGATCGGCTTGGCGAGCGATTCCATGTCGGCCTCGATGCCGACCGCCTCGGAGCCGAGGAAGGTCCCGAGCCGCCCGCATCCGCACTGGATGTCGTCGACCATCACCAGCGCGCCGGTCCTTTCGCGGGCCTCGCGGATCGCGGCGGCCAGTTCGGGGGAGACGGGGTTCACGCCGCCTTCGCCCTGGATCGGCTCCACCAGGATCGCGGCGGTCTTTCCGGAGACGGCGGCGAGGAGGGCCTTGGGGTCGTTCCACGGGACCGAGCAGTCGCAGTCGGCGAGCATCGCCCCGAACCCGGCCTGCAGCTTGGGCTGGCCGGTGACCGAGAGGCCGCCGTAGGTGCGGCCGTGGAAGGAGTGCGCGAAGCTGACGATCCGCGTGCGGTTTTCGCCCTTGGCCGCCCAGTATTTGCGCGCGAACTTGATCTGCGCCTCGTTGGCCTCGGTGCCGGAGTTGCAGAAGAAGACCTTGTCGAACCGCGGGGCCGCGGCCAGAAGCTTCTGCGCGAGCTTCGCCTGCGGCGGGTTGACGAAGAGGTTGCTGATCTGCGTGTATTTCGCGGCCTGCTCCGCGATGGCCGCGGAGACTTCGGGGTCGGCGTGGCCGAGGGCCATCACCGCGATGCCGGCGACGAAGTCGAGGTAGCGCTTCCCGTCCACGTCCTCCAGCCAGGAGCCCTTGCCGCGCACGAAGACGGGCTCGGCCTTGGAGTAGACCCCGAGGACGGTCTTCGCGTCGAGTTCGTTCATGTTTTCCATTTTCGCGCCTCCGGAGGAGCCTTGCGGGCGGGTTTTGAAAAGCGCCCCAAAGATAAGAATTCTAAACTTTGGGCACCACCCTTTTCCCGAAGGCCGTCCCTTGCTCCGAAAGCCCTCGCTTCCCGACGCCGAAACGCTGCGCAAGCGCATCCCCCCGCGCGTCCTGGAAATCGCCCGCGCCGTCGCGGACGAGGGCGGCGCCTGCTACCTGGTCGGCGGCTGGGTGCGCGACGCGATGCTCGGCATCCCCTCCAAGGACGTGGACGTGGAGGTGCACCGCCTGCCGGAGGAGAGGCTGGAGCGCCTGCTGCGCCGATTCGGGCGCCCGAGCTCCGTCGGCCGTTCGTTCGGGATCCTGCTGATGAAGGTGGACGGGGAGGAGGTGGACTTCGCTCTGCCGCGCGTCGAGAGGAAGACCGGGGGAACGCACCGCGACTTCGCCGTCCGCACCGACCCGGAGATGGGGTTCGCGGCGGCCGCGGCGCGGCGCGACTTCACGATCAACGCCATGGGGCTGAAGCTGCCGGAGCTCGAACTCTGCGACCCCTACGGCGGCGAGAAGGACCTCGGCGCGGGACTGCTGCGCCACGTCGGGCCGGCGTTCGGCGAGGACCCGCTGCGCGCGCTGCGCGGCGCCCAGTTCGCGGCCCGCTTCGGGCTGGAGATCGTTCCCGAAACGCTCGAGATCTGCTCGGAACAGGACCTCTCGACGCTCTCCGTGGAGCGGATCGACGAGGAGTTCCGCAAGCTGCTGCTCAAGCCCGAACGCCCCTCCGTCGGGCTCGAGGCGTTGAAGAAGATGGAGCTCCTGCGCTTCTTCCCGGAACTCGACCTGCCCGACGGACCCTGGGCCCGGACCCTGCGCGCCGCGGACGCCGCGGCGCGCCTGCGCGGCGGGCTTCCCGGGGAGTCGAGGCTCCCGCTGATGCTCGCCGCGCTCTGCTCCGGACTCGAGCTCCCCGCGGCGGACGCCCTTCTGGAGCGCCTCACGCGCGACCTGCGCGTCGCGAAGGCGGCCCTGGCGCGGGTCGCGCGGATTCCGTCG
>JAGCEZ010000071.1 GCA_017650365.1 Fibrobacterales bacterium | reverse complement strand
CTCGAGAACGGCATTTCGGTCTACGGCTACCATCTTCCGCTCGACGGACACCCCGTGGTGGGGAACAACGCGCAGATCGCCTCCGCGCTCGGCCTCTTCGACCGCGAGGGGTTCGCCCGGTCCGGCGAGGGGTTCGTGGGATGCCAGGGGCTGCTGGAGCGGCCCGTCCCCGTGGACGAGTTCATGGCGAAGATCTCCGAGGCCGTCGGCGAACCGAACGTGGTCTTCCGCGGCGGGCCGGACGAGGTCCAGCGGATCGCCATCTGCTCCGGCGGCGCGGCGAACAACGTGCAGGAGCTGCTGGAACACCCCGGCGTGGACCTCTACCTGACCGGCGAACCGAAGGAACAGACGCGGCAGCTGGCGCTGGAGGAAGGATTCCACTTCGTGGCCTGCGGGCACCACGCGACCGAGCGCTTCGGCGTGAAGGCGCTCTCGCGGAAGCTCGAGGAGAAGTTCGGCCTGGAGATCGAGTTCGTCGACGTCCCCAACCCCGTCTGAGGTCCGAGAGATGAAGAAGAGCGAAGCCTGGGCCGCGCTGGAAGAGGCGGATTCGTCCCGCGTTCTCGTGCTCGACGGCGCGATGGGGACGATGATCCAGCGCCACGGCCTGACCGAAGCCGACTACAACGACGGGCGCTTCGAGGCCTCCGTGCCGCTCAAGGGAAACAACGAGCTCCTCTCGCTGACGCGTCCCGACGTGATCCTCTCGATCCACCGCGCCTACCTGGAGGCGGGCGCGGACATCGTCGAGACCAACACCTTCAACGCCAACCGCATCAGCCAGCGCGACTACGGGCAGGAGGGCCGCGTCGCGGAGCTCAACCTCGCCGCCGCGAAGCTCGCCCGACAGGCGGTCGACGAGGCGATGGCGAAGGATCCCTCGCGGCGGCGGTTCGTGGCCGGGTCGATGGGCCCGACCAACCAGACCGCCTCCATGTCGCCCAGGGTGGAGGACCCCGGCTTCCGCGCCGTGGACTTCGACGCGCTCGAGGAGGCGTTCCGCGAACAGGCGCGCGCTCTCCTGGAGGGCGGTGCGGACATCCTCCTGGTGGAGACCGCGTTCGACGCGCTCAACGTGAAGGCGGCGCTCTGCGCGATCCGGAGCGTCTGCGCCGAGCGCGGGGAGCTGGTCCCGATCATGGTCTCGGGCACGATCTCCGACGCCTCGGGCCGCCTGCTGACCGGGCCGACGCTCGAGGCGCTCTACGCCTCCGTCCGCCACGCGGAGATCTACGGCATCGGGCTGAACTGCGCGCTGGGCGCGTCGGCCATGCGTCCGCACGTGGAGACCCTCGCCCGGATCGCGGAGTGCCGCGTGAGCGCGCATCCCAACGCCGGGCTTCCGAACCAGTTCGGGCAGTACGACCAGGACGCGAAGGGGATGCGCGCGGAGCTCGAGAGCTTCGTCGACCGGCGCCTGGTCAACGTCCTCGGCGGCTGCTGCGGCACCGACCCGACCTTCATCCGCGAAATCGCCGACCTCGTGCGCGGGCGGAAGCCGCGCGAGGTGCCGAAGCTCCCGGAGCGGACGCTGCTGGCCGGCACCGACGTCCTCGAGATCTCGGAGCGGAGCAACTTCGTCAACGTCGGCGAGCGGACGAACGTCTCCGGCTCGGCGAAGTTCCGCAAGCTGATCGAGCAGGAGAACTACGCCGAGGCGCTCGGCATCGCCGCGCTCCAGGTGGAGAACGGCGCCCGCGTGATCGACGTCAACCTCGACGACGGCCTGATCGACTCGGTCGCCGTCATGCGGAAGTTCCTGAACCTCCTCGCGTCGGAGCCCTCGGTGGCCGCGGTGCCCTGGATGATCGACAGCTCGCGCTGGGAGGTGCTGGAAGCCGGCGTGAAGTGCGTGCAGGGCAAGCCGATCGTCAACTCCATCTCCCTCAAGGAGGGCGAGGAGGTCTTCCGGAAGCGGGCGCTGCGCCTGCGCGAGCTCGGCTGCGCGATGGTGGTGATGGCCTTCGACGAGAAGGGCCAGGCGACCACGTACGACCGCCGCGTGGAGATCATCTCGCGCCAGTGGAAAATCCTGACGGAGGAGCTCGGGATCCCCGGAACGGAGCTCTTCTTCGACGCGAACATCCTGACCGTGGCGACGGGCATGCCGGAGCACGACCGCTACGCGCTCGACTTCATCGAGACCGCGCGCTGGATCAAGGCCAACTGCCCGGGGGCGCACGTCGTCGGCGGCGTCTCCAACGTCTCGTTCGCCTTCCGCGGCAACAACCCGCTGCGCGAGGCGATGCACTCCGTCTTCCTCTACCACGCGATCGCCGCCGGCATGGACTGCGGCATCGTGAACGCGGGCCAGCTGCGCCCCTACGACCAGATCGAGCCGGAACTGCGCGAACGGCTGGAGGACGTGGTCCTCTGCCGGAGGCCCGACGCCGCGGAGCGGCTGGTGGAGATCGCCGAGTCGGTGAAGAACTCCGCGCAGGCGGAGAGCGCGGCGGCCTCGCCCGAATGGCGGACGAAGGGCGCCTGCGAACGGCTCGCGACCTCCCTCGTCATGGGCGTCGACCGCTACGTGGCCGAGGACATGCCCGAGGTGCTGGCGGAGCTGAAGACGCCGCTCGCGGTAATCGAGGGGCCGCTGATGGAGGGGATGAACCGCGTGGGCGAGCTCTTCGGCGCCGGGAAGATGTTCCTGCCGCAGGTGGTGAAGAGCGCCCGCGTGATGAAGGCCGCCGTGGAGATCCTCAACCCGCTGCTCGCGGAGAGCGCGAAGAAGTCGGTCTCCGCGGGGAAGATCGTGCTGGCCACCGTGAAGGGCGACGTGCACGACATCGGGAAGAACATCGTCTCGGTCGTCCTCGCCTGCAACGGCTACGAGGTGGTCGACCTGGGCGTGATGACGCCGCCGGAGAGGATCCTGGAGGCCGCGGTCGCCGAGAAGGCCGACGCCGTGGCGCTCAGCGGCCTGATCACGCCGAGCCTGGACGAGATGCGCGTGGTCGCGGAGCGGATGGAGGAGGCGGGGCTGAAGATCCCGCTCCTGGTCGGCGGCGCGACGACGTCGAAGCTGCACACGGCGCTGCGCCTGGCGCCCGCCTATCCCTCCGGCGTCGTGGCCCAGACCGCCGACGCCTCCCGCATGCCCGGCGTGCTCAAGTCGCTCCTCCATCCCGTCACGGGCGAGGCGGCGCGCAGGGCGCTGCTGGAGGAACAGGCCGCCGCGCGCGAAAAGCGGTCCGCGAACGGGCCCGCGGCGAAGGTGCCCCTGGACGAGGCGCGCCGCAGGAAGTTCGAAGGGGAGTGGAATTGAGCTCGCGTCCTTCCGCGCCGAAGAGTTCGGAAACCGCGCTCTGGCGCCCGTCGCGCGACGAGGTCTCCGGGCTCGTCGAGTGGTCCGCGTTCTTCGCGGCGTGGGGCTTCCGCGGGCACTGGCCGGCGATCGCCGACGATCCGGAACAGCGCGACGAGGCCCTGAAGCTCTTCCGCGATGCGCAGGATGAGCTGGCGCGCCTGGAGCCCGACATCCGCTGCGTCGCCGCGGTCCTCCCGGCCAACGCCGTCGGCGAGGACGTGGAGATCTACGCTTCGGAGGCGCGCGACGAGGCGCGCGAGCGGTTCTGCTTCCTGCGGATGCAGCGCGTCCGCGCCGACGGCGGGCCGCTCTATTCCCTTTCGGACTTCGTCGCGCCGAAATCCTCCGGGATCCCGGACTGGATCGGCCTCTTCGAGGTCTCCGTCTTCGGGGGAACCGAGGCCGCCGCGGAGGCGCGCTCGCGCGGCGACGAGTACTCCGCGCTCCTCCGGCAGCTGCTGTTCGACCGGCTGGCCGAGGCCGCCGCGGAGTGGACGCACCGGAAGACGATGAGCGACCTCTGGGGAATCGGCGACGGCGGGCCCGCGGTCGGCATCCGCCCCGCGCCGGGGTATCCCGCCTGCCCCGACCACACGGAGAAGGCGAAGATCTGGTCGCTGCTGGAGGTGGAGCGGAACGTCGGCGCGAAGCTGACGGAGAACTACGCGATCTCCCCGGTCTCCTCGGTCTGCGGGCTGATGTTCGCCCACCCGAAGAGCACGTACTTCGGAATCGGGAAGATCGGCCGCGACCAGCTCGCGGACTACGCGTCCCGCAAGGGATGGACTTTGGACGAGGCGCGGCGCTGGCTGGCGCCCTCGCTGGACGAGGAGTGACAATGCGCATATCGGAATGGATGGCGGAAAGCGGCGTGAAGTTCGGCACCAGCGGGGCCCGCGGGCTCGTCTCCAGGATGGACGACCGGCTCTGCTTCGTCTACGCGACGGGCTTCTTGAAGCACCTGGAGAACCTGGGCGAGTTCGCCCCCGGGACGAAGGTGGCCCTCGGCGGCGACCTGCGCCCCTCCACGCCGCGCATCGTCCGGGCCTGCGCCGCCGCGGTCCGCCGCATGGGCGGCGAGGTCCTGCACTGCGGAGCGATTCCCTCGCCCGCGCTGGCCTGCGGCGCGATGGCCCGGGGGATCCCCTCGATCATGGTGACGGGCAGCCACATTCCCGCGGACCGCAACGGCATCAAGTTCACGCGCGCCTCGGGCGAGATCCGCAAGGAGGACGAGCGCGGGATCTCCGCGCTGGAGGTCGAGGTCCCGGACGGGCTCTTCTCGCCCGAGGGGACCCTCCTCTCTGACGAGCCCGACGGCTTCGGCGCCGCCCCCGAGGCGGGGTGGGCCCACGAAATCTACGCGTCGCGTATCCTGGGGTTCCTCGGGGGCGGCGCGCTGCGCGGCCTGCGCCTGGGGTACTACCAGCACTCCGCCGTCGGGCGCGACTTCCTTCCGGAACTCCTCCGCGCGATGGGCGCCGAGGTCGAGCCCCTGGCCCGCGCGGAGAAATTCGTTCCCGTGGACACCGAGGCGATCTCGGACCGCGACCGCGCCCTCGGCCGCGAATGGGGCGCCCTCGGGCGCTACGACGCAATCCTCTCCACGGACGGCGACTCCGACCGGCCGCTCTTCGCCGACGAGCGCGGGATCTGGTGGCGCGGCGACGCGCTCGGGCTGGTCGCCGCGCGGGAGCTCGGAGCGGCCGCGGTCGCGCTCCCCGTGAGCTGCACCACGGGCGCGGAGCTCTGCGGCTGGTTCGAGATCCTGCGCACGAAGATCGGCAGCCCCTACGTCATCGCCGGGATGGAGGAGCTCGCCGCCCGCGCGCCCGAAGGGGCCTCCGTCGTCGGGTTCGAGGCGAACGGCGGCTTCCTCGTCCAGACCGAAGCCCGGCGCGACGGCCGGATCCTTCCGCCCCTCCCGACGCGCGACGCGCTGCTGCCGATGGTCCTCGCCCTCTCGGCGGCCTCGCGCCGGAAGATCCCGCTCTCCGCGCTCCTGGCCGAGCTCCCGGCGCGCGCCGGAGCCAGCGGGCTTCTGCGCGAATACCCGACGGAGCGGAGCGCCGCCGCGATCGAGCGGCTCCGGCGCGCGACCCTGCCCGAACTGACCGCGGAATTCGCGGGGATCGAAGGCTCGGAGGCGGTCCGGGTCGACGACCTGGACGGCGTGCGGATCTTCTTCGCCGACGGCGACACGATCCACCTGCGCCCCTCGGGGAACGCGCCCGAATTCCGGTGCTACACCGAAAGCGCCACGGAGGAACGCGCGGAGGCGCTCCTGGCCGGCACGCTCGCGGCGATGGCCGGGTTCTAGGGGCGGATTGCCGACAGAAAAGACCGGTAATTTTCCGGCGTGACGGTTTCCCACGAGCTGCCGGGATAGGCTTCGGCGAAGGCAATCGGCGGTTTGGCACGACGTCGCGCGTTCCATTTGAATTCGTACGCGGAGAAGCGACCGTCGTTTTCCTCCACGTAGTCGATCTCGCTCTGCGTCGTGGTTCGCCAGAACCGGGCGCGCGCGGGGATCCGCGCGTAGGAGAGCGCCTTCCGGCGTTCGGAGACGAGGTAGTTTTCCCACAGCGCGCCGACGTCCTGGCGCAGCGCAAGGGGCGCGAAGTTGCCGATGACGGCGTTGCGCGTTCCATTGTCCCAGAAGTAGATCTTGCGGCCTTTCCTGATTTCGTTCCGCGCGTTCCGCGCCAGCGAGGGAAGGCGGAATACGACGAACGTCTTTTCGAGGAGATCCACGTAGGTTTCCACCGTCGCCTTGTTGAGCCCCGTGGCCGAAGCCAGTTCTCCGTAGGAGACTTCGCTTCCGAGCTGCAGCGCCAGACATTGCACGAGCCGGACGAGCGCGTCGCTTTTCCGGATTCCGCCGAACGCGAGGATGTCCTTGTAGAGCGCGCCGTCCACGATTGCCTCGAGGATTCGCCGCGCGTCGTCCGGCGCCGTGACGACCTCGGGATAGGAGCCGAACACGAGGCGCGATTCCAGCAGCCGCCGTTCGTCGCGCGCGCCGGATTCTCCTGTCGCCAGCTCCCCGAACGAGAAGGGGTAGAGCCGGTATTCGAAGACGCGTCCGGCGGCGGATTCGAAGATTCCGTTCGCCAGTTCGAGCGCGCTCGAGCCGGTGGCCACGACCTGCGCGCGGTCCCCCACGGTATCCGCGAGCATCTTGAGCGTCAGGCCCACGTTTTCCGCGCGCTGCGCCTCGTCGATCAAGACGAAATCCGCTCTTCCGACGAGTGAGTCGAGACTTGTGGTACTGGCATGCGACAGCAGTTCCCTGTCGTCCGGGTTGTCGCAGTTGAGCAGAAGAGGTCGCGTTGCGTCTTCCGACAATTGCCGCAACAACGTGGTTTTGCCGACCTGCCGCGCTCCCAACACAAGCACGACCTTTCCCTTGCCGAAGTCGGCGCGTATTTTCTCTTCGATCGCCCGTTTGATCATTTTCAGCTCCTTCCGCGGCACAAAGTGGCGTCCTATTAGCCAAATTTAACCCTATTTTGGCGAATATATTAGCCGAATTGGATATTAATTTAGTGATTAGGCCTTGAAATGTCAATCTTCGCAAAAAAAACGAGAAACGCAAATCCGTTCGAGAAAGTGCTAGTTTGGACGAAACGTACCACCCACCAAAAGGAGAGCGGAATGAAATCCAAAACCATGAACCTTTGCCGCGTCGGCGCCCTCGCGGGCCTGACCGCGCTGCTCGTCGCCTGCGGCGACGACGTGACCAACACCGACGTGACGAACGTCACCGGCGCCAAGACCGTGGCCGACCTGGCCGCGGCCGGAACCTGCGATGCCGACGCGACCGGCGAAATCGTCTTGAATGAAGAAGACGGCGCGCTCTACGTCTGCTACGGCAAGAAGTGGATCACGATGAAGGGCGACGCCGGCGACATCGGCGAGACCGGCGAACCCGGCGCGGCGGGCTCCTCCTGCACCGCGGCCGCCGTGGACGGCGGCTTCCAGCTGACCTGCGGCGGCGAAGTGGTCGGGGTCATCTCGAACGGCGGACAGGGTCCTCAGGGCGAACAGGGTCCCCAGGGCGCGCAGGGCGAGGCCGGCGCCTCTTGCACGGCCGTCGAACTGCAGAGCGGCGACGGCATCGAAATCAGCTGCGGCGGCCAGGTGGTCGGCGTCATCATGAACGGCACCAACGGCGCTCAGGGCGAACAGGGCCCGGAAGGCCCGCAGGGCGAGCAGGGTCCGGAAGGTCCCCAGGGCGAACAGGGTCCTGAAGGTCCTCAGGGCGAACAGGGTCCCCAGGGCGCGCAGGGCGAACCCGGCACCTCCTGCACCGCATCCGCCGTGTCCGGCGGTTTCGAACTGATCTGCGGCGGCCAGGTGGTCGGCGTCATCATGAACGGCACCAACGGCGCTCAGGGCGAACAGGGTCCTGAAGGCCCGCAGGGCGAACAGGGCCCTCAGGGCGAAGCGGGTGCCTCCTGCACGGGCCGCGTGATTGACGGCGTCGGCATTGAAATCAGCTGCGGCGGCGTCGTGATCGACACGCTGCGCAACGGCGCGCAGGGTGAACAGGGCCCGCAGGGCGAACAGGGTCCCCAGGGTGAACAGGGCCCGCAGGGCGAACAGGGTCCCCAGGGTGAACAGGGCCCGCAGGGCGAACAGGGTCCTCAGGGTGAACAGGGCGAAGCGGGTACCTCCTGCACGGGCCGCACGATCGACGGCGTGGGCGTGGAAATCACCTGCGGCGGCGTCGTGATCGACACGCTGAAGAACGGCGCGCCGGGTAATTCCAATGTTGTGGCCGGCAACTCCTGCACGGGCCGCATGGTCGACGGCGAGGACATTGAAATCACCTGCAACGCCGTCGTGGTGGACACGCTGACCAGCGAATTGACCACGCTGTTCGACATGTCCGTCGGCAACCAGGGCGTCGGCCTCATGGACGCGGACGGTTCCTGGTTCGCTGACGCCGCGTCCGCAGTCGTGCTGGCCGAACACTCCGACGGCAACTGGTATCCGGTCGGCCAGGCACTGCCCATCGCCGAATGCCCCATACAGGATCCCGGCGAAACTGAATACACCGACTGCTATTACGGCTGGAATGCCGCGGACATGGTCACCGCGAATTCCTTCAAGGTCGGCGTGAAACTGATGAAATACGCCGCGGAATCGGGTTGGGGCTTCACCAACGGCGGCCTGCTCTACGTTCTCGACGGCACCCAGCTCGCGAGCGCGAACCCCGTCAACGTTGGCTCCGTCATTGTTCTCAAGGTCAAAGTGGCCGCTGGCAAGGCGGTGAGCGTCTATGCCATCGACGACAGTTGGCCCTATGACATCGGCGAAGGCACGCTGAAAACCAAGTTCACCGGCACCGGTGACTGGCAGGATGTGGTGCTTCTCACGTCCAACTTCGCTCCCTACTCGGGCGCTACCAACACGTTCAATCCTGCCGCGACGCGTGCGATTGCCGTCGAATACGAATACGCCGCCACGGAGGCGGGGCAGAGCTGCTCGCAGTGCAGCAACGCCATTCTTGGCCTCGAATGGCAGTCGCTGAAGGTCTGGCGCTAGACCCGCGATTCGCGTCTCTTCCAAAGGCCTCCCTCCGGGGAGGCCTTTTTTGCCTGTATGCAGAAGGCCAATTTTCGGCCAGCAACGGAAAACCCGTCCATTATCTCAATCTTCGCAAAAAAAACGAGAAACGCAAATCCGTTCGGAAAAGTGCTAGTTTGGACGAAACATACCACCCACCAAGAGGAGAGCGGAATGAAATCCAAAACCATGAACCTTTGCCGCGTCGGCGCCCTCGCCGGCCTGACCGCGCTGCTCGTCGCCTGCGGCGACGACGTGACCAACACCGACGTCACGAACGTCACCGGCGCGAAGACGGTGGCCGACCTGGCCGCCGCCGGCAAGTGCGACTCGTCCGCGCTGGGCGAAATCGTCCTGAACGCAGAAGACGGCGCCCTCTACGTCTGCAACGGCAAGAAGTGGGCTTCGACGATGGGCGAAGGCGGCGAATCCGGCTGCGACCTGAACTCGATCGAAGTGGACGGCGTGGAAGGCGTGGAGATCGTCTGCGGCAACGCCAAAGACACCGTGCTGAACGGCAAGAAGGGCGACAAGGGCGGCTCCGGCGCTCCGGGCGACTCCGGCACCAGCTGCGTCGGCAACAAGATCGCCGAAGGGCTCCAGATCGTCTGCGGCGGCGTCGCGCTCGACACGCTGACCGACGGCGCGGTGGGGAGCCAGTGCACCGCCGAGAAAATCGCCGAAGGCGTGGTGGTGAGCTGCGACGGCGCGGTGGTCGACACCATCCGCAACGGCCGGGACGGCGCCGCCGGCACCAGCTGCACCGCCGAACCGTTCGACGACGGCGTGGAATCGGGCGTCGTCGTCTCCTGCGGCGGGGCGGTGATCGACACCATCCGCAACGGCCATGACGGCACCGGCTGCGTCGGGAACCGCATCGCCGAAGGGCTCGAAATCGTCTGCGACGGCGTCGCGCTCGACACGCTGGTGGACGGCATGAAGGGCGATCCGGGCGACGACTGCACCGGCCGCAAGATCGACGGCGGCGTGGAAATCTCCTGCGGCGGCGTCATCGTCGACACGCTCCGCTCCGCGAGCAGCGTCCGCTTCTGCGGCGACGTTGTCTACGACGCGACTGCCAAGCTCTGCGACACCCGCGACAGCTCGCTCTACGATCTGGTGCGGATCGGCAACCAGACCTGGATGAAGCAGAACCTGAACTTCGACTACAAGATCGACGGCGTCAGCTACGGTAGCTATTGCTATCAAGACAAAGCCGACACCTGCGCCAAATACGGCCGTCTCTACACCTGGGCCGCCGCGATGGACACCGCGACCACGGGCTGCGGCTACGGCCTGCTGTGCGAGGCTTCCGGGAGCAGGCCTCAGGGCATTTGCCCCGACGGATCCCACCTGCCCGACACCGCGGAAATGAACGAGCTTCTCGCCGCGGTGGCCGAAAACCTCGATACCGCGGGCACGGCGATGAAGACCACGGCGGGTTGGCTTAACGGCGTAATGGGCTCGAACAGCTCCGGATTCACGTGGCTTCCCGCCGGCTACAGGAGCACTAATGGTACTGGAAATGGCGCGCTTTTGAGCCAGGGCCACCTTTGGTCCTCGGTGCAGCGTTCCAGCAGCAACAGAAACGCGTATCGTTGGTCCGTGACCGATACCCAGGAAAATGTCATTTCCGCCAACGACGACAAGCGGTACGGATACTCCGTCCGCTGCGTGAAGAACGAAGATTAAAAGCGCGCTGCGCGCCTGACATCGAAAAGGGCTCCGGAGAGGAGCCCTTTCTTCCATCATGCGCGTAGCGGATCATCCGCACTGAGACCTGAGACCTGATCCCTGAGACCTAATTCGACCTGATCCCCGAGACCTAATTTGCGTAGATTTCGGGGAAACCTTTTCCAACCAGAGGTGCCTCGATGAAGATGCTCCGCGGGCGTTTGCCCCGATTCCTCCTCTCCGCGTCGGTTCCCGTCCTGCTCGTCGCCTGCGCCGACGACGTGACCAACACCGACGTCACGAACAACGTGACCGGCGCCAGGACGG
>JAGCEZ010000070.1 GCA_017650365.1 Fibrobacterales bacterium | reverse complement strand
GTAGGGAGAATCCTTTCGGCCGGGCCGCAGTTCTTGTTCACAGGAGGTACGATTCGTCCGCCGCGGGGCCTTTCAGCCGGTAGCCGCGCCCGTCCGCGGGCTTCCCCGCCAGGCGCCGGAAGGTGGCGAGGACCCGGTCCATGTGGTCCCAGGCCTTCCGCTGCGGGATCCGGAGGTCCAGGCCGTCCGGGAACCCCGGCACGCCCTCCAGCGAGAGGAAGAACGTGTCCCCCTCGTAGGAGGGCTTCGCGACGACCGCCTGCCAGCCGAACTCTTCCGCCGCGTCCGTCAGCCGCGCTGCGGCGGTCGTGTCGGCGATCTTCATCCGCGCGGGGAACGTCCGGCAGTCGTTCCAGGCCTGGCGCAGCCGCCTCTCCGTCCGGGGAGCGATCCTGTGCATGGGCTCGAAGATGCGGAGGCTGTCCACGTAGTCCCGGCTGATGTCGCTCGCGTCCGTCTTGATGGTGTATATGTCGTCTCCGGCCTCCAGGTGAATGAAGCCTCCGTCGTTGACCTTCGAGGCCTGCTCGACCGAGGGGGGGACGTCGACGACGAACGCGAGATAGGCGCGTCCCCGGACGGTGTCGAGCACCTCGCAGAGGTCTCCCGGCCTGAAGCGCAAGTCCTCCTCCTTCCGCCCGGGGAACACGCTGTCGCAGTCCCACGGGACGGTCCTGCGGTCCAGGAGCCTCCCGTCCCGGTCGTACAGGTATTCGGAGAGCGGCGCCCATTCGGGCGCGTGCCTCCCCACGGGGATCTGGACGACCCGCAGGCTGTGCAGGCGGCCGGGAAGGGGAGCGCCTTCCGTGAGCCTGACCGTCTCCCTGACGATCCGCTCCGCGACCTCCAGGCTGAACGCGGTGCCCACCTTCTGGGTCTGCACATCGTAGGACGGGTAGTGGGGCCTGCGCCAGTTCAGGTCGTAGGTCGCCCAGACGTCGAAGACGGAGGCGAGGGAGGTGGTGTGGTGATTCGCGTACTCCATGGGCGTCAGGCGTTGAACCCTATCCGTCGCGCGGTCTTCTGCGAGGAGAGGGTCTCCTCGTCGCAGTACTTCACGAGCTCGTCCAGCCCGGCCTTCCTCCCGGAGAGGACATAGCCGACGGCCGCCTTGCGAGCGACGTTCTCGATGTTGCCGCCGGAGAAGTCGTAGCGGCCGGCGAGGGCGAGGGCGTCCTCCCCGGAGATGTCTTGGAGCATGGACTTCCAGATTTTCGCGCGGGTAGCGGCCTCGGGCTTGTCGAACTCCACCTTGAAGAGGAAACGGCGGGCGAAGGCGTCGTCGCAGAAGTTCGAGGCGAGGTTCGTCGTGGCGACGAGGATGCCCTCCAGGTTCTCCAGCTCCTGGAGGATGATGTTCTGGATGGCGTTCATCATCTGGTCGACGCTGTCCTGCGGGTTCTCCATGCGCCTGGAGAAGATGGCGTCCGCCTCGTTGAAGAGGAGGATGGGCGCGAGGTCGCGGGTGCGGCACATCTCGCGGTAGGTGGTGAACACCCCCTTGACGATCTTCTCGGAGTCGCCGACCCACTTCGACTTGAGCTGGGACATGTCCACGGCGAAGACGTCTCGGCCGGTGCGGCGGGCTAGCTCGTACACACCGGCGGTCTTGCCGCAGCCGGCGCCGCCGGTGAACAGGACGGCGAAGCCCTTGCGCATGCCCATCTCGGCGAGGCGCGCCTGCACCCCGGCGAAGTGCTCCGGCTCCAGCAGGGAGGCGAGGCGCTCCATCTGCTCCGCGACGCTCCCGTCGTAGAAGAGTTCCTTCGGCTTGATGGCGGAGGAGCGGACGAGGTCGCGGTGGTTCGTCTCCGGCGCCTTGGCCGGGGTCACCTCCGTGAAGAAGGTCCGCTTGATTTCGTCGGAGAGCGCGAGGCTGTCAGTGTCCTGGAAGCCCTCGGCGCCGCCGAAGGTGACGAGCCCGGACTCCTGGAGGGTGGACTTGCCGTGTGTGAGGGTGCGGCGGATGCACTTGTCGTCCTCCATGTAGTCCGAGACCGCGAGCAGGCGGTCGATGGGGAACGATTCCTCGCCGTGCGAGACGTAGCGGTGGCACAGCAGGAGGAAGAAGCGCTTCTCCGTGTCGCAGAGGCCCGGGGTGGCGAGCGCCTCGGCCGCCTTCCGGCAGAACAGGAGGTGCTGGTTGCCGGCGATGAGACGCTCCAGCTCCTCCAGGAGCCGGTCGCAGTCGATGCGGTCCCTGTCGAAGTCGGCCAGGGTGAGGCGCACGCGCGAGAAGAACTCGTCGGCCCCGAGGCCAGAGCGCTTCATGGGCACGAAGTCCGTGTCCTTCTCCACCGCGCGGAGGGCCTCCCGGCTCATCACGTAGTTGTCGCCCCGCCGGCTACGGCGGTTGACGATGTCCAGGTCCTCGAGCTCCCGGATGGCGCTCCGGAAGCCGATGAACTCGATGTTGGAGCATCCGATGTACTGGGAGAGGTCGTCGTCGTCGCAGCCGTTCCGGGCGTTGTGCTCGAGGACGGCGGCCAGCAGCACGACGGCCTTCGGGCTGATGCCGAAGCGGCCCGCGACGGACTCGATGTCCTTCTCGAGCTCATGGGAGGCCTCGTCGCCGAGACCCGTCTCGTTTACCTTCTTGAAGATGCGGTCCAGGCTGGCCGCGAGGGAGGGGAGCCCGGCACTGGCCGCGGAGAAGCATTTCTCCTTGTTGTTCGTTCGTCTGTTCATTCGATGCGTTTTGTATACAGATACCCCCGCTGGGCGTTTCCATTGCACAGGTGACCGTCAGAAATCTTCGTCCTTGTAGAAGACGCGGGCGGGTTCGGTCACGAGCATCGCGAGGAACGACGCCGGGTCGTCCAGCATCCCCGGGAGCTCATCCAGCGGGATCACCAGCCGGCCGG
>JAGCEZ010000069.1 GCA_017650365.1 Fibrobacterales bacterium | reverse complement strand
GGATTTACAGTCCGCCCCCTTTAACCACTCGGGCACCGACCCAAAACTTTCCAGACCAGAGAGCCAAAGATAGGACTCGAACCTACGACCGGCTGATTACAAATCAGCTGCTCTACCAGCTGAGCTACTTTGGCAAACTGCGAACCCCCGGAGCCTGGACTCCGGAGATTTGGGTGCCAAAAGTAGAACCTGCGGGAGATTCTGTCAATGGGGACGGAGGGAAATTTCGCGGTTCCGGAGCGAGCGGTTTCCGAGGCCGGGATTGAGGAATTGGAGGCTCACGCCGAACTCCAGACCGGTCGGGGCGAGGAAATCGGGCGAAAACGACCGCCCGAGCCGTTCGACCTCGCGCATCCCCCCTCTATAAGGAATGCGGTTCAGCGCCTTCTGGGCCCCGAACCAGACCTCCAGGGGCACTCCGTAAAAAACGCGTTGCGAAAGGCGCAGCTCCGCCCCCACCCCGCGGTGCCAGTCCAGATGGCCGAATTCCGGCAGGTCGGCGGCCTCTTCGGCGCCGCGCCCGGCCTGCGCGTAGAGGGAGAGCGCCGCCCCCCGGTGGGCGAACCCGCCCCGGGAGAACCGGCTCGACCAGAGCGGGAAGGTGTGGCGGAGCTCGACCAGGACCAGCCAGCGGCCCTGGAGCAGGCACTCCTCGTCGTCGGCGTAGTACGGGAAGCCGGCGACCTTCTGCGCGGGGAGGAAGAAGGCGTCGAGCGTGTCGCCCGGGGCGTCGGGGGCGTCCCACCACGGCACGGCCTGCAGCGATCCCTGCGCCGAGGTGACGCCGAGGAGCCAGGGGAAGCCGAAGTAGACGCTCGCCGACGCGTCCAGGACGTTCCAGTCGTGGAGCCGGGCCCGGGGCATGCCGCCCGATTCGTCGATCACGAACGACTCGTAGAACTTCCCGGCGCGGTAGAGCCCGGCCCAGCGGTGCTCCGCGGAGACGAAGAGGGCGGGGCCGGAGGGCTGGAAGAGCGTCTCGGCGGAGGAGCGCAGGTAGGCGGTCGAGAACCAGCTCCAGCCGAGCCCGACGCGCCACGCCTCGTAGAAGTCCCATTCGAAGCCGTCCTCGTAGAGGTCGAACTTCCCGTTTTCCCAGCCGCCCCAGAGGGAGAGCGTGTCGTTGAAGCCGAGGCCGCGCGCCTCCAGCCGCTCCTCCAGCGCCTTGTAGAGGACCGCGTACTGCGCGACGGAGGTGGGGTGCCCCTTGTCCTCGCTGACGAGCGTGTCCTCGGAGTGGATGTTGCGGTAGAGGAAGCCCGCCTTGGAGACGACGGGGAACGAGCGGTTCTCCCAGAGGAGGAAGAGGTCCTTCTGCTGCTTGGGGTTCGGCGCGCCGCCGTCGAAGAAGTCGAGCCCCTCGGAGACCTCGATCTGCGCGACCGCGGTGACCGTGTTGCGCGCGAGCGCGTCGTCCACGGCGACGTGGACGCCGACCTTGGCCGAGCGTTTGCCGTCGCCCGTGCCGCGCGTGCTGCGGGCCCGCTCCTCCACGCCGACCAGGGGCATGAGGACGAAGCGCGTGGGCAGCGGGAGGTAGGCGCGGTCGCGCCCGGAGAAGGAGCGCTCGCCGCCGGCGAGGTCGAGCGCGCGCGACGGGAGCTTCTCGGCGAGCATCCCCCCTTCGGGCAACTCGGCGCGGGCATCGGTTTCGCGGAGCGAGAACCCGGACCGGTCGTAGCCGACGAAGGCGATCCGCTTTCCGTCGGGCGAGACCGCGGGCGAGAAGGCGCCGCCGCGCATCCGCGTGATCTGCCGCGGGATCCCGCCCTCGACGGGGACGCGCCAGAGGTTGAAGACTCCCCCGCGGTCGCTCGCGACGACCAGGGTCGAGTTGTCCAGCCAGTCGGGGTCGCGCTCGTCGGCGCCGCCCGCGCCGGGCAGGACGCGCATTGCGCCCGAGGTGTCGGCCACGGCCACGCGCCGGCGCTCGCCGTCGAAGAGCCCGAAGGCGACGCGCGATCCGTCGGGGGACCACTTCGGGTTGAGGACGCCGAAGTTCCAGACCGCGGGGTTCCCGGTCCGCTCGTCGCGCGGCGCCTCGACGAGAAGCTTCGGTTCGCCGTCGAGGCCGCCCTTTTCGTCGAGGCGCGCGATCCAGAGCGAGAAGGTCCCGGAGTTCGGGTCGCGCCGCGCGTAGGCGAGCGACCGGCCGTCGCGCGAGAAGGCGGGGTGGACCGCGTCGGCCAGCCGGGTCAGCCGCCGGTCGGCCGGCTTCTTGAACAGGCCGGTCGCGGAGGAGTCCTGGACGAGGAGGTCGAGGTGGCGTTTGCGCTTCTTGTCCCTGTATTTGTAGGTGACGTAGGCGCGGCGCGGCGCGGAGGAGGAGTCGGCGGGGGCCCAGACGTCGTATCCTCGTTCCAGGTAGGGCTTGTCGAGGCGGAACCCTTCGTCCGCGCGCCACGCGCCCGAAGGGGCCGACGGCTTGAACGCCGTGTCGCTCCGCGAGGCCTCGAGGACCGAGTCGGGCACGCGGGCCAGGGCCCCGTCCCACGCGGGCGAGCCGAAGTTCGACACGAACCAGAGCCGGCCGCGCGCGTCGTAGCGCGGGAGGTCCTGGAACCAGCTCTCCGCCGTGAGCGCGCGGCCTTCGGAGAGCTCGCCCAGCGTGTCGGCCTGCGCCCTGTAGTGCTTCTCCAGGTCGGCCTTCCACTCCTCGTAGAGCCGTTCGGGCTTGAGCCCCGTGACGTTCCGGACCGCGCCCGAGAAGCCGCCCGCGCTCCAGCGCGAGAGCTCCTTCCAGATCCGGACGACCGCCTCGTCGCCCCACCGCTTCGCGATGTAGCGCACCAGCGCGTAGCCCTGCGTGTAGGGCCCGCGCTCCAGGTCGATGTCGTCCTCGGCCACGAACTGCCCCATCTCCGAGAGCGGGAAGAGCGCGCTGTCCAGGACCGCCAGGCGCAGGATCATGTCGCGGTGGGAGTCCCAGACCTCGAAGCCCATCCGCTCGGTCTCGTACTGGGCGGTTCCTTCGCTGAACCAGGCGGGGACGGCGCGGAAGGGAAGAGCGAACGCGGCGTTCTGCTGCTTCGCCTCGTCGAAGTAGTCGGAATAGGAGAGGAAGACGCCGTAGAGCCAGCCGGGCGTCCTGGCCCCCTTCCCCAGGCTGATGATGTGGGAGAACTCGTGCGTGACCACGTTGCGCAGCCAGTCGTGCGTGGAGCGGAGCGAAAAGCCCCAGTCGCTGGCGTTGACGCAGATGCGGTTCGTGGCGGGGTTGGCGTAGCCGTTGGCGGCCAGCCCGTTCTCCACGATCAGCTCGACGGTCTGCGGGAGCTCCATGCCGTAGCGGCGCGTCAGGGTGTCGTGGACCGCCTCGGCGATCTGGGCGACCCGTTCGGCGTAGGGGCGGAGCTCCGAGGGGTAGTGGACCTTGAAATGCTCCGTCGCCACGGAGCGGTCCGAGGCGAAAAGCGCCGCCGGCAGCAGGAAAAGCGCAGCGGCGAGCGGAAGGAGGGAGCGCGGAGATCTGGCCACGCTTTGAAAATAGCCATTTGGAAATGGCTATCTTTGGGGCGCAAACCGGGGCCCCGGGGCCCGAATCAGGAGACAAAATGGACTACTCCAGCGCTGGTGTTTCGCTCGAACGCGCCGACGAGGCGATGGGCCAGATCAAAGATTCCGTCAAATCGACCTTCAACGACCGCGTGGTCGGCGACCTGGGCAGCTTCGGCGGCCTCTTCAGCATCGCCAACCTCGGGATGGAAGACCCCATCCTGGTCACCTCCGTCGACGGCGTGGGGACCAAGCTCAAGCTCTCCTTCGAG
>JAGCEZ010000010.1 GCA_017650365.1 Fibrobacterales bacterium | reverse complement strand
GGGTCCTCCGGACCGTGCGCGCCGGAAGCGCCGTCCGCCGCGGCCGGGGAGCCCGGACCCGGTCCGCCGTCCGGGCCGCCCGGTTTTCCGCTCTTCTTCGCGTCCTCGTCCTCCTCCGCGATCTCCGGACGGCGCGGGAACCCGAGCGCCTTCCAGCCCGGGGGAAGCGCGGACCCGGGCGGGGATTCGCGCACCATCCTCCAGGCCAGGGAGTGGAACGTGCAGGCGGAGACCGCCGCGGCCGTCTCCTCCCCCAGCCACAGCGCCAGCCGTTCCCGCATCTCGGCCGCGGCGGCGACCGTGAAGGTGACGCAGACGATCTTCCCGGGAGGGCATCCCCCGCGCACGAGGTGCGCGATGCGCAGCGTGAGCACGCGCGTCTTGCCCGAACCCGCCCCGGCCAGCACCAGGAGCTCGCCCCCGCGCGCGTGGTCGTGGAGCACGGCCTTTCTCTGTCCTTCGTTCAGCCCGGCGATCGCCTCGTCGACGTTTTCCATTGAGGCAAAAATATCAAATTTTATACGAAACGGCGCATGCGGCGCGGCCGGGGCTCCGCTCCCCCGCTTTTCCCCTCTTGCTACCTTTGGAGGCATGGAGCTTTCGCCCTGGAGCGTCGGCGCGGCCGCCCTCTCGCTCTTCTACCTCGCCGTCCTGGGGACGTTCGTCCTGGGGGTCGCGCGGCTGCGCGTGCGCGGCGAAAAGGACCGCGTCGCGCCCGACGGCGCCTGGCCCCGGGTCTCCATCGCCGTCCCGCTGCGCAACGAGGAGAGGAACCTCGGCGCGACGCTCGAAGCGCTCGCCGCGCAGGACTACCCGGGCGAATGGGAGGTCCTCTGCGTGGACGACCGCTCGGACGACGCCACGCCGCGCCTCCTGGCCGAGTTCGCCGCGCGCAACCCGCGCTTCTCCGTCCTGACGGTTCCGCGCGACGCCCCGCCCGTCCCCTCGCCCAAGAAGCGCGCCCTCGAGACCGCCTTCGCGCGGGCGTCCGGCGGCGTCTTCATGACCATCGACGCGGACTGCCTGCCGCCGCCCTGCTGGATGCGCTCCATGGTCTCGAACTTCCGCGACGGGATCGACATCGTGCAGGGCCCCAAGCGCATCCTCCCCGGGGAGACCGCGCTCTCCCGGATCCAGGCGCTCGAGACGCTCGGCTTCACGCTGATCGAGGGCGCGTTCTTCTCGCTCGGGAAGCCGATGCTGGCCAGCGCCCCCTCGCTCGCGTACAGGCGCGAGGTCTACGAACGCGCGGGCGGGCTCGCGGCTCTCGCGGACCGCGTCTCCGGCGACGACGACATGCTGGTGCAGCGGATGAGCCGCTTCGCCCGCGGCGTGGCCTACAACGCCGACCCGGGCGCGCAGGTCCGCACCTGGCCCGCGGAGTCCTGGCGCGAGTTCTTCTCGCAGCGCGCGCGCTGGGCGAGCAACGGGACGCACTACGAGTCGCGGGCCTACGTGGCGACGCTCGCCGCGATCTGGCTCTTCTTCGTCCTCCTGCCGCTCGCGCCCCTCCTCGCCCTCGCCGCCGGAACGCCCTGGCCGCTTCTCCCGCTCGCGGCCAAGGTCGCCGCGGACCTCCTCTTCCTCGCGCTCGGCGGGCGGAAGCTGGACTCCCTCGCGCTGCTCCGCGCCTACCCGTCCACGCTGCTCGTGCAGATTCTCGTCGTGGTCTGGGCGCCGGTCGCCGGGACCTTCGGCTGGTACAGATGGAAAGGGGCGCAGGCCGCGCCGCGCCCCTGATTCCGGTTCCTTTCCCTTCTCCTAGAAGAGCGACGGGTCGTAGCGGTAGAGCCCGCGCAGCCACTCGGCGACTTCGCACGCCGCCGGATGCCCGATGCGCTCGTATTCCGAAGCCAGGCGCAGGCGCTCCTCCTCGGTCAGGGCGACGGCGGCCCGGGCGTCGAAGTCGCGCTGTTCGCCGAGGATGATCTCCCGGTCCGCCTCGGAAAGAAGCGGGAAGCGCGGGTTCTCGGCGAGCTTCCTGCTCCACCCCTCCGCCAGTTCCTTCCGCGTTCCGGCGTGGCCGATGCCGCGGTCCTGGAAGGCGTCGCGGTCGCGCGTCAGGAGTTCGCGCAGCTTCGGGTCGTCGATCGTCTCGACCGCGACCGCCCAGAGCTTCTCCGGATCGGTCTCGCCGCTCCGCCACGTCTCCGCGAGCCCCGCGAAGGGGATGCGCGAAAGCCAGGGCTGGTTCATCGGGTTGACGGCAAACCCGGACGTCAGCTCCTCGGGGCGGACGGGGCGTCCCGCCGGCGGACGCAGGAAGAGGAACGGGGCGATGCGCGCGCCGTCGTTGACCGGGTAGTTGTCCCAGACGAACGGCCTGCGCCCGAGGCGCGCGGCGACCGCGCGCAGATGCTCCTCGGGATAGGACTTCGAGCAGACCAGCGGCCCGGTCCAGAAGACGTCGATGGAGGGGTCGAGCGCCTTCCCCAGCCCCTCGAGGTAGCCCGCGGGCTCGTCGCCGAAGAGCAGGCGGAGACACGGGTCGCAGGAGTAGTAGGTCGGGCAGACGACGATGCGCGCGTCGGGAAGGCGGTCGGCGGCGATGTGCGCCGCGTCGGCCTGCACCTGCGCCATCGCGGAGCGGTCGCCCTTCATGTCGTCGAAGAAGAGGCCGAAGATGCCGGGCTCCAGCCCCTTCAGGTCGTCGAGCCGCTTCTCCAGCGCGCGGCGGGCGGAGTCGTCCCAGTGCAGGTAGATCTCGTAGGGGCTCAGGCCGGGACCGAACATCAGCCCCTCCTGCCCGCAGACGTCGCGCAGGCGCTCCAGGCGGTCGCGCGTCGTCTTGTCCCAGGGTTCCAGCCACCGCTTGCGCAGATGGTCGTCGCCCTTGGGCGCGTAGAGGTAGAAGTCCTGCTCCTGTTCGCTCAGGAAGCGGCACCAGCCCTCCCGTTCGCCCCAGGACCACTGCCGGCCGTAGAATCCTTCGATCAGGCCGGAGACAAAAGGCTTGTCGCCGTTCTCGCGTTTCTTCATGGCGAAAGAATAGAAAGGCGGGGCGCCGCGGCCTCCGGGAAACGGCGAAAATCCCCCGAAACGCGCAAAACCGGAACAGGCGGTCAGAGCGCCGAACAAATCATCCGCGCGGCGCCCGCGAGGAGCAGCAGCGAGAAGATCCGCTTGATGACGGGCGTCGGCAGCCTGTGGACCAGCGAGACGCCGACCGGGGCCATGCAGACCGACGCGGCGGCGATGCCGAGCAGCGAGGGCAGGTGGACGAAGCCGACCGCGCCCTCGGGCAGGCCGGGCGCTCCCCAGCCGTTGAGGACGTAGCCGACGGCGCCGCCCACGGCGATCGGGAGCCCCATGGAGGCCGAAGTGCCGGCGGCCTGGGGCATGGTCGCGCCCGCGCGCAGCAGAAGCGGAACGCTGAGGCTGCCTCCGCCGATGCCGACGAGCGAGGAGAAGGCCCCGATTCCGGCGCCGGCGAGGCGGAGCGACGGCGCCGAAAGCAGTTTCGGCGACGTGGCGCGGGCGCGCGGGAACGCCATCTTCCGGGCCATGTAGAGCAGGAAAACCGCGAAAATCGCCTTCAACGGGGCCGTGGAGAGCCTTGCGGCCAGGAAACTGCCCGCCAGCGTGCCCAGCAACAGCCACGGAACGATCGTCCCGCTGAGCGACCAGAGGACGGATCCGCGCCTCTGGTGGGCGACCAGGCTGGAGCTGTAGGTGAAGACGATGCTCGCCAGCGAGGTCCCGAGGGCCAGATGCATCGAAATTCCGGCCGGAAAGCCCATCTTCGCGTAGAGCCAGTCCAGCATCGGCACGATGACGACCCCTCCCCCCAGTCCGAGGAGGCCGCCGAGCATTCCGGCGATCGCGCCGACCGCCAAAGAGGCCAAAAGGAGCGTCATTTCGGGCAAAAAATAGTCTGAAATCGTCATGAAGGCTCCGGATAAGCATCTGGCGGCACCGGGCTATCGGTTTTTTCCCGCCCCGAGGTATCTTCGGGAGGAAACAACGCGACGGAGGCATTCCATGAAGACCCGGCTTCTCCTGACGACCCTGGCGATCGGCGCGTCCGCGATGTTCGCCCTCTCGGCCTGCGGCGATTCGGTCACGGCCGAAGACGTCCCCGGCTTCTCCGAAGCGGACCTCTCCTCCGAAAGCGGCGAACCCGGCGACGGCGGCGATCGGCCCGGAACCTCCTCCGAAGGCGGCTTCCTGCCCGGATTTTCGTCCGAAGGGGGCGAACCCGGCGTCTCGTCCGAAGGCGGCGAATCCGGAACTTCCTCCGAAGGCGGCGAACCGGGCAACTCCTCGGAATCGACCTCCTCGGCGAGCGACCGCTGCGACGACCCGGCCGCCTGGGACCGCGCCAACCTCACCAACTACGAATCCTACCCCGAGCCCGGCAGCGAAGAGTGCATCAAGTACAACGGCTGCAAATGGGCGGGCCAGTTCGCCGGCGTCAGCGGACAGCAGACCGAAGAGTGGGTCGCCGCGCACAACATCGTCGCCGTCCACGAAAAGGACTGGGACGCCTACAAGCAGAAGACCCTGCGCCTGCGCCAGAACGGCGCCACCATCGACGTCCAGGTGCTGGACGAATGCGGCGACAGCGGCTGCGACAGCTGCTGCACCCGCAACGCGACCAAGAACGGCCTGAACTTCCTGATCGACATCGAGAAGTACACCATGCAGAAGTTCGGCGGCCGCGGCTCCGGCATCGTGGAATGGTGCTGCGTGGACTGCGAAGAGGGCGCCGGCGCCTCTTCGGCCAAGTCGTCCAGCTCTTCGAGCAGTTCCTCGAAGAAGATCAGCTCTTCCTCCTCTTCGTCCTCGAGCAGCTCGTCGTCGAGCTCCAGCAGCAGCTCCTCGAAGAAGAACTCCTCCAGCTCCAGCAAGAAGACCAGCTCCTCCTCCAGCGCCGGTTCCGGCAGCGACGTCTGCGCGGGCGTCCCCGCCTTCGCCACGGGCGTGAACTACGCGAACCAGGGCTACCGCGCCGTCTGGAACAACTCGCTCTACAGCTGCGAATCCGTCCCGAACTTCTGCACCGTCGGCGACGGCCACAATCCGGGCTCCTACGGCTGGGCCAAGGTCGCCGACTGCGGGACCGCCGCCCCCTCCAGCAGCTCGAAGAAGGTCTCGTCGTCCTCCTCCTCGAAGAAGACCTCCTCCTCCAGCTCCAGCAAGAAGACCAGCTCGTCCTCCTCCTCGAAGAAGGCCTCCTCCTCCAGCGCGGGCGGCGAATCGACGACCTGGAACCGCGCCAACCTGACCTGGTACACCTCTTGGCCCGAACCCGGCAGCGAAGAGTGGGAAGACTACAACGGCGGCACCTGGTGCGGCTACTTCGCCGGCGTGGACGGCCAGAAGTCCGAAGAGTGGGTGAGTCAGCACAACATCATCGCCATCCACGAAAAGGACTGGAGCAAATACAAGCTGAAGACCTTCCGGCTGAAGCAGAACGGCTACACCATCGACGCCCAGGTCCTCGACAAGTGCGCGGACAGCGACTGCAGCGGCTGCTGCACCCGCAACGCCAACGCGAACAACATCGGCTTCCTGATCGACATCGAGTCCTACACCAAGGCGCGGTTCCACAACCAGGGTTCCGGCATCGTGGAATGGCAGTGCATCGACTGCGACTGATTCCGGCGCAACACTCAACCACGGACGCAAAATGAAGTTCTCCGTACTCGCGCTCTCCGCCGTCTCCGTCCTGGCCCTCTGCGCCCTGGCGGCCTGCGGCGACGACAACGGATTCTCCCCTTCGACGAATTCCGAACCGGGCCTCTCCTCCGAAGGAGGCGAACCCGATCTCTCGTCCGAAGGCGGCGAACCCGGCTTCTCCTCCGAAGGCGGCGCGGAGCCCGGAAGCTCCGCCGAACAGGTCTCCTCGTCGGCCGCCGCGGCCGACACCGTCTGGCGCCGCGCCAACCTCACCTGGTACACCTCGTGGCCCGACCCCGGCAGCGAAGAGTGCCTTTATTACAACGGCTGCGAATGGGCGGGATACTTCGCCGGCGTGAACGGCCAGCAGACCGAGCAGTGGGTGAGAGAGCACAACATCATCGCCATCCACCAGAGGGACTGGAACACCTACAGGCTGAAGACCTTCCGCCTGAAGAAGGGCGGGGCCACCATCGACGCCGTGGTCTACGACATGTGCTCCGACAGCGACTGCAGCGGCTGCTGCACCCGCAACGCGGACGCCGGCAACGTCGGATTCCTCATCGACATCGAGTCCTACACCAAGGAGCGCTTCAACAACCAGGGATCCGGCGTCGTGGAGTGGACCTGCCTGGACTGCGAGTAGGGATTTTCGAAGGCGATCGTTCCGGGATGTGAAAGAAGACTGTCAGCAGCGATCGTTTCGGGAAAGGCGACGTCGGCGGAATTCCGTCGGCGTCGTCTTGTATCGTTCCGCGAAGCGCCTGTTGAAGTGCGAGGGCTGGGCGAAGCCGTTGTCGTAGGCGACCTGCGCGACGGGGAGCGCGGTCTCCTCCAGCATCTTCGCGGCGCGCTGCAGGCGCAGGTCCAGCAGCCAGGCGGAGAAGGTCTTGCCGCTCCCGGCCTTCACGACGCGCCCGAGCTTGGAGACGCTCCAGCCCAGGTCGTTCGCGGCCGTCTCGGGCGAGGCCTCCGGTTCGGTGAAATGCGCGCCCATCCATTCGCGGATCCGCTCGAAGTCCTCTTCGGGGAAGTTCGAGAGCGAGGGCTCGATGATGTCGCGGTCCTCGTCGGCGATGGCCGGAATCTCTTCGGGCCCGTCGCCGGGATCTCCGGGCTCCGCGCCCCCGTCCGCTTCGGGTTCTTCGGATTCGCCCGCGGGCGTTTCCGGTCCGGGCGCCGGCTCCGCCGCCGCGGCCGGTTCGCCGGAATCCGACGCGCCTTCCCCGTCCGGTTCGCCCGGGACGGCCGCGGCGGCGTCCCCGCCCGAGGTCTCGCCGGGTTCCGGCGCCCGCGCCTCCGCGGGGTCTTCGGATTCCGAGACCCGCGCCTCCGCGCCGGATTCCTCCGGAACGGGAACCGCGCCCGGTTCGCGCGCGGCGCCGGAGCGGGAGGTCCGTCCGGAGAAGAGCGCGAGCCTCTGGCGGCGCCGCGCGAACTGCTCCGCGAAGAGAAGCGCGACCGCGCCCATGGCGCAGAGCATGCCCGCGAGCACGAAGCCCGATCGCGAACGCCAGTTCTTCGGCGCGGCGGAGATCCAGAGCACCTGGACCGTGTCGCTCCTGCCCAGGAGGCGTTCGTCCGCCTGGAACCCGAACGCGAGCGCCCTGTCGAGGAACTGCTCGTTGGAGGTCTGGGGGACGCGGCGCTCGTCGCGCCACCACTCGGGCATGCGGAAGTCGTTCAGCGCGACGGCCAGGGCGTTCTGCCCGGGGCCGAACTCCACGCGCTTCTGCAGGAGCCTGCGCGACTCGCCGTCGTTGGGGGTCGTGCGCGCCGGGTCGAAGGTGCGCAGCTCCGCCAGGAGCTCGCCGCCGCTCCGGCTCTCCAGCCCCACGTAGAGGGAGTCGCATCCGGAGAGGTCCGTCCCCTCGCCGCCCTTCCCGAGCCGCAGCTCGAACCCCGCGTAGGGGTATTCGAAGCCCGGGGCCACGCGCCAGCGCCAGACGATCCTGTTCTCCAGGACGAAGACGCCGCTCGTCGAGTTCCCCCGCGAGAGCGAGTCCTCCGACTCCAGGCGGTCGTCCCACGGGAGCGCCCGCGCGGTCTCCTTCGACGGGAAGAGCTCCACGACCGGAATCGAGCCCGCCTTGAGGAAGCAGACGAGCGCGGCGACGGTCAGGGCCGCGGCCGCGATCAGGAACTTCAGGTGCGTCGCTCGCATCTCCCCTTCCCCCTTTTTTCCGCTACCACTTCCGGCGCTTCCAGTAGATGGAGAAAAGGACGAGCGAAACCGCCGCCAGCCCCAGGATCAGCCAGAAGGCCCACGGATTGGCCTTGAGGTCGAAGGGCAGGTCGACGTTCATCGAGAAGGCGCTCACCACGAAGGTCGGCACCATGATGCCGATGGTGATGATGTTGAGCGTCTTCATCAGGGAGTTGAGGTTGTTGTTGACGATGGAGGCGCGCGCGTCCATCATGTTCGAGACGATGCTCGAGTAGATCTCGGCGCTGCGGTAGCACTGCTGGTTGTCGATGGAGATGTCCTCCAGCAGCTCCGCCTCGGCCTCGCTCAGCGCCAGGCGCTGGTTGTTCGTCATGCGGCGCAGCAGCATGCCGTTGGTGTTGATGGCGTCGAGGTAGTAGACCAGGCCCTTGCTCAGGGAGAACATGAAGAGGAGGTACTTGTTCTCCATGGAGAGGCTGATCTTGTTCTCCAGCTCGTTGGAGACCTGGCTGATGATGCGCAGGTGGTCCATGAAGTGGTAGATGCAGTAGCCGACCAGCTGCAGGACGAAGGCCTTCTGGCTGGAGAGGCGCGAGAAGCGCCGGTCGCTCAGGATCGGGATCTCGTTGTCGCCGACGACGATCACCTTGTCCGCGAAGACGAAGATGCCCAGCGACGTCACCTTGAAGTCGTAGGCCGCGGCGGAGGACTCGGACTCCTTGCTGACCGTGTAGGTGCGCGGCTTCTTGACGATGAGCGTGGTGAAGGCGTCGTCGAACTCGATTCGGGAGAGCTCGTCCGGGTCGAGGGCGGAGTTGATCGTGTGGTTGTCGATCTCGAGGTCGGAGACGAGGTGGCGGCGTTCGTCCTCGGTCAGGCCCGTGTAGAACTCGATGGTCGCGTCGTCGGCGTCCGCCTGGACGACGCGCTGATTGCGGATGGTGTAGAGCTGCCGCATCCAGCCCCCGGGGTTTGGGGCGTTAGCCCTCGTTCTCTGCCGCTTCGGAACCGGGGTTCCAAATAACCGGATTCCAAAATAGTATCTATTTTGGCCCCAAAGGCAGGACCCTCCCTTCCCCGCGGGTAAAAAAGGTGGCAAACTTCCGCACCCCGAAAATCGTCGGACTGCTCGTGCCGGAGAACTTCGGCGCGGACGCCGCGGTCCCGCCCGAACTCGGGCTCTGCGACCTGCTCGAACTCCGCTTCGACCTCTTCCGCGGCGCGAAGCCGGGCGAACTCGTTTCGCGCGCCCGGGCGGCGTTCCCCGGGAAACCGCTCCTCTTCACCGTCCGCCTGGAGCGCGACGGCGGGGCCTGGCCCGACGGGGACGCCGGCGCGCGGTTCCCGCTCTTCGCCGAGGCCCTGGAAGCCGGAGCGGACTGGGCCGACGCCGAGCTGGACGAGCCCGGGCTGGTCCGGAGGCTGCGCCCGGTCCTCGCGCGGACCGGATCGAAGCTGCTCGTCTCCAACCACCTCTGGAGCGCCCCGGAATCCGCCGAGGCGTGCGAAGCGCTCTGGCGGTCCGCGCTCCGCCTGGAGGGCGACGGCGTCAAGCTGGTCTGGAAGATGGACGACCGCGCGGCCGAGGGGATCCTGACGGAGTTCCTCCTGCACCACGGGAACGACCCGCGCCTCGCCGCCTGCTTCGCCATGGGAGAAGGCGGACGGCTCTCCCGGCTCTACGGCCCGCTGATGGGCGCGCCCTGGACCTACGGCTTCTGCGGAAGCGGCGCCCCGGCGCCCGGGCAGTGGAAAATCGCCGAAATGCGCGACTGTTTCGCGAAAATCGCCCCTCTGGACGCGGAAAACGGCCTGAATCGGCTGAAAAGCGCCCTGGAGGAGTGGGAAAAGGCCCGTTTTTCTACATTTGGGCACGCAACTTGGGAGGATGCGTGAAACTTTCCGAAAAGATGACCGAGTCGGGGATCGTGATCGACGCCGGCCGGACCGCGAAGACCAAGGACGAGGTCATCGCCGAACTCATCGCCCTCGCCGCCAGCTGCCACGGGCTCGACGAAGCGCAGGCCCAGCGGGTTCTCGAAGCCGTGAAGGCGCGCGAAGAGCAGCGCTCCACCGGCATCGGGTGCGGCCTCGCCGTCCCCCACTGCAAGGTCGACTGCGTGGACCAGATGCACGTCCTGGCGATGGCCTGCCGCCACGGGGTCGATTTCAAGGCCGCCGACGGCGAGCCCGTCTATCTGCTTTTCCTGATCGTCAGCCCCGAGAACACCGCCGGCCCGCACCTGACCGCCCTTTCGAGCGTCGCGCGCCTCGCCGCCGACGCGGAGGTCCGCCAGGCCCTGATCGAGGCCGACACCCCCGCGCGCTTCCTGGAGGTGCTGAAGGAGGCGGAGAGCCGCTACGCCTGACGGCGCGGTTTCCCGAAGAAGAAGAAAGGCGTCCTCCGGGACGCCTTTTCCGTTTCGGTTCTCCGCCGCCTCTACTCGAACAGCGAGTGCAGGGTCCCCAGGCGGATCGCCCGGAGCGCGTGCGCGCCCGCCGACGCCTCGTCGGGGCCGTACCCCTGGGCGACGAGGGAGCTCTTCTTCAGGGGTCGGCCCGAGGCGTCGGCGGAGGCCGCCTCGACGGCGACCTTGACGACGAGCGTGGGGGTCGAGAGGCCGTCGAGGCGGCCGGCGGCTTCCGCCGCCGCGCGCACGCGCAGCGCCGGAGCGGACGCGGAGGCGCTCTCCACGAACCCCGCCGCGGCGAGTTCGGAGCGGACCGCCGCGGGATCGATCCCCTTCGCCTCGATTTCGAGCCGGACCTCGCGCGAGACCGGGACGATCTCGCACTTGAGCGGGACGTCCTTGCCGCGGAGCGCCTTGCGCCAGTTGCCGGAGACCGGGAGGTCGATTCCGACGGAGGGTTCGGACCCTTCGGGCAGGCGGATCCCGGAGAAGCGGACCGCGCCGTCCGCGTCCGTCCGCTCCGTGGCCGCCGCGCGTTTTCCGGGCGCGGGGAAGAGCGAGACGGGGATGCCCGCGGCGGGACGGCCCGAAAGCGAGACCCGCGCGACGACGTCGGCGAGCGGCTTGCCGGCGGGGACCTTCTGCCCGCCGCCGGAGGCCAGGGCGAGCGAGAGTTCCGTCGTCGCGCGGCCGTAGAGCGCGTCGAGCTCCGCGGCGGAGC
>JAGCEZ010000068.1 GCA_017650365.1 Fibrobacterales bacterium | reverse complement strand
TCCCCGCCCGCGCTTCGGGCCCGCGGAGGCCGGGCGCTTCGGCTGGCTGGTCGCCGTGGACGCGGACGAAGGCCTCGCGCCCGCGCCCGGCTGGAAGTTCCTGCGCGTTTCGCGCGGTCCGGCGGCGGCCCCGCCCCCGGGCTGGGATTCCGTCGATTCGGAAGGCTGGGGGGTGCCCGACCCGTGAACTCGCTCCGCCCCGCCCTCCTCCTCCCGCTCGCCGCCGCCTGCCTGGCGAACTCCGGCATCGCGCAATGGCCGCCGCTGCTGGGCATGGTCCTCCTCGGCCTCCGCGCCGCGGGCGTCCTCCGGCTCCCGCGGCGGCGCTGGATCCTCGTCCTCGTCGCGCTCCCCTTCGCGCTGCAGGCCGCGCTCCTCCCGACCGAGGCCTCGTTCCGCAACGTCGTCGCGCTCTACGGCATCGCCGCGCACCTCTTCTTCTGGATCGGGCTCCACCAGGCGCTGACCGCGGGAAGCGAGCGGGGCGCGTTCCCCTTCGCGCTCGGAAGCGTCGCGGCCTCCGCGCTGCAGCTCCCGCCCGGACTGCTCTGGCTTCCGCTCCTCGGGCTTCCGCTCGTCGTCCTCTCGCTGCTGCCCGACGGCGACGGCTTCAGGATCCTCCCGCCGCGCGGCACGCGGCGCGCCTGGATCCTCGCCTGGCTCCTGGCCTTCGCCGCGACGGCCGCGGTCCAGTTCGGCTGGGCGCAGCACCGCTTCCGCTGGACGGGCTGGCAGAACCGCGGCTCCTCCGACGTGCTGCTGGGCTTCTCGACGCAAACCGACCTCAACCGCGCGCCCGGCCCCTGGCGGACGCGCCGGCAGGAGCAGATCGTCCTGCGGCTCTACGGGAGGAACTGCCTGGAATACCTGACGGGCCGCGTCTATTCGCGCTACAAGCGCGGCGTCTGGTCCTCGCACGAGGGGGCGCGCCTCGTGGAGCCCTCGGGCAAGCTGGTCGGCCTTGAAGTCTTCGGAACGCCGGACGAAGGCGCCGAGTGGATCTGGGTCGAGTCCCTGATTCCGCTGCAGGGAACGCTCTTCGCGCCCTACGACCCGCGCGCCCTCGCCTCTTCCGCGGAGACGCTCTCGGTCTCGCGCGAGGGGTTCCCGGCGTTCGCGTCGCTCTCCTCGCCGTCGCCCTGGAGATACCAGTCCAGGCCCGAAGGGCTCCCCTACGGCCAGCGCCTCGCGGAGCTCGACCTCTCCTCGCCCCCGAACCCGGAGGACACCGCGCTCGGGGCCGCGCTCCGGCCCTGGATCGACTCGCTCGCGCGAACGATCTGGGACGAGGGCGACGACCACGAGACCGCCGTCCGGAAGATGGCGGAGTGGTTCGCGTCGGAGTTCCGCTACGAGTGGGCGAACCCGAAGCCCGTCGAGGGCGACCCGATCCGCGGTTTCGCATATGAGAAAAAGGGATACTGCGAGCACTTCGCGACGCTCGCCGCGCTCCTGCTGCGGAGCCGGGGGATCCCGACGCGCTACGCGAAGGGCTGGCTCCCGGGCGAGCGGATGGGGAGCGGATGCGCGGTCCGGAGGATCGCGGCCCACTCCTGGACGCTCGTCTGGAACGGCGAGGCCTGGATCCGGCGCGACTTCACGCCGCCGGCGATGCTCCCGAAGGCGAAGACGGGCGGGTTCCGCCTGCTGCGCGAAAAACTCAATGCGAAAATCGGCGAGTTCAAGCTGTTCCTCTTCCACGGCGCCTGGCGCCTGGCGCTCGAGGAGGGCGCGAACCGCTGGCAGACGCTCCTCGTGCCCGGAGAGGTCCTCGCGTTCCTGCTCGTCCTGCTGCTCCTCCTCCGCAGGCGGCGCAGGCTCGCCGCGCTCACCGAGGCGCAGCGTCTCTGGGCGAAGGCCGAGCGGCTGCTCCGCGCGGAGGGGATCTCCGTCGGGAAGGGCGAGACGGTTTCCGCGCTGCTGAACCGGCTCGGGGAAGCGCGGAAGACGCCCCGGACCGCGCGCGCCGTCTCGCTGCTGGAGGAATACCAGCGCGTGCGGTGGCGCTGAGCGCCGCTGTCCGCGATTTCCGGATTTTCCGGACTACTTCGCCGCGGGCGCGTTGAAGAGCCGCAGCCAGCCGCCGGGCTGGGCGCCCATGTTGAAGCCCAGGCCGTTGGTCACGCCGGTGTGGAACGAGACGCCCAGGGCGATCCGGAAGCCGTTGCGCCCGACGACGTGCCCGGAGCCCTCGAAGGACTCGACCGCGTTGCCCGCGGCGTCGAGCTTCCTCGGCGTGCCGGAGAGGTCGAGCGTGGAGTATTCCCAGCCCAGTTCGCCGAAGAACTCCACGAGGCCCAGGCGGATCCCCGTGATCAGGTTCGTGACGTTCGCGAAGCCGTCCATGCGGCGTTCGCCGCGCCACCTGCCGTTCGGCGCGAAGTCGAGGCCCCACCAGGTGCCGTGCCAGGCGACGGCGAAGTCCACGGGAAGCTTGACGGGAATCCAGTGCCCCACGTCGTGCTGGAAGCCGAAGCCGAACCACGCCACGCTGTATCCGTCGCCGCCCGCGGAGATCTCGGGCAGCCAGAAGAAGCGCAGGTCGAGCGCGGTGTGCCACCACGACACGCCGCCTTCGAAGGAGAGGAGCGCCATGCCGAAGAGCGGGTCGGCGATGCCGCGCAGCTCGGGGGCGATCGCGTTGCCCGTCGCCCTGTTCCTGTCCACGCCCATGTAGGTGGGATAGCTCGCGCCGTCCGCGCCGAAGGTCCGGTCGTCGTCCATGCGCAGCGCCCACGGGACCAGGAGGCCGACGTTCCAGGCGAATTCGCGCGGGACGGAGACGCTGCGCGTCCAGCCCGAGTTCAGCATCGTGCCGAAGGTGGTGGCGAAGGGCTGCGCGTAGTCGTGGTAGGGCGAACCCTTGGAGGTGGCGCGGAAGAAGACCTCCTTGTCGCCGTACAGCCCGTCGGCGGAAAGGCTTCCGGCGAGGAAGGCCAGGACACATCCGAAAACCGCGATCTTCTTCATTGGCGACGCCTCCGTTCGGGACGGCGCAAAGTTAGGAAAAGTAGTGGTTAGGGCCACTAACGACTAACACCTGACCACTAACCACTGATTCAGGGCGGCTGGCGATTGGTTCAGCGCAGCCCTTTCCGCGGGCCGATCAGCTCCTTGAGGAAGCCGAACATCGACTGGAGCTCGATCCGCGAGGGGTTCGTCCGGACCAGCAGCTGGTGGATCAGCGCCTTGCGCGCCTCGGCGTTCCGGATGTCGGGGATGAGGTTGGCCTGGAGCATGTTCTCGAACGCCTCGAGCTCGGAGAGCGTCGGACGCTTCGCCTCGGGCGCGCTCGCGGCGGCCGGACCCTTCTCCGCGACCAGCTCGTAGAGCGCGATCGAGGCGGCCATGCCGAGGTTGTAGCTCAGGTGCCCGGGGTTCGCGATCTCGCAGATCAGGTCGCAGCTCGCCAGATCGTCGCGCGAGAGGCCCGCGGACTCCTTCCCGAAGACGAGCGCGACGCGGCCGTCGCCGCCGAACCCGTCCCGGGCGGCGAGCGTCCGCAGCTCGGCGGTCGGCACCGGAAGGTCGAAGTCGCGGCGGCTGAAGCCGACGGCCGCGGAGCAGTCCGCGAGCGCCTCGGAGAGCGTGGCGACGCACTTCGCGCCGTCCAGAATCTCGGGCGCGGCGGTCCCGGTCCTGTGCGCCTGGTCCGGGATCTCCTTCCACTCCCCGACCACGCGGAGGTCGTCCACCGCGCAGCATTTCATCGCCCGGGCGACGAACCCCACGTTCAGCGGGTTTTCGGGCGAGACCAGGACGACGGCGACGCGGTCGGGGGAAAGCATCTTCTTCCTAGAGGGAGGTGTGGGCCAGGAGCGAGATCCGCGCGCCCGCGAAGCCGTCGGCGAGCGTCCCGTTGACCGGCCACGAGACGTCCAGGTGGTTCACGACGCCGTTCACCGACTTCGACATGCCCAGGCGCAGCCCCACGCCGACGGCGGCCTCCATCTCCGAGACGTCGACCTTGTCCATTGCGTCCCAGGCGCCGCCCGCGCGCCCGAAGAGCGCGAAGACCGGGACGACCGTCCCGAACTCGAAGTCCGGGTGCCAGCGCTCCTCGAGGTACGCCGTCCCCGCGGTCCGCCCGACCATCCAGTCCGACGGGAACCCGTAGAACCCGGTCGTCCCGCCCAGGCGGATCTGGCGGTTCCCCTCGTCCGCGTAGTAGGACTGGAACGTCGCGCCCACGCTCGTGCTCGAGCGCCCGTTCGGGGACTTGCGCGTCAGGTCGAAGGCGCCGGAGAGCCAGCCGTCCGAGAACCCCTTGTCCGCGTAGTAGTGCGTGGCCGCGTTCGCGCGGAAGAAGCAGCGCCCGTTCCAGACCTTCATCGCGTCGAAGCCGTGCTCGAGCCGCCACTCGTCGCGGTCGGCGCCCAGCGCCTCGAAGTTGCGCGAGATCCCGGTCCAGACGCTCCAGCCCACCTCCACGTCCTCGATCCAGCGGACGTTCTTCAGGTTCCGCACCGCCACGTAGCGCATCGACTTGAACGTGTGGCGCACGCCGAAGCGCGAGTCGTGCCGCCCGTAGAACCCCGCGCGCGGAAGCTCCGAATCGGCGCGCCCGACGAGCGTGTCGGGGTTCCCGGAGGCGTCCACCGCGGCGATCGCCAGGTTGAGCGTGTCGACCGACTTCGGGCGTTCGAGCGAAAGGCGGTCCCAGCCGAGGCGCAGGTACGACTTGAAGTGCCGCCCGCCCGAGGCGTGCGACACCCGGACGGAGAGCGAGTCCTCGTAGATTCCGTTCAGGTCGGCCACCGTGACCGCCTTGTCCGGGTTCACCAGATAGGCCAGCGTGTCGGAGGCGTGCTCCGTCAGTTCGATCTTCCGGCTCTGGCGCCGCCACGCCCAGCGCGAATCGTACTTGCGCAGCATCCCGGCGAGCGTCCAGGCCCAGCGCGTGTCGAGCGTGGTGAAGGGGCGGTAGAGTTGCAGCGCGCCTTCGTACCCGTCGGTGCTCCACGACCAGTCGGCCTCGAGCCTCTGGTCGTAGAGGAGGAAGTGCGGCATGTGGAACATCGTCTTCCACGTGTCGCGCTCGTCGTTGTGCGAGAAGAGGCCGCCCAGCGAGTTGCCGGTGCCGAAGAGGTTGTGCTCGATGACCCCGACCGTGAAGAAGACCTCGTCGTCCGGGAACGAGAGGGCCAGCGGGACGCTCAGCGAGAAGCGGTCGCAGGCGACCACGCGCGCGACGTGCCTTCCGTTCCCGTCCTCCCAGAGTTCGACGATCGCCTCGTTCAGGAACTTCTGCCGGCGGAGGATCCGCTCGGCCTCCAGCGCGGTCTCCGCGTCGAGCGTGTCGCCCTCGGCGAAGGGAAGGCAGCGGCGGACCACGCTTTCGCGCGTCTCCCAGTGGAAATGGTTGCCCAGTTTCAGGATCGCGCTGTCGGGCGCGGCCTTGTACTCGGTGTCGTCGAAGGCGTCGCGCGAGACCACGGCGATGGAGTCCACGCGCCAGCGCGTGCCGGCGGGGAGCAGGGCGCGGCGCCAGCCGGCCGGCGCTTCGGGCCAGGGAACGAGGCACCGCTCGGGGTGGACCTGGCAGAGCGGGAACTTCAGCTGCGCCAGCAGCAGCGTGTCGAGCTCGGGCGAGGGGTGCGCGTACTCTCCGGGTCCGGCGGCCTCCTGCGCGGCGGCGAGCCCCGTTCCGAGGAACAGGAGCAGCGCGGCGAGAAACGTTTTCGGACTCTTCGTACGCACGGGACACCCGGGGCAAAAGGGGTCGGAACAGGAGAACGGACGGCCGTAAGCCGGGTTCTGTCGGGCCCGGAGGCCCGTGGCGATCATCTCTCTCCGACGGACGTTGCCGCCCGCCTCCAGCGACCTACCCGAGGGTTGACGGACGAGCCGCCCGCGCTTGCGCTCCCTCTGCTTGGTCTTGCACCGAGTGGGGCTTGCCGTGCCGCCCCCGTCGCCGGGGGCGCGGTGAGCTCTTACCTCGCCGTTTCACCCTTGCCTGTGCCCGAAGGCCATCGGCGGTCTGCTCTCTGCTGCGCTTTCCTGCCGTCGCCGGCACTGGACGTTATCCAGCACTCCGCTCTGCGGTGCCCGGACTTTCCTCAGGATTTCTCCCGCGACCGCCCGGCCTTCCGTTTTCGCTGTTTCGACGGAGCTAAGATAGAAATCGGCGGAAGGCCGCGTCGAGCCTCTCCCCGAAGGCCGCGGGCGAAAAGCGCTCCAGAAGGGCCGAAACCCCGTCCGGACGGACGACCGGCAGGCCCGCGACCGCGTCGTCCAGGACGGAGGCCCAGGACGTGGCGTCGTTTGCCGGGGAGACCGTCGGAAGGGCTTCGGAGAAGATCTCCGCCAGGGCCGAGGTCCGGGCCACGGCGGCCGGGGTCCCGCAGGAGAGCGCCTCCAGGGGCGTCATCCCGAACCCCTCCAGCCACGAGGGGCAGACGAAGAGGTCGGCCGCGCGGTAGAAGTCGCGCAGTTCCGCGTCGGAGAGGCCGTGGAACCCGAAGAGGTTGCGCAGGCCCAGCTCCCGGGCGCGCGCGTCGAGCTTCGGGCTCGGGCGGCCGATCCGGACGAAGGCGATCCGGGGGCGGAGCGCGGCGGTCTCGGCGAACGTCGCCAGGTTCTTGCGCTCCTCGTCCAGGCTGACCGTCAGGCAGAGCCCGTTGAACCCCTCCATGCCGCGCCGCTCGCGGAAATTCCTCCGCTCCCCTTCCGTCATCGGCTCCGGGGCGTCGGCGAACGCCCGGGAGATCGGGCAGCCGACCGTCGCGTGCGGCCTGTCCCCGATTCCGAAGAAGGCCTCGGCCTGCGCCCGCGTCCACTCCGAATTGTAGAGGTAGAAGTCGGCCTTCTCCGTCCCGCGGACAAAAAGGCGGTTGAAGAGCGCGAATTTCGGGCTGCGCGGGTAGAGCGTCTGCGCGAAGACGTCGTGGACGAAGACCCCGGCGCGGGCTTCGGGAAGGGCCTTGCGGACCTCGCGGACCAGGTGGCCCAGGCAGGGCTGCGCCAGCAGGACCGCGTCCGGCCTCCGCTCCTCCAGGATCCTCCGGAACCCGGCGCGGTAGGCGAAAAAGCCCGTCTGGTGGAAGGCGGCGTCCAGCGCGGGCCCCGGAAGCCCCTCGTCGGAGGGGAAGAACTTCGGGCTCCGCAGCCAGAGGGTCTCGGCGTCCCAGCCGGAGGCGAGGAGGGCGGAGCGCATGGAGAGAGCCATGTGGCCGATCGAAGTCCGGCCGTTCCTGTCGCAGACGATGAGAATGGAGCGTGTCATCGGCCCTTTTCCTCCGGACAAAATTAGCCTCTGGGCGGCCGGATAACTAGATTTTGCGCGCTCGAAGCCCACCTCGAAGGAGTCGAAAATGAGCAAGATGTGCAAGAAGGGCGCCAAGTGCGCCGCCGGCAGCGTCAAGAAGATCGTCCTCGCCTATTCCGGCGGGCTCGACACCTCCGTCATCATCCCCTGGCTGCTCGAAACCTACCCGGGCTGCGAAGTGATCGCCTTCGCCGCCAACGTCGGCCAGGACGACATCGACAAGGCCGCGCTGATCAAGAAGGCCAAGGCCACCGGCGCCTCGAAGTGCATCGTCGAAGACCTCCGCGAAGAGTTCGTGAAGGACTACGTGTGGCCCACCCTCAAGGCCAACGCCCGCTACGAAGGCACCTACCTCCTCGGCACCTCGATGGCCCGTCCGCTCATCGCCAAGCGCCAGGTGGAGATCGCGCTGCAGGAAGGCGCGGACGCCGTTGCGCACGGCGCCACCGGCAAGGGCAACGACCAGGTCCGCTTCGAGCTGACCTACATGGCCATGGCCCCCCAGCTCAAGATCATCGCGCCCTGGAAGGACGAACGCTGGACCTTCAACAGCCGCGAGGACCTGATCGACTACGCCGAATCCAAGAAGATCCCGCTCGGCGGCATCTCCCGCACGAAGATCTACTCCGAAGACGGCAACCTGTGGCACCTCTCCCACGAAGGCGGCATCCTCGAATACCCCGGGAAGGAACACAAGTACGACATGCTGAAGATGTCGAACAACTTCGAACAGGCGCCCGACAAGGCCGGCTACGCCGAGATCTCCTTCGAGAAGGGCGTCCCCGTCGCGCTGAACGGCAAGCGGATCTCCGGCGCGAAGATGATCGCCGAGCTCAACGCCCTCGCCGGCAAGCACGCCGTCGGCCTGCTCGACATCGTCGAAGACCGCCTGGTCGGCCTCAAGAGCCGCGGCGTCTACGAAACCCCCGCGGGCACGGTCCTCTACCGCGCCCACGAGCTGCTCGAAACGCTCGTGCTCGACAAGCAGACGCTCATGCTCAAGCAGCGCCTCTCGCAGGACTACGCCAACATCGTCTACAACGGCGAATGGTTCACCCCCGCGCGCGAAGCGCTCGACGCCTTCGTCGACCAGACCCAGAAGGTGGTCACCGGCAAGGTGCGCGTGAAGCTCTACAAGGGCAACATCATCCCCGCCGGCATCGAGTCGCCCTACAGCATCTACGACGCCGACCTCGGCGGCTTCACCAACGTCGACACCTACGACCAGAAGGACGCCACCGGGTTCATCCGCTGCTACGGCCTGCCCCTCAAGACCCGCCAGCTGGTGCTCGGCAAGAAGAACCCCGTCAAGTTCTAGCCGGAGTTCCGGAAAAGAACGAAGCCCGGGCCGCTCGGCCCGGGCTTTTCGCGTCGGAGGAAACGACCCGCAATCAGTCCTGCACGCAGCGGAGACGGCGCTCGGCGTATCCATTCGCCGAACGGCACTCGACTTCGCCCCATTCCATCTCCACTTGGACGTCCGTCCCGCCGGAGAGTTTCTTGGAGCAATAGACGTCGCCGGCGGTCCAGACCTCCGATTGGAAGAAGGCGACGATCGCGGGATCCTTCAGGCTCGACCACAGCCGATCCAGCGCCTCGTCGTCTCCGAACGCGTCCTTGAACTCCTTCTCGGTCGGGACGTGCCACCCCGCCGGACAGAGACCGCGATGGGGAGAATCGAGGACGATGCTGAGTTCCATCCGCAAAAACATCGTGTCGACCAGAAGCGCCGTCGTCCAGGCGTAGAGCGCGCCGTCGACGCAGACATCGCTGCCGTTTCTGCAGTGTTTGCGCGTTTCGGTCCAGATCGTCGCGGATTGCCGGTTCTCCCCTGTCTCGAACTTCCCAAGGTTCAGATTGTCGCGCATCCAGACGCCGTGGCCCCAGTCGAGGCATCTGTAGCTCTTCCCGTCGCGATAGTCCCTCATGATTCCGCTGGAGTCGCATTTCGACGGTTTTTCGCCGCGAAGCACCCACATTTCACCGTTGCAGAAATAGTCCGCGTCCCAGGCCTTAACGCGCGCCAGCAAACCTTCGTAGGCGGCGTTGCATGTCGGAAGGTCCGCGAAACGCTGCACCTCGAAATCGCCGCTTGCGACGATCTTGTCCTCGCCGCACGAAACGAAAAGAAGCGAGAACGCGGCGGAAAGCGCCGAAAACGCGAGGCCTCGTCTTTTGCCGATTCGTTCCATGCCGCTAATCCTGCACACAGCGAACCGAACGTGCGCTGCGCACGGCCTTGTTCGCTTTGCCGTTCCACACCGAATCCACCAGCGCCCCAACCGAGTACTTCATGGCCGTATTCGCGCCGGATTCCGTTGCGGTCCAGAATTCATCCTGAGATGCCAGAAATGACTGGATGACAATCGTGCTAGGAGGTATAAGCGACGAAGATCTAGACAGCCAGCTGACTTCTCCAAGATAACCGCTCGGGATGGCGCCCCAGCCATAGACGTCGTTCCCGTTCACTCCGTACGAATATCCCCCGTAGCAAAAATCGCTGACAACTTGCACGCAGTATTGCCGTTCGTCCCATCCTTCCTTCGATTTCAACTTGCGCCCGGCGTTGTTCGAATCGGGCGACTGCACGAATTCAATCAGTGTTTCCCACTCGTCTTGCGTCGGTACATGCCATCCCGCCGGGCAGATGCCGCGATGGGGCGCGTCGATTCGCGAAGACGCGTCCATTGAGACGTATCCGGCGCAGAGGCCCATCGCCGTGTGCCACTGGTAGAGTCCGCCGTATTTCGCGCAGTTCGTGGAATCGTTGTTATAGCAGTACTTCTGCGCATGCGCCGCGGACGCTTTGACCTGGTTCGCGGTCGAGCGGACGATCTCCCCGAAGTCGAGGTTTTCGGCCATCCAGACCTGGTCGCCAATCTTGACGCACTTGTAGATTCGTCCGTCGCGGGAGTCCGCGAACGTTCCGTCCTCGCCGCACGTCGAGACGGGATCGTCCGAAACGACGACCGTGCCGCAGTCGCCGTATTCCGCGGATTCGTTCGCGGCGATCCACCCCTCTTCGCCGCAGGTGTAGCGCATGTCCTCGTCTTTGACGAGCGTCTCTTCGCCAGCGTTCTCCGCCGTGCAGGAATCCAAATCCGGAAAGGAAACGACCTCCCGCACGGTGTCCGTTTTCCCCGAATCCTTGGACTCTTCCGGTTTGACCGGTTCGATTGCCGCCTTCCACCCATTCTCTCCGCAGGTGTAGAGCATCCGTTCGTCTTCGACGAAGACCGCTTCGCCCGCGTTTTCCGCGGTGCAGGAGGCAAGGTCCGAAACGGAGGCGACTTTCGGAGCGCTTTCCAGCCCCACGGAATCCTCGCATGCGGACGGGACAAGGGCCACAACGGCCAGCGCCGCGATTCGCGTCGCGCCGAGCTTCGGCAGCATGGAAAGTTCGTGGACCATGGGGAGTTCCACCTTCTTTCCGACAAAGATAGAAAGGCGCGCGGATCAGTCCTGCACGCAGCGGACAGAGCGGGCACTTCTCTTGTCGCCACTCATCGTCGAATACGTCATAGATATATCATAATCCACTGGATCCGCAAACAACGGCGCAGCCGACAATTCTTTTGGCGGAGTTGCTTCCCCATTGCAGGTGTATCCGAACGCGGTCAAGCTGTCTCTGACGGCACCACATAGGAAAATCGCTTTCCCGGCGTATTCTGGATAGGCGCTCACTCCGTATCCTATGGCATCGTTTCCATCTTGTCCTGTCGACCAGAAGAACGCCTCGTCCGCGACAAATTGGCCTTTCCAATAATGAACTGTCCCTACGTGCGGACCCATATATTCATGCGACTGTGCGTAGAGATAGTATCCGCTCGGCAAGGCGTTCCAACCGTACTCGTCCTGGCCATTTTGGCCTAGCGCCTGCGGGGCAACATAATCCTCAATCGCCGGCGGAGCTATATGCACAACCCAGGCGGAGTCTGTGCCGCCTTCGTCATCTCGACAGTACTTCGCATTGTTAGAGATTTTGGCCATACGCTCCCATCCGTCGTCTCGACAAGCAAATCTGCCGATGGCGCCCACCGGCGTATACTTCGAGAATCCGTCCCATCCTTTTTTCGACTTCAGCTTTCGTCCCGCATCGTTCGAATCCGGCGACTGCACGAATTCGGCGAGTCGTTCCCATTCGTTCTGCATCGGCACGTGCCACCCGGCAGGGCAGATGCCTCGGTGATGCGGCGCCCGGATGGCTTTTTGCGCATCATTCGTCTGATATTCCGCACAAAGTCCCATCGCCGTGTGCCACTGATAGAGACCACCGTATTTCGCGCAGTTCGTGGAATCGTTGTTATAGCAGTATTTCTGCGCATGCGCCGCGGACGCTTTGACCTGGTTCACGGTCGAACGGACGATCTCCCCGAAGTCGAGGTTCTCGGCCATCCAGACCTGGGCGCCGATTTTGACGCATTTATAGGCGCGGCCGTCGCGCGAGTCCGTGAACGTTCCGTCCTCGCCGCACTTCGAGACGGAGTCGTTTGAAACGACGTCGGTGCCGCAATCCCGTTCGTATTCCGCAGGTTCGAGCTCGGCCCTCCACCCATCCTCTCCGCAGGTGTAGAGCATCCGTTCGTCTTCGACGAAGACCGCTTCGCCCGCGTTTTCCGCGGCGCAGGAGTCAAGGTCCGAAACGGAGGCGACTTTCGGGGCGCTTTCCAGCCCCACGGAATCCTCGCATGCGGACAGGAAAAGAGCCGCAACGGCCAGCGCCGCGAACAGCGCCGGGGTCGAGTTCTTTCCTGTTTCCATCCGGGGCCCCATGTCAATGAATATAGATTGAACGCCCGCGCCGATTCTAGATTTTGCCCATGGACGGCGCGAACGCCCGGAAACCCGAACTTCTGGCCCCCGTCGGCGACATGGAGATGGCCCTGGCCGCCGTGCACAACGGCGCGGACGCGGTCTACGTGGGCGTGCCCGGGTTCAACGCGCGCGGGCGGTCGAAGGACTTTTCGTTCGACGAGCTGCGCGAGTTGGCCGGACTCTGCCGCCTGTACGGCGTGAAGCTCTTCCTCGCGCTCAACATCCTCGTGTTCGAGGAGGAGCTGGAGCGGATCGCCGCGCTGCTGCCGCGCCTCGCGGCGCTGGGCGCCGACGCCTGGATCGTCCAGGACCTCGGGCTGGCGGCCCTCGCGCGGGAGCTCTGCCCCGACCAGCCGCTGCACGCCTCCACGCAGGCCACGGCGACCTCCGCAGAATCGGTCCTCGAACTCGAGCGCTTCGGGTTCTCGCAGGTCGTCCTCGCGCGCGAGATGTGGCTGAAGGAGATCGAGGCGACCGCGAAGGCGCTGCGCGAGGCGGGCTCGGAAACGGAGCTGGAGTGCTTCGCGCACGGCGCGCTCTGCGTGGCCTTCTCCGGACAGTGCCTCACCTCCGAAAGCTTCGGCGGCCGCAGCGCGAACCGCGGGCAGTGCGCGCAGGCCTGCCGCCTGGAGTACTCGCTCGTCGTGGACGGGAGGAAGGCCGACCTCGGCGAACGCCGCTTCCTCGTCTCCCCGCGCGACCTGGAATCGCTGGACGAAGTCGACGAGTTCCGGCGGATCGGCGTGAAGACGCTCAAGATCGAAGGACGCCTGAAGAGCCCTGAATACGTGGCGGCGGCGACGCGCGCCTACCGCGACCGCCTGGACGGGAAGGAGACGACGCCGGAGGAGCTCTCCGCGCTTTCGCGCACCTTCTCGCGCGGCTTCTTCAGCGGCTGGCTCCACGGGCCCGCGCACCGCAGCCTCGTGGACGGAAGGACCAGCGCGCACGTCGGCGAATTTCTCGGGACCGTGGAGAGGAAGTCGAAGGGACGGATCTTCGCGCGGTTCGCGGACCCGGGCGCGTTCGTCGCGCCGGGCGACGGGCTGCTGCTGGCCGGCCCGAAGGGCGAAACGGCCGGCGGCCGCGTCCACGAAGCGGCGCCGGAGCCGGGCGGAGCCTGGATCCGCCCGTCGCCCGACTGCGATCTCGGGCAAGTCGCGCCCGGATGGCGCGTCTTCGTGAACGACTCCCCCGCGACCGAGCGCGCGCTCCGGAACACGTGGCGCGACCGCG
>JAGCEZ010000067.1 GCA_017650365.1 Fibrobacterales bacterium | reverse complement strand
TCGGCCACGTAGAAGGTGTCCTGCATGTCGCGCGCGGGGTGGTCCGGCGGGATGTTGAGGGCCTCGAAGTTGTACCAGTCGGTCTCGATCTCGCGGCCGCCGGCCACTTCGAACCCGAGCCCGCGGAAGAAGTCGACCACCTGTTCGCGCACCTCGTTCAGCGGATGGAGCGACCCGGCGCGGAGCGCGCGGCCCGGCTCGGTCACGTCGATCCAGCCCGACTCGAGCTCGCGGTTCATCCGCGTCTCGCGCGCCTTGGCGAGCGCGGCCTCGATCGCCGCCTCGGCCATGGACTTCAGTTCGTTGACGTGCTGGCCGAACTTCGGCCGTTCCTCCGGCAGGAGGGAGCCCATCTGCTTCAGCAGCGCCACGATCTCGCCCTTCTTCCCGAGGAAGCGGGTGCGGAAGTCGGCGACCGCCTGGAGGTTGGAGGTGTCCAGTTCGGCGAGTTTCGCCTTGAACTGTTCGCGAAGAGTCTCGATCGGTTTGAGGTCCATTGCCTTTCTCCCACGCGCACGTGCGCGGTTTCGAAATCTAGCCATCCGCGGGCGCGGGGCCCTTCCGGAAACGGGAAAAGGGCGCCGGTCCTCCCGACGCCCTTTCCGAATCCTTTCCGCTAGGCGACGGCGGACTTGGCCTTTTCGACCACGGCCTTGAAGGCGGCCGGTTCGTTGAGGGCCAGTTCGGCGAGCATGCGGCGGTCCAGCTCGATGTTGGCCTTCTTGCAGGCGCTCACGAGCGCGCTGTAGGTGAGGCCGAGCGGGCGGGAGGCCGCGTTGATGCGGCCGGTCCACAGGGAGCGGAACTCCGCCTTGCGCAGGCGGCGGTGGTCGTAGGCGTAGCGCCAGGAGTGTTCGACCTGTTCCTTGGCGATGCGGACGGTGCTTTTGCGACGGCCGAAGTAGCCCTTGGCGGCGTCGAGGATCTTCTTGCGGCGGGCGCGGGAAGCGACTCTGGTTTTTGCTCTGGGCATCTTGTCCTCCTGCCGGCTACGCGCCGATCATGCGGCTGATGCGCTTGGCCATTCCGCCTTCGATCAGGGTGCCCTGGCGGGCGGAGCGGCGCTGGCGCTGGTTCATCTTGCGGGGGGTGGTCTTGCGGGAACCTTCGCACTTGATATTGCCGGAGGCGGTGCGACGGAAACGCTTCTTGGCCCCACTGTGGGTCTTCATCTTAGGCATAGTTGCCATCCTGTGCGTTGTTTGCTGTTTCGTCCTGGGATTCGGCGGCTTCGTCCGGGACGCCGGCCCCGGCTTCGTCGCCGTTCGCGCCGCCCTGTCCGGAGGCCGCCTGCGCCTGGGCACGCTTGCGGGCGGCCGCGAGGGACTTCTGGCTGGGGGCGAAAACGATCGTCATGGCGTTGCCTTCCATCGGCGGGCGGGATTCCACCACGGCCGCTTCGGAGAGCGCTTCGCACATCTGGTCGAGGAGGTGCTTGCCGTAGTCCTGGTGGGCCATTTCGCGGCCGCGGAAGACCAGGATCACCTTGACCTTGCACCCGTGTTCGAGGAAGTCGATCGCGTGGCGCACGCGGTAGTTGAAGTCGTTGTCGTCGGTCTTCGGATGGAGCTTGATCTCCTTCAGCTTGACGACGTGCTGCTTCGACTTGGAGGCGCGGGCCTTCTTCGCGATCTCGAACTTGTACTTGCCGTAGTCCATGATGCGGCAGACCGGGGGAACCGCGTTGGGCGAGACTTCGACGAGGTCGAGGCCGGCGCGCAGGGCCATCGAGCGGGCGACGTCGGACGCCACGATGCCGAGCTGGGCGCCGTCCGCGCCAATGAGGCGGACCTGCGGAACGCGGATCCGGTCGTTGACGCGGGTCGAGTCTTCCTGACGGACGGGACGGCCGCGAAGTCTGGTGCGCTTGATCAATCGGTACCTATCGGTTCAAAAGCTTGGGCGACAAATGTAGAAAGAGTTCGCCGGAACTGCAACGGAAAGGGGGCTCCGGAGGCCGCGTTTTGCGGTTTTTGCGAAAAGGGCCGCCCGGAGGCGGCCCTTCGCGTTCCGGTCCCGGACGGGGCTACTTGCGGGCGGCGGCGACCGTCGCGGCGAAGGCCTCGACGGTCTGGGCGCCCTGGTCGCCCTCCTTGCGCTTGCGGACGGAGATCGTGTTCTCCGCGAGCTCCTTTTCACCCACGATCGCGAGGTAGGGGATCTTCTGCTGTTCGCCCTGGCGGATCTTGTAGCCGATCTTCTCGTTCGACTCGTCGAGTTCGCACCGCACGCCCAGCGCGAGCAGGCGGTCGCGGACGTCGCGGCCGTAGTCGAGGAACTTCTCGGAGATCGGGAGCACGCGGCACTGGATCGGGGCGATCCAGAGGGGGAAGTCCCCGGCGTACTGCTCGATCAGGATGCCGACGAACCGCTCGATGGAGCCGAGCGCGGCGCGGTGGAGCATCACCGGCGCGTGGCGCTGCCCGTCGGAGCCGACGTAGCTGGCGCCGAGGCGCTCGGGCAGGTTGAAGTCCACCTGGATCGTGCCGCACTGCCAGTCGCGGCCGAGGCAGTCCTTGAGGACGAACTCGAGCTTGGGCCCGTAGAAGGCGCCTTCGCCCGGGTTCAGGACGGTCTGCAGGCCCGCGGCGGCGGTCGCGTCGGCCAGCGCCTTCTCGGCGCGGTCCCAGAGCTCGTCGGAGCCGATGCGGCGCTCGGGGCGGGTGCTGAACTTCACCAGCGCGACCTCGAACCCGAAGTCGGCGTAGAGGTCCTTCACCAGCTTGCAGAACTCGACCACCTCGCCGGGGATCTGGTCCTCGGTGCAGAAGATGTGCGCGTCGTCCTGCGTGAAGCCGCGGACGCGCATGATGCCGTGCATCGTGCCGGCCAGCTCGAACCGGTGGCACTTGCCGAACTCGCTCATGCGCAGCGGCAGGTCGCGGAAACTCTTCAGCCCCTGCTTGAAGATCTCGATGTGGCACGGGCAGTTCATCGGCTTGACCACGAACTGCGCGCCGTCGGCCGTGGGGGCCACGAACATCGCCTCGCGGTACTTCGCCCAGTGGCCCGACTGCTCCCAGAGGTGCTTTTCGACCAGCTCGGGGGTCTTCACCTCCTGGTAGCCGCGCGAGAGGATGGTCTTGCGGACGTGGTCCACGACGGCGTTGTAGAGGAGGGTCCCCTTGTGGTGCCAGAAGACCATGCCCGGCGAGTGCTCCTCGAGGTGGAAGAGGTCGAGCTCGCGGCCCAGGCGCCGGTGGTCGCGCCTCTTGGCCTCCTCGAGGAAGCGCAGGTAGTCCTTGAGCCCCTTGGCGTCGGCGAAGCAGGTGCCGTAGACGCGGGTGAGGGAGTCGCTGCTCTGGTCGCCGTGCCAGTAGGCGGCGGAGACGGAGAGCACCTTGCAGGCCTTGAGGAAGCCGGCGCTCGGCACGTGCGGGCCGGCGCAGAGGTCGCTCCAGGCGTCGGGCGCGTCGCCGTTGGAGTAGAAGGAGAGGACGGGCTCCTTGCCGGCGTCCTTCGCGCGGGCGATGGCGCGTTCGACGTTGTCGCGCTTGTACTTGTCGCCCTCGGTGCGGCGCATCGCCTCGTCCACGCCGGTTTCGCAGCGGACGAAGGGGCGGTCGAGCGCGATCAGCTCGGCCATCTTGGCCTCGATGGCCGCGAAGTCCTCCTCGGAGAGGGGGCGCGGGGTGGAGAGGTCGTAGTAGAACCCGTTCTCGATCGCCGGCCCGTAGGCGAGCTTGGTTCCCGGGAAGAGGTCGCAGATCGCCTCGGCGAGGACGTGCGCGCAGCTGTGGCGCAGCAGCATCAGGGCGTCGGGGTCGTCGTTCTTCGGGGTGATGACGCGGAGGGCGCCGCCTTCGGAGAGCGGGCGGGAGAGGTCGTAGACCGTCTCGCCGACCTTCACGCCGATCGCCTGCTGGGCGAGGCGGGGGCCGATGGATTCGGCGATCTGGAGACCGGTGGTCCCTTCGGGGAACTGTCTGGCGGAGCCGTCGGGGAAGACGAATTCGAGCATGTCGATCCTGCGGGTACGTGGCCCTCGAACCGGTCCGTACGATTGGACCCGGCCGGAAACCGCCCGCCCGCGCGGGCCCGCCAAATCTAGAAAGGCGGGCGCGGCTCCGCCGCGGAAAAGGGAAAAGCCGCCCCGGAGGGCGGCTTCGTCCGGAATTCCGGCGGGTCCTAGCGCAGGGCCCTGGACTCGTGCATCTTCTTCAGCATTTCCATGCCGGCCTTCACGGCCTCTTCGCCGACGACGGAGATGATCTCGGCGGCGACCGCCTTGTCCGCCTCGACGACCTTGCGGACGAGCTTCTTGCCCGCCGGGGTCAGGCCGTAGATCACGCGGCGTCCGTCCTTCGCGTCCTTGCGGCCCTTGACCAGGCCCTCTTCGGTCATGCGCTTGAGCATGATCGAGGCGTTCGCCTTGTCGAGGTTCAGCGCCTTGCTCAGCTCGCTCTGGCAGAGCTCGCCGTCGTTCAGGACCAGGATGATGCCGCTCTGGGGGGCGGTGATGCCGGAAGTCATCAGTTCGCGCTGATAGAGGCGCGCGACCACGCGCGAGTTCTTCATCAGCAGAAAGCCCAGACTGTTTTCCCTTGCCATTCTTTTCGCTCCTTGGAGATGGTGCGCAGGCAACAATAGATAATTTCCCCATTTATTACACCGGGGAAAAGGCGCCGGACGGCGGATTTTTCAGCTAAAAAACCGCCATTTTCCATATATCCGAAAAACGCTAAGTGTACGCAAACAACATAGGACGCAAACGCCGCCGCGCCCGCGCCCTTCGTTTGTTTTGTCTATGCGAAAAACTACTGCGGGGAGACGGCCGCCGCCGCGGCGTTCAGAAAACGGCCGACTGTCCGATCGAGACGAAGAGGAGGTTGGAGTTGATTCCGTCCTCGCGCTCGCGATCCCACGTGAAGGCCAGTTCCGTGGAGAACCGCTTGAGCCATTTCCGCTTCACGCCGACGCTGTTGCGCCACTTCGCCAGGCGCGGGGAATCGTCCACCTCGTCGTCGTCCCAGACCGCGAAAAGTTCGGAGAGGAGATAGGGCCGGAGCTTCCAGAAGGGCGATTTCCAGGAGACCTTCAGGGCGTTCCGCAGCGCGACCTCCTCCGAGAGTTCGGGCTCCTTCCCCTTGATCTTCGTGTGCTTCTCGTTCCAGCGCGTCGGCGTCTCCATCCAGCCGCTTTCGCGCCAGGTCGCGCGGAACCGGTAGGAGAGTTCGAACTTGCCGACCTCGAGCGAGGGCCGGACGTCCCAGCGCAGCTGCCAGGCGTCGCGCCAGTAGTCCTTGCGCCAGGACTTCTCGTTGTCCTTCCAGTCCAGGATCCAGCGGAAGGCGAGCTTCGTCTCCAGCCAGGGCAGGATCTTCCACTCCGCGTAGGGGGTGAAGTTCATGCGGTCGAACGCGGAGGCGTTGTCCTCGGTGCGGAGCTCCCACTCCAGCCCCGTCGTCAGCTTCTTGACCGGGCGGAATCCGACGTCGAGCCCGTAGCGGATCCCGAAGTCGTCCTCGGCGGCGAGCGGCGCGGCCAGAAGCGCGAGCGCGGCCAGGGCGGCGAGGAGGCGGCCCTTCATCGGCCCTCCTTCTCCGCGGGGCGGTGGCGGAAGAAGATCGTCACCTCCGCGACGTCGCGCATGAAGTCGATGTCGCCGATCTCGACGCGCTTCACGTCGACGCCCAGCCGCTCCGACAGGTCGGCCAGCATCTCCTCGCGGCGGTCGGGGCGGATCAGCCCGATCTTCTCGTAGCGGATCTTCAGCACGCGCTCGGCGCGCCCGATGAACCAGTGTTCGAGCGCGGCCGCGGTCCCGATCAGCGCCGCGTTCGTGAAGAGCAGCTCCGCGTAGCTCACCTTCTTGTTCGCGAGCGCGTTGACGATGCTCAGCCCGATGACGGCGAAGAGGTAGGTCATCTCCTTGATCGGGATGCTCTCGGTGCGGTAGCGGATGATGCCGAAGACCGCGAAGAGGCCGAGGGCGAAGCCCAGCTGGATCTTCACGCTCTCGAGCAGGAAGCAGAGCAGGAAGACCGTGACGCTGATCACCATGTCGGTGAAGAAGTAGTCCTTGCGCCCGCCGCGGCGGTAGTAGAGCAGGCCGATCAGGACCAGCGTGGCCGCGAGGTTCAGGGCGAACCGCAGGAGCAGGTTCGTCATGCCCTCGGGATCGAACAGGGGGATGCCGCCGAAGAAGACGTCCATGGCAAGACCTCGTTTTTCAGGTGGAGAGCTTTTCGAGAAGAAGACGCTGCGGCTTGAAAGCGTTCGCCTTCAGCCCGGGAACCAGCAGGGAGCAGCCGACGGAGTACTTGCTCCAGGAGCGCGGCGCGAGGCCGCGGGCGCGGAGCTCGGAGAAGAGCGGGGAGTCGCGGCGCACGCGGGACTGCTTGAGCTCGACGATCGCGACCGGGGAGAAGTCGATCCGGCGGACGCCCCCGGGATCCGCGCCCGGCGCGAGCCAGCGCTCGACCGAGAGCCCGAAGTCGACGGTCGCGCGCTCGGCCCCCGCGAGGTCGCGCAGCGTCACGCGGTCGAAGCGGGTCCAGAGCGCCGGGCGCAGTTCCGAAGGCGCGCAGGGCAGGTCGAAGCGCGAGAGGAACTCCAGGCATTCCGGGGAGAGCGACGGGGAAATCGCGCCGATCTCGATCCGCTTCTTCTTCGTCCGCAGCTCCTTCTTGCGCTTGTGCTCCAGCCAGAAGAGATTGTTCGCGCAGTAGTGGCGCATCCGCACCTTGGAGCGCGGCTTCCTGCCGCGGGCGTGGTCGTTGTAGAAGTCGAAGTCCGGCGTGTCGAAGTAGAGCGACTCGTAGCGGTGCCGGATTTCGCCGCCGATCTCGAGCGCGGCGTATTTCCCGGAGACGGATTCCAGCAGCCCGGGGACGAGGCGCGCGGGCACGACGAACTTCGTGTCGACGCGGTCCTGCAGCTTGACCGACTTGAAGTCGTCCAGCGAGCAGCGCGCGATGTCCGGGATCCGTCCGTCCACCAGGTTCTCCCCTACCCTTCGGGCACCTCGAACGTCTTCAGCCGCGAAGTCTCGCCGGAAACGAGGGTTATCCTGCTCTTCGGGACGCCGAAATGGTCGGAAAGAAGGCGGATCACCGCCTCGTTGGCCTTGCCGTCCACGGGCGGAGCCTGGACGCGCGCCTGCCAGACGCCGTCGGGGCCGGGTTCGTCCAGCCGGACGACCTTGGACCGCGGCGTGGTCTTGACCTTGATTTTCACGACTGGGTTTCGGGCGCCTTGCCTTCGGCCGGCACGACGGGAATCGACATCGTCGCGCTCTGCTGGCGCTGGGCCCGGCGGTTGCGGAAAGAGATGTCCTCGGCGGACTTCGCCGCCTCGGGCGCCTCGCCGCCTTCGTGCTCGAGCGCCTCGAGCAGGTCCCACTGCGAGCGGAGCAGGCTGCGGAAGCGGACGAAGAAGTTCGTGCGCTGGTTGCGGAGCTGCTGCACGTCGCCGCGCAGGGCCTCGGACTCCTTGCGGATCGATTCGGTCTCGCGCTGGGCCTCGGCGCGGGCCTGCGCCACGATGAAGTCGGCTTCGCGGTGCGCGTCCACCTTTTTCTCCTCCAGCGTGCGCTGGAGCGTGACGGCGGCCTCCTGGAGGGTCTGCTCGATGGCGCGGTAGTGCGCGAGCTGCTCCTTGGCCTGGTTCAGCTTCTCCTGCAGGTCGGCGTTCTCGTGCTGGCGGCGCTCGAACTCCACGGCGACCATTTCGAGGAAGCCCTCGACCTCGGCGGGATCCAGCCCCCCGAAGCTCTTGCGGCGGAACTCCTGCTTGCGGATGTCCAGAGGCGTCAGTTCCATCTTCACTCCTTTGTCGCCGGGGCGCCGTAGTCGCGGGCTCCGAAAAGCGCGGTGCCGACGCGCACCCAGGTCGCCCCCTCCTCGATCGCCACCTCCAGGTCCTCGCTCATCCCCATGGAGAGCTCGGAGAAGCGGGCGAACCGTCCGTCCGAGCCGAGGAAAGCGTCGCGCCAGGCGCGGAGGCGGCGGAAGGGAAGCCGGGCGTCCTCGGGATTCCCCGTGTTCGGCCCGATCGTCATCAGTCCGGAATATAACAAACGGGGCGTTTCGGGCAGCGCGCGGAGGAAGGGTTCGACCTCCTCCGGGGCGAGTCCGCTCTTGGTCCCTTCGCCCGAGCAGTTGACCTGGAAGAGCAGGCGCAGCGTCCGGTTCTCCTCTTCGGCGAGCTGGTCGAGCCGGCGGACCAGGTCGAGCGAGGCGACGGAGTGGATCACGTCGGCGCAGGCGGCGGCCTTGCGGGCCTTGTTGGACTGCAGCGGCCCGATCAAATGGCGGACGACGCCGGGGAGCGGGTCGGAGAACTTCTCGACGAGCTCCTGCACGCGGTTTTCGCCGAAATCGCGGGCCCCGGCGGCGTAGGCGGCGCGGACGGCCTCGATCGGCTTGGTCTTGGAGACCCAGAGAAGATGCACTTCGGACGGGTCGCGACCGCACTTCGCGCAGGCGGCCTCGATCCGGGCCTGGACCGCCGCGGCGTTGGCGGCCATCGTTTCGGGCGTGAATTCCATGCCCCAAAACTAAATACCTAAATTTCCCGCATGGCCGCGTTCCCCTCCAAAATCGTCCTCGGACCCCTTCGGAAGGCCGACGGGACCGTCCGGCTCCCGGGCTCGAAGTCGCTCAGCAACCGCGCGCTCCTGGCCGCCGCGCTGGGCGAGGGGAAGACCGTCCTGAAGAACCTCCTCCGCTCCGACGACACCGCCCGCATGCTGGAGGCGCTCTCCGCGCTCGGCGTCGGGATCGAGGAAGGCCCGGACGGAATCTCCGTCGCGGGGACCGGGGGCGCGTTCCGCTCCGGTTCCCCGGCCGTCCTCGACCTGGGGAACGCCGGGACCGCGATGCGCCCGCTCTGCGCCGCGCTCGCCGCGAGCCCGGGCGACTGGACCCTCGTCGGCGAGAAGCGGATGGAGGAGCGCCCGATCCGCGACCAGGTGGACGCGCTGCGCTCGCTCGGCGCGGAGATTTCGTATCTGAAAAACGAAGGATTCCCGCCGCTGCGGATCCACGGGAGGCCGCTCGAAGGCGGCGCCGTCCGCGTGAAGGGGAACACCTCCAGCCAGTTCCTGACCGCCCTCCTGCTCTCGGCCCCGCTCTTCGGGCGCGGGCTTGAGATCGGGATCGACGGCGAGCTGGTCAGCAGGCCCTACGTCGACATGACGCTCGCCGTGATGGAGAAGTTCGGGGTCGCGGCCGAGCGCGACGGCTACGCCCGGTTCCGGGTCCGCGGGAAGGCGGACGGCGCGGGCTACCGCTCCCCGGGCGAGTACTTCGTCGAGGGCGACGCCTCCGCGGCGAGCTACTTCCTGGCCGCCGGCGCGATCGCGGGCGGGCGCATCCGCGTGGAGGGCGCGGGCCTGGAGAGCGTCCAGGGCGACGTCGCCTTCGCCGACGTGCTCGAAAAGATGGGCGCGGAGATCCGCCGGGGCGGTTCGTGGATCGAAGCCGCCCCCGGCCCGGACGGACTCCGGGGCGCGGACCTCGACCTCAACGCGATTCCCGACGCGGCGATGACGCTCGCGACGACGGCGCTCTTCGCCAAGGGCCGGACCACGATCCGCGGAATCGGCAACTGGCGCGTGAAGGAGACCGACCGCATCGCCGCGATGGCGGCGGAGCTCCGCAAGCTCGGCGCGGAGGCCGAGGAGGGCCCGGACTACCTTTCCGTCCTCCCGCCCGAACGGATCCGCCCCGCCGAGATCGCGACCTACAACGACCACCGCATGGCGATGTGCTTCGCGCTCGCCGCGTTCGGCGGGGCGCCCGTCACGATCCTCGACCCCGGGTGCGTCACCAAGACCTTCCCGGAATTCTTCGAGCGGTTCGCGGAGATCGTCGCGTGAAAAGGCGCCGTCCGGCCGCCGCCTGCGCGCTTCTCCTCTGCGCAACGCTCTTCGGCGCGAACCGCCCGAGCGCTCCCGCCGCCCCCGCGCCCGAGCCCACGCCGGGCAGTTCCGCGTTCGGGCTCGACCAGACGAAGCCCCGCGCCGCGTTCGAGCGGCGGATCCTCGACATCTTCGACAGCTCCGGGATCGGCGGGCGCCTCGGGCTGGTCGTCCACTCGCGGAAGCAGGGGAAGTACCTCCACGCCGTCCGCCCGGACACCGCCTTCACGCCGGCCTCCACGCTCAAGCTCGTCGTCACCTCCACCGCGCTCGAGACCTTCCCCGAGGACTGGGCCCCGCAGACGCTCCTGCGCCTCTACGGAAGCCAGGAGGGGAAGACCTTCCGCGGGCGCCTCGTCGTCGTCGGGCGCGGCGACCCGAGCGTCTCCGGGCGCTTCTTCGGCGACCCGCTCTTCGTCCTGCGCTCCTGGTGCGACTCGATCCGCGCGATGGGGATCGACACGATCGCCGGCGCCGTCGAGGTGGACCGATCCTGGTACCCCGACGTCCCCTCGCCCGAGACCTGGGAGCGCCGCTTCCTCGACAGCTGGTACGGCGCGGAGATCACCGCGCTCGCCTTCAACGACAACTGCGCGCTGATGCGCATCCTGCCCGGCGCGAAGGCCGGGGACTCCGTGGACGTCGCCGTCTCGCCCGGCCTCTCGCTCTTCTCGGTGGACCGCACGAACGCGAAGACCGTCCCGGGCAGGCGCCGCAAGCTCCGCTACTCCCTCGACCGGCTCGAGAACAAGGTGACCGTCTCCGGCACGATCGGCGAGGACGCCATGCCGATGGACGCGGTCATCCCCGTGCGGCAGAGCCAGTTCTGGTTCGAGGAGGCCTTCCGCGAGGCGATGCGCCTGCAGGGGCTCGAGCTCGCGCCCGAACCCGCGCCCGCCGTCCTCCCGCTCTGGGCCGAGCTGCGGATGAAGACCGTCGGGCTCCCCTCCATCCTCGCGGAGATCAACCAGCGCTCGCAGAACTTCTACGCCGAGACGCTCCTCCGGCAGATCGGCGCGAAGACCTCCGGCACCGCCAGCGTGGCGAAGGGGCTGGAGGCCGAGCGGAAGCGCCTCGCCTCGATCGGGATCGACACCTCGAGGATCCGCCTGGTGGACGGCTCCGGCCTCTCGCTCTCCAACCGCGTCACGCCGCGCGAGATGAACAAGCTCCTGCAGAAGACGCTCTCGTCGCCGCACCTCGACCTCTGGTGGAGCTCGCTCGCCCGGCCCGACTTCGGCTCGCGCATGCCGAACTTCGAGTTCCCCTACCGCACGCGCTTCAAGACCGGCTACGTCGGCGGCGTCCAGGGGCTCGCGGGCTACGTCGCCACCGCGCTCGGCGACACGCTCTGCGTGACGCTCTACATCAACGGCTACAAGGGCTCCGACCAGGCCGCCCGCGCCGTCATGGACTCGATCTGGACCGCGGTCGCCGACCACGAGGACGCCGAGCGCCGGGCGCTCAGGACCGCGCGGCTCGACTGGGAGGCCGGACGCGGCGTCAAGGGGCTCCTCCCGCGGATGGACTTCTTCTCGAAGCGGATGCTCGGGCGCCCCTACCTCGCCGGCCCGACGGGCGAAGGGGCCTCGGGCGAGGTCTCCGACCGCCCGCTGGTCCTCCCCGACAGCCTGGACTGCGTCACGTTCGTGGAGCACGTCCTCGCGCTCGCCCTGGCGGAGAACCCCGAGGAGATCCTCCCGCACCTGACCGAGATCCGCTACGACCGGGGAATCGCCGACTTCGCGCACCGGAACCACTTCTTCGTGGACGACTGGATCCGCGGCGGGAACCGGGCCCTCGTCTCGCTCCGGCCGCTCCCCGGCGACACGCTCCTCTCCCGGACGATGGGGCGCCGGAGGTTCGCCGCCGCCAACGGGCTGGACACCGCCGGCGTCGAGGACACCCCCTCCGAGCTCCGCGTCCTGCCGCGCGAGAAGGCGATCGCGCTCTTCGACACGCTGAAAGCCGGGCCGCGGGTCTCCGGAATCGCCTTCGTGGACAACCTGGACTGGATCTGGGCGACCCACGCCGGGCTCGTGGTCCAGGACTCCGGAAAGGCCGCCGTCCTGCGCCACGCCTCCAGCAGGCTGGGCGAGGTCTCGGAGCAGAAGCTCTCCGACTACCTCCGGAGCAGGCCGAAGCTGGCCGGAATCGTCCTCTGGGACGTCGTCGCGCCGCGCGCCGGGCCCTAGGGCGAAAGGCAGCCGGGAAAGCCTCCCAAGCCCGGTTTTCTAGATTTCCGCCTTTCCGGGAATCCCGTTTCCCCCTTTTTTGCCCTTTGGCGAGACGAAAATGACCATCATCGACAAGATTCTCTACAAGATCGTCGGCGACCCGCACCAGCGCTACATCAAGAAGCTGATCCCGGTCCTCGACCGGATCGACGCGCTGGGCGAGCGCTACGAGGCGATGGACGACGCCGAGCTGGCCGCCCAGACCGCCGTCCTCCGCGAAAAGCTCGCGGCGGGCTCCACCCTCGACGACGTCCTGCCCGAAGCCTTCGCCGTCTGCCGCGAAGCGTGCGACCGCCGCCTCGGCATGTTCAACGCCGTGAAGGAGGAGTACGCCTTCGACCTCGACCGCCTGGGAGAGGAGGAGAAGGCGCACGCGCTCAAGGCCCGCTCCGAGCTGGCGGAGAAGAGCGAATGGGAGGTGCACCTCCCCGCCTCGTTCTACGCGAAGATGCGCGAGCTCCATCCGGAATCGGTCCGCCCGTTCCGCATGAAGAACTTCCGCGTGCAGCTCATCGGCGGCATCGTGCTCCACCGCGGCTGCATCGCCGAAATGTCCACCGGCGAAGGCAAGACGCTCGCCGCCGTCTGCCCCGTCTACCTCAACGCGCTCTCCGGCAAGGGGACGCACGTCGTCACGGTCAACGACTACCTCGCCCGCCGCGACGCCGAGACCATGGGGCTCGCCTACCGCTTCCTCGGGCTCTCCGTGGGCCTGATCGTGGCCGGGCTGAACCCCGCGCAGCGCCGCGAGGCCTACGGCTCCGACGTCACCTACGGCACGAACAACGAGTTCGGGTTCGACTACCTCCGCGACAACATGGCCGTCATGCGCGAGGAGCTCGTGCAGCGCGAGCTGAACTACGCCATCGTGGACGAAGTCGACTCCATCCTCATCGACGAGGCGCGCACGCCGCTGATCATCTCCGGCCCCGCCGAGGACTCCACCGACAAGTACGCCCGCACCGACGCCATCATCCCGCTGATGAAGCCCGACGTGCACTACACCGTGGACGAGAAGGCCCGCCAGGCGCTCCTCACCGACGAGGGCGTGAAGTTCTGCGAGCAGAAGCTCGGCATCGACAACCTCTACGGCGACCTCAACTCGCAGTGGGTGCACCACATCGACCAGGCGCTCAAGGCGCACACCATCTTCAAGCGCGACATCGACTACGTCGTGGAGAACGGCGAGGTGGTGATCATCGACGAGAACACCGGGCGCAAGATGGTCGGCCGCCGCTACTCCGACGGGCTGCACCAGGCCATCGAGGCCAAGGAGAAGGTGCCGATCCGCCGCGAAAGCCAGACGCTCGCGACCATCACGTTCCAGAACTTCTTCCGCATGTACAATAAGCTCGCGGGGATGACCGGGACGGCCGACACCGAGGCGCGCGAGTTCAGCGAGATCTACGGGCTCAAGGTCGTGGTGATCCCGACGCACAAGCCCTGCATCCGCATCGACAACCAGGACCTCATCTACCGCAGCTACCGCGAGAAGGAGGACGCCGTCGTCGCCAAGATCCGCGAACTGCACGGACGGAAGCAGCCCGTGCTGGTCGGCACCGTCTCCATCGAGAAGTCCGAGCTGCTCTCCGCGCGGCTGAAGCGCGAGGGGATCGCGCACGACGTGCTCAACGCCAAGAACCACGCGCGCGAGGCCGAGATCATCAAGATGGCGGGCCACCAGGGGCGCGTCACCATCTCGACCAACATGGCCGGCCGCGGCACCGACATCGTGCTCGGCCCGGGCGTGCCCGAGCTGGGCGGCCTCTACGTGCTGGCCACCGAACGCCACGAGTCGCGCCGCATCGACAACCAGCTGCGCGGGCGCTCCGGCCGCCAGGGCGACCCGGGCGAATCGCAGTACCTGCTCAGCCTCGACGACAACCTCATGCGCATCTTCGGCGGCGACCGCCTGAAGGGGATCATGGGGCGGCTCGGCCAGGAGGGCGACGTCATCACGCACCCGCTGGTGACCAAGTCCGTGGCCAACGCGCAGCGCCGCGTGGAGGGGCAGAACTTCGAAGCGCGCAAGCACCTGCTGGAATACGACAACGTGATGAACGAGCAGCGCAAGGTGATCTACGGCCTGCGCCGCCGCATCCTGATGGGCGAGGACATCGACGACGAGGTGAAGAACCGCGTCGAGGACGCGCTCGACATGCAGGTGAACCGCTTCGTCGGCGAAGGCTACCCCGAGCAGTGGGACCTCGCGGGCGCGGGCGCCTACCTGAACCGCGTCTACGGGCTGGAGCTGGACCTCGAGTCGCTCGACCGCAAGGGGCTGACCGCCGAGGCGGTGCTCGACCTCGTGATCGAGAACGCGTGGGCGAAGTACAGGCAGCTCGAGCTCTACGTGGCGGCCGAGAACATCCGCGAGCTGGAGCGCCGCGTGATGCTCATCACGATCGACCAGATCTACAAGGAGCACCTGCGGACGATGGACGCCCTGCGCGACGCCATCCGCTTCCACGGCTACGCGCAGCGCGACCCGCTGATGATCTACAAGAAGGAGGGCTTCGCGCTCTTCTCCAACTGCATGGACCGCATCGCGCTCGTCGTGGCCGAGCGCCTGCTGAACGTGCGCCTGCGCGGCCCCGACGACTCCGTGCCGCCCGTGCCGCTCAAGCCGGTCAAGGTCACCTCCGTCCAGGGCGCGCCTCAGGGCGCCGCCCCGCAGGTCGCCGCGCCCGGAACCGCCGGCGCCGCCCCGCGCCCCGTGCGCCAGGCCTCGCCCGTGCAGCAGCCGCGCCAGTACCCCAAGGTCGGGCGCAACGACCCGTGCCCCTGCGGGTCGGGCAAGAAGTACAAGAAGTGCCACGGGGCCGACGCGGAGTAGGGACTAGTCGCCAGGGACTAGTGCGGACGATGGCGCCTTCGGCGCAGGATGAAACGAAAAGGGAAGGGCGCGCGGGAAACCGCGCGCCCTCGTCTTTTTTCCGTTCCGCGCACGCGCGCGGACGCCCTAGAATCCGTTGTACGAGAGGCCCACGCCGATGCCGCCGACTTCGTAGTCGATGTCGCGGTCGGTGTATTCCGTGACCGTGTAGTGCGCGTCGAAGATGACGGCCCAGTGGTTGCCGAGGTCGTAGCCGGCGTAGGAGTTGATGCCGAAGCCCAGGGTGCCGCCTTCGCCGTATTCCGTGTCCACGACGAACGAGGTGCCGAGGCGGAAGCCGCCGACGAACTTGCCGTTCTTCATGTTGAGGGACGGGCCCAGAAGGCCGAGGCAGCCGGTGTCGTCCTGGCCGCCCCGCAGTTCGATCGACTGGATCCAGCCGTTGCCGCCGAAACCGATGGCCATGGACTTGGTGGAATCGCTCTTGAGGGGCATGCCGATGTCGAAGCCGAAGCCGATGGAGGGGAACGACTGATCGGCGAACTTGTTGCCGTCCAGGCTCCAGAACTGGAAACCGAGGCTCAGGTTGAACCCCGTGTAGGTGTTGTCGGGCACGGTGGACGCCGAAGCGCAGGCCGCGACGACGGCGACGAGAGCGACGATCTTCTTGATGTTCATCTCCATTCTCCTGATTCAAGTTGTCCTGCGCCCGCCGTTCCGGGAGCGCCGTTTGCAACATAGCTAAAAAAAGCAAATGCGCCAAGTGGACGCGAAAGGACCGCTCCGGCGCGTTTTTCTCAGCGCGACCAGACCGACGCCAGCTCCAAGTGCGGCGTCTGGGGGTAGAAGTCGAACCCCCGCAGCGCCTTCAGGACGAAGCCCTCGCCTTCGAGCCGCGCGGCGTCGCGCGCCCAGGTGGCCGGGTCGCAGGAGACGTACCAGAGCTCGCGCGGGTTCCACTCCGCGAGCGTCTTCGGGAGCGACGGGGCGAGCCCTTCGCGCGGCGGATCGACGACGACCAGGTCGGGGCGCCGGTCCGACTTCCACTCCTCGGCGGCGGCGGTCCAGGCCTCCGCGCGCTCCGAGAGGTTGTCGCGCAGCCAGAGCAGCGCGCCCGGCTCGCGCTCCACGGCGACCATGCGTTCGAACGAACCCTCCAGCTGCGCCGCGAAGAGCCCGACGCCGGAGAAGAGGTCGATCGCCAGCTCCCCGCCGCGGACGCCGGCGTTCGCGAAGAGCCAGTCGAGCAGCCGTTCGAGCATCTCGAGGTTCGACTGGAAGAAGAGCGACGTGTCGAAATGGTACTCGCGCCCGCGCACGGTCGCGAAGGCGTGCGCGCGGTTCCCGACGAACGTTCCGGAGGCGCAGCCGAAGGCGTCCACCTCCATGTTGCGCCCGGGCATCCGCGCGACCCGCGCGAAGAGCCCCTCCAGCGATTCGTGCAGGACCGGGCAGGAGTCCAGCTCCACGAGCCGGTGCGATTCGCGCCCGAGGAACCCCGCGACGTTCCGGCCGCCGCGGAAGAACGCGTGCACCCGGGCGCGGTTGCGGTAGCCGGATTCGCTCCCCTGCTCCACGTCGAACCCCTCGGGCAGGCCGCGCTTCAGCTGGCGCCGGAAGAGGTCCTCGACGACGCCGCGCTTGGCCAGCCGCTGCCCCTCCGCGGAGCAGTGCTGCAGCGAGCAGCCGCCGCAGATTCCGAAGCGCGGGCAGAACGGCACGCGCCGGAACGGCGAGGGCTCGAGCACCTCGAGGACCCTCGCCTTGGCGAAATCCCGCTTGGCGGAAACCTCCTCCGCGAGCACGCGCTCGCCGGGAAGCGCGCCGGAGACGAAGACCACGCGGCCGTCGAGCCGGGCCAGGCCGTCGCCGCCGGCGACGATCCTCTCCACGGCGAGCTCCATCGGCGCGCGCTTCATTCCGCCCCGATCCGCGGCACGGCCGCGAGCAGCTTCTTCGTGTAGGGGTCGGAGGGGCGCGCGAAGACTTCGGCGCAGGGACCGCGCTCGACGATCCTCCCCGACTTCATCACCGCGACGTCGTCGCAGACCTCGTGGACCACGGCGAGGTCGTGCGCGATGAAGAGGAGCGAGAGCCGGAACTCCTTCCGGAGGCGCTTCAGGAGCCCGAGGATCTGCGCCTGGATCGTGACGTCGAGCGCGGAGACGATCTCGTCGCAGACGAGGAGCTTCGGGCGCAGGGAGAGGGCGCGCGCGATCGCGACGCGCTGCCGCTGCCCGCCCGAGAAGGCGTGCGGGAACCGGCCCAGCGAGTCGGACGGGAGCTCGACCAGGTCGAGAAGCTCCGCGCAGCGCCGGCGCGCGTCCGCCTTAGCGCAGATCCCGTGCGCGAGCATCGGGCGCGCGAGGATGTCGAAGACCGTGGAGCGCGGGTTGAGCGAGGAGGCGGTGTCCTGGAAGACGATCTGGAAGCGGCGCCGGAACGCGCGCTCCTCCGCGGCGCTCCGCATCGCGAGCCCCGCGGGCGTCGCGAAGAGCGCCCCGTCCGCGAAGACCTCGCCCTCCGACGGAAGGCGCAGCCCGAGCAGCGTCTGTCCGAGCGTGCTCTTGCCCGAGCCCGATTCGCCCACGAGCCCGAGCGCGTGGTCCTCGCCGACCGCGACGTCCACGCCGTCCACCGCGTCCAGCCACTCCGTCGGGCGGCCCAGCAGGTCGAACTTCGTCGCGAAGCGCACGCGCAGCCCGCGCCCTTCGAGAATCGTCCTTCTCTCCGGCGTTCCCGCCTTTTCCGCCCCGGCGTCCGGAACGGAGATCCGCCCGGGCTCGGGAAGCTTCGGCACCGAGGCGAGAAGCCGTCTGGAGTAGGGGTGCTTCGGCGCGCGGAAGAAATCCTCCACGCTCCCCTCCTCGACGATCGATCCCTTTTCCATCACCGCGAGCCGGTCGGCGCGCTGCGCCACCAGCGCGAGGTTGTGCGTGACGAAGAGGACCGCGACGTCCAGCTCCTTCCGCAGCTTCGCCAGCAGTTCGAGGACCTGCGCCTGGATCGTCACGTCGAGCGCGGTGGTCGGCTCGTCCGCGACCAGGAGCGAAGGCCGGTGCATCAGCGCCATCGCGATCACCGCGCGCTGCTGCATTCCGCCGGAGAGCTCGTGCGGCCAGGCGTCCAGGACCCGTTCGGGGAGTTCCACGGCCCGGAGCATCTCGCGGACCCGCTCGTCCGCGCCTTCGGAACCGCCGTGGAGGAGGAGCGTCTCCTTCAGCTGGCGTCCGACGCGCATCAGCGGGTCGAGCGCGGAGGAGGGTTCCTGGAAGACGAGCCCGACCTCCTTCCCGCGGATCTTCCGGAGTTCCTCCTCCGGCAGCGAAAAGAGGTCCCTGCCGTCCAGTTCCACGCGTCCGGCGAGCCTGGTTCCGCCCGGCTGCGGGAGGAAGCCCAGCGCGGCCTGCGCCGTGATCGTCTTGCCCGAGCCCGATTCGCCCACGAGCGCGAAGAACTCGCCCGCGCGGACGGAGAGGTCCGTGCCGTGCGTCAGCTCCCGCGTCTCCGCGCCGGACTTCACGCCGATCCTCAGCCCCTCGATCTTCAGGACTTCGCGGCTCATCGGCGTTCCGCCCTCGGGTCGAACGCGGCCCGCACCCCTTCGCCGACGAAGGTGGCGAGCAGCAGCGTGAAGAAGAGCGCGGCCACGGCGGAGACGGCGATCCACGGCGCGTAGAGGTGCTGCAGCCCCTGCGAGAGGAGCTCGCCCCAGCTCGGCGTGGGCGGCTGCAGGCCGAATCCCAGGAAGTCGAGCGCGGTCAGCGAGCCGATCCCGCCGATCAGCGTGAACGGCAGCAGCGTCACCGCGGGCGTCGCCGCGTTCGGCAATATCTCATGCACGAAAATGTGGAACCGCCCCATGCCGAGCGCGCGGGCGGCCTTCACGTAGCCGAAGTTCCGCAGGCGCAGGAACTCGCCGCGCATGTAGTAGGAGAGCCCGATCCACCCGAACGCCGCCATGGAGAGCAGCAGCATCCAGAACGACCGCCCGAAGACCGAGCCGACGAGGATCACCACGTAGAGGAACGGCAGCGCGGACCAGATCTCGACGAGCCGCTGCGCGACGATGTCGAACTTCCCGCCGAAGAAGCCCTGCGCGCCGCCGACCAGGATCCCGAGGAACGCGGAGACCAGCGTGAGCGCCAGCGCGAAGAGCATGCTGACGCGGAAGCCGTGGATCAGGCGCGACAGGACGTCGCGCGCGCTGGCGTCGGTGCCGAGCCAGTGCTCCGCGGAGGGCGCGTGGGGCGGCGGCTCCGGCGAGTCGAGGTGGCTGCGGTACGGCGAGTGCGGCACGACCGGGAAGACCATCCAGTTCGGGCCCTCCGCGAAGTCCGCGCGCGACTTCAGCGCGACGTAGTCCGCCTCGGAGGCGCGGCTCCCGCCGAACTCCGCGTCGGAATGGAACGCGAAGACCGGAACGAACAGCTCCCCTTCGTACTCCATCAGCAGCGGGCGGTCGCCGGCGACCAGCGGCCCGAGGAGCGAGACCGCGAAGAGCGCGCCGAGGACGATCAGCGACCACCAGGCGCGCCGGACCGAGCGGAAGCGCCGCCATCTCAGGCGCCCGACGGAGAGGTTCTCTTCTTCCGGAGCCATCTCAGCGCCCGCCCTTGAAGTGGATCCTGGGGTCGACCGCGGCGTAGAGGACGTCGCTGAAGAGGCGCCCGAGGAGCGCCAGGAGCGACGAGACGAGGATGATCCCCATCACCACGTTGTAGTCGCGCGACACCATCGCGTTCCAGTAGAGGAGCCCCATGCCGTCGATGTCGAAGACCTTCTCGATCAGCAGGGCGCCCGCGAAGACCAGCGTGAAGAGCTCGCTCAGCCGCGTGGCCAGCGGGATGCAGGCGTTGCGGAACGCGTGCGCCCAGACCGCCCGCCGTTCGGAGCTCCCGCGCGCGACGGCCGCCCGCACGTAGTCCTTGCGGATCTCGTCGAGCAGGCTGTTCTTGAAGAGCATCGTCAGGAAGGCGAACTCGCCCGCCATGTAGCAGACCATCGGCAGGAAGAAGTGGTGCAGGAAGTCGGCGGCCTTCCCGAAGGCCGACAGCTCCTCCCAGTCGTCCGAGACGACGCCGCCCAGCGGGAACCAGTCGAGGAACGAGCCGCCCGCGAAGAGGACGAGCAGCACGATCCCCAGCGCGTAGCCCGGCATCACGTATCCGGAGAAGACCAGCGCGGAGGTCGCCGCGTCGCGCTTCGTGCCGTCGTGCATCGCCTTCCACGCGCCCAGCGGGATGCAGACGAGGTAGCTGAGCAGGAAGCTCGTCAGACCGAAGAAAAGCGAGACCGGGAAACGCGAGGAGATCACGTCCCAGACCGGCTTCCCGTAGGTCCAGCTCTCGCCGAGGTCGAGCCGCGCGACGTTGCCCAGCCAGACCGCGTAGCGCTTCCAGGCGGGCTTGTCGAACCCGTAGTAGGCGCGGATCTGGTCGATCTCCTCGGGGGAGATGGCGCGGGAGGCGTCGGCGCCGCCGGTCTGCGCGGCGGCCTCGCGGACCTTGGAGAGCATCTCCTCCACGGGCCCGCCGGGGACCAGCTGGATCAGGAGGAAGAGCGCGAGCGTGATCCCGAAGAGCGTCGGGACCATCAGCAGGAGGCGGCGGAGGACGTATCCCTTCACCGGGCGTCTCCCCCGGAGGCGCGGCGGCCCCGTTCCACGTATTCGACGAACGCGCGCTCGGAGAGCGCGATGCGGGCGAGGACCGCGCAGCGCCGCCACTGCCCGCGGCGGGCGCGCAGGAGGACGGATCCGCAGAGCCCCGCGAACGTCCAGAACGGGCGGTGCAGGCGGCGCCGCGCGAAGCGGACGCGGTTCGCGGCCTGCAGGCAGTCGGCGAACTCGGGGACGTTCCCCTTCCCCGCGCCGGATCCGGTCGACGCGCCCACGCGGTGCCGGACGACGGAGTCCTCGGCGACCGCCAGCTTGAACCCCGCTTCGCGGGCGAGGAAGCAGTAGTCGGTCTCCTCGAAGTAGAGGAAGTAGTCCTCGGGGATCGGGCCCAGGGCGAGCGCCGCGCGCTCGGTGAAGAGGAGCGAAGCTCCCTCCAGATAGTCCGCGCGGCGCGGGTGCCCGGACGGGCGGGGAGCGCTCGCGCCGGTGCGCGCGTCGATCCAGCCGCCCGCGGAGATCTCGCGCGAGGGGTCGTCGAACGCGACGACGCGCGAACCGGCGAAATCGGCGCCTTCGGCGCCGAGGGCGCGCAGCAGCGCGCCGAGCGCCCCCGGTTCGGGGCGGGCGTCGTTGTTCAGGAGCCACCAGGCCTTCGCGGTCCCCGGAAACGTTTCGCGGACCTTCGCGATCCCGAGGTTGCACCCCTTCGCGAATCCGCCGTTCTCCGGGGACTCGACGAGGAGGACGCGGTCCGCGAGGCCGAGCTCCGCGATCCGGGAGCGGAGGAGCTCCGCGGAACCGTCCCCGGACCCGTTCTCCACGACGACCGCGCGGCCGGGGGCGGAATCGGAGGCGAAGAGCTCCGCGAGGCATTCCGCGGTCTCGGCGGCCGCGCGCCAGTTGACCACGACGCAGCAGACCTCTTCGGGCGCGATGGGCGCTTTTTCCATGCCCGAAAAATAACTTAACGCCCCTTTCGGCCGATTTCCCGGGGACGTGCGCGCGCCGTTTCCTAGATTGGCCCCATGGCGAAGATCGGGCTGGTCATGGCGACCTGGAACGGGCGGCGTTTCCTCGGCGAAATGCTCGATTCGCTCGTCCGCCAGACCCGGAGAATCGACGCGATGGTCGCGGTGGACGACGGCTCCTCCGACGGCACCCCGGAGATCCTGGAGAGCTACGCCGGCAAGCTGCCGATGCGCGTCGTCGTCCTTCCCGAAAACGGCGGGCACCTGAAGGCGTTCGAGACCGGGCTCTCCCTCCTCCGCGAAGAGCTGGGTCCCGGCGACCTGGTGGCCCTGGCCGACCAGGACGACGTCTGGAACGACGACCACGTCGAACTGCTGGAGCGCTCGCTGGGCGGCGCCGACATGGTCTTCGGGGACGCCGAGGCGATCGACGCCGCGGGCGACCTCCTCGCCCCTTCCTGGCGAGCCTACGCCGGGATCCCCGCGGAGCTTCCGGTCCGGGCCCGCGTCGCCGGGACCAACAACGCGACCGGATGCCTCTCCCTCTTCCGCGCCTCGCTGCTCGACGCCGCGCTCCCCTTCCCCGAAGGGGTCGCCCTGCACGACTGGTGGCTCGCGCTCTGCGCCGCGGCCCGCGCCGGCGCGAAGGCCGTTCCGGACGCGGTCGCCAGGTACCGCCTGCACGGGAACAACGCCGTCGGCGCCGGGAGGAACTACCCGTTCCGCGAAACCATCCACCGGCAGCGGCGCTGGTGCCGCGCCGTGGCCGAAGAGGGAGAGCGGATCGGGCTCGGCGCGGAGGACGTCGCCTTCGCGCGTGAGCTCCTGGACTACTGGACCGAGCGCGGGACCCGCCCGCTGCTGTGGAACCGCGCGCCGTGGCTCTGGCGCAACCGCGCCTTCCTCTTCCCACGGAGGGAAAGGCGCGCCGCGAAACTCCTCTTCTCGACGCTGGGCGCCCCGGCCGTGCGGCTCCTCTTCGGCGAAGGGAAATGAAGAAACGGACGACGGAATGAAAAAGATCGCCTTCTACCTTCCGCAGTTCCACCCCATCCCGGAAAACGACGCCTGGTGGGGGAAGGGCTTCACCGAGTGGACCAACGTCCGCAGGGCCCGTCCGCTCTTCAAGGGCCATCTCCAGCCGCAGGAAGCCGGCGAGCTGGGCGAATACGACCTGCGCGACGACCGCGTGAGATTGGAGCAGATCGCGCTCGCGAAAAGCCACGGCGTGGACGCCTTCTGCTACTACAGCTACTGGTTCCTGGGGAAGACGCTCCTCGAAACGCCGCTCCGCCGCCTGCTGGCGCAGCCCGAGGCCGACTTTCCCTTCTGCCTCTGCTGGGCCAACGAGACCTGGTCGCGCGCCTGGGACGGGCGCGAACGCGAGATTCTGATCGAGCAGCGCTACTCCGAGGCGGACGACGCCGCCTACGCGGAGCACCTCTGCGGGATCTTCGCCGACCCGCGGTACCTGAAGGTCGAGGGGAAGCCGGTCTTCCTGATCTACCGCCTGCAGAACCTGCCCGATCCGAAGCGCTTCCTCTCCGCGCTCCGCGGGGCCGCGGAGCGGAAGGGGTTCCCCGGCGTGCGCGTCTTCGCCGTCCTCAACTTCTCCTGCCATATGACCGACGGGGAGATCGCGGAACTGGGCATCGAAGACGTGGCGGACTTCCAGCCGAACCCCGCCGACTTCCCGCCGCGCGGCATCTGCGGCAAGGGAATCCGCTTCCTGCAGCGGCTCTGGAACCGCGCCGCGCCGCGTCTGGGGCTGCGCCAGGTCCACTCGGTCCTGCGCGTCCCCTACCGGAGCCTCGTCGAGCGCGTCTGCGCGGGCTACGGAAAGGGAAGCCTGAACCACTGCCCGGTCGTCTTCCCGAACTGGGACAACTCGCCGCGGCGCAAGGCGGCCACCGTGATCCAGAACGACGACCCCGCCGCGTTCGAGGAGTGGACGCGCCGCGCCGCGGAGTTCGTCCGGTCGAAGCCCGAACGCGACCGGTTCCTCTTCGTCAACGCCTGGAACGAATGGGCGGAGAGCGCGCACCTGGAGCCCGACCGCAGGACGGGACGGGCATTCCTCGAGGCCTTCGCGCGCGGCGCGGGGCCGTGACCGAGCGGCTTGTTATATTGGGCGCATGAAGCAGGCCTCCTTCCGGAAGAGAATCGGCGTCGGCGTCGGCCTCTCCGCGATCAGCGTCCTCTTCCAGTTCCTCTCCTTCTGCGTCAACAACCTCCTGGGCCACGCGCTGGGGCCCGGGGCGTTCGCGGACTACAACCTCCTCAACGCCGACTTCCTGCTCTTCTCCATCGCGGCCGACTTCGGCACGGGCGCCCTGGTCCTCTCCTTCTTCGCGGGAAGGCTCCATCTCCCCTACATCGCCCGCACGGTCTTCCGCATGCGCTTCGGCCTGGCCGCCGCGGCCGCGGCGGCGATGGTCCTCTTCGAGCAGCTCTTCCGCGCCGGGCAGGGGCTGGCGTTCCCCGGGGCGCTCTTCGCGCTGGGCCTGCTCTGCTCGCCGGGAACCGTCGAATGGTTCTTCCTGGGGACGCGCGACTGGAGGAACCTCGTCCGCTTCAAGCTGGTCCACGCCGGGACCTACCTTCTGGGCGCCGCGGCGCTCGCGACGTTCGGGTTCTCCGACCTGGACGCCGTCTGCCTGACGGTGGCCTGCGCCCCGCTGCCCGCGTTCCTCTTCGCCCTCCGGCGCCTGCCCCGAGGCAAGCCGGTCCGCCGCGGCTCCGCGCGCCGCTTCCTCGCGGTCGTCCTGCGCGCGGCCTGCCCCTACGCGCTGAGCGCGGCGGCCAGCTTCGCCTACCTTCCCGCGATCCTCTGGGCCGTGAACCTCGCCTGGCCGGGGGACGAGGAGCGCGCCGCGTTCTTCGCCTCCCACAAGATCGTCTTCCTGCTGCAGACCTTCGCGCTGCAGTTCCTCGCCTCCGAGCAGATCTTCTCGCGGCGCGGGCTGGACCCGGGCGCGGCCGGAAAGCTGAAGCGGTGCGCCGGCTACGCGCTGCTCTCCCTCGCCGGAGTCCTCCCGCTGGCGCTTCTGGGCTCCTGGACGCCGCGGCTGCTCTTCTTCGGGCTGGACTGGACGCCGGAGATGGCCGCGGTCTCGGACCAGGCGATGCGCGTCCTGCCGGCGAGCATCGTGCTGCAGTTCGCCCGGCTTCCGGCGCTGGCGCAGCTGCTCGCCGACAGGCGGATCGTCCTGAACGCCCTGATCACCGCCGCGGGCGGCCTGCTCAACGTCGGCGCGCTCGTCCTCGCCGCGCGGACGGCCCCGGAATGGATTCCCGTCGCGGGCCTTTCGGGGGACCTTCTCGCCACCGCGCTGACGGTCGGCGCCCATCTGCGGCGCCGGGCGGCGGATGGGCCGGCGTCGCCCCAAATGCTATCTTAGGGAAATGGAAAGCCGGGACCACGAATTTCTGGAAACCGTCCTCTGGACGGTCCGCGCGGTGGCGCGACATCTCCGGATGTGCTGTCTGGTCGTGGGGATCTCCACCCTGGCCGCGGTCGTCGTCACGCAGTTCGTCGACAAGGAATACGACGCCAAGGCCGTCGTCCTGCCCCCGACCTCCTCCGATCCCGTCGCCCAGCTTGCGGGGAGCCTCGGCTCCCTCTCCAAGATCGTGGGCGCCTCGCCCGAACTCCACCGCGAGGCGAACGTCCTCGAGCAGTTCCTCTCCTCCCGCGAGCTGCACAAGGCCATCATCGACAGCTTCGGGTTCGTCCGCCTCTACAAGATGGACAAGAACCCGAAGAAGCCGCCGAAGGAGGCCGACGTCCTGAAGAAGTTCCGGAAGAACTTCTGGGTCGAGACCAACGACCTCGACCTCTTCGAGATCTCGTTCCGCGACAAGGACCCGGCCCGCGCCAAGGCCGTGGTCGACTTCGCGCTCGCCCGCCTCGACAGCATCTACTCCGCGCTCAAGACCAACGTCGCCGACGAGGACGTCGGGCACTACCGCCGCCGCATCGCGCAGGTCGAGGCCTCCGTCGACTCCGTCCGGGAGGAGATGAAGCGGTTCCAGGCGAAGCACGGGGTGGTCGATCCGGAAGTCCAGTACGAGGAGACCGTCAAGCTCATCGCCTCCGCCATGGCGGAGGAGGAGCAGGCGAAGCTGGAGATGGAGGTGGAGCGCGAGCAGCACGGCGACAAGTCGCTCCGGTACTCCGAGCTCAAGAGCCGCCACGACGCGGCGAAGAAGAGCGTGGAGTCCCTGAAGAAGCGCAAGGACTCCGTGCTGATGCCCGTCGAGGGCGCGTCGTCGGTGATGGTCGCCTTCGCGCAGCTCAAGGCCGACCTCGAGGTCCAGCTCGAGCTCCTCGCGGGGCTGAAGCTCCAGCTCGAGTCCGCGGAGATCCAGGCGCGCAAGGGCGCCCCGAAGTTCACGGTGATCGAGCGCCCCTGGGTCAACGACAAGAAGGTCTCCCCGCCCCGCGCCGCGATCACGGCGCTGACGTTCGTCCTCTCCGGCGTCCTCGCGACGTTCGTCTCCGTGCTGATCGAGTTCTGCGCGGACCAGCGCAAGTCCGACGGGCGGCTCTACCGTCTCCTGCGTTCCATCGGCGAGGCCCTCCGGCCCCGGAAGTGATGGCCTCGGCGCTGCTGTTCGCGGTCTGCGCGCTCTGTCTTCTCCAGAGTTCCGTCTTCAAGCGCGACTTCTTCGGGCCGGTTTCCGTCTATCTCTTCTCGCAGTGCCTCTCGCTGGGGATCGCGTGGCTCCGCCTGACGCCGCAGATGACCCCCTGGCACGCCGAGACCTGGGCCGTGTTCGCCGGCTCGGCGGTTTCGTTCTCGCTGGGCTGCGTCTGCGCCCGGCTGGCCTGGGCGGCGCGGCACCCGCACGAGGCCATCGACCGCGACGCCCCGTCGAAGGAGCTTCTGGCCGCGGCGAACGCGGGATACCGCTGGAAGCTCCATCTGGTCCTGACGCTCTGCGCCTTCGCCTACTTCCTCGTCGGGCTCGCCGCCGAGATCAAGGACATGGGGGCGCCGATGCTCCTCCTTCCCGACCTCGCCAAGGCGATGGCGAAGGGCGGCGGCCCGAACATCGGCCGGTTCGTCTTCCCGTTCAGCTCGGCGCCGATGGTCTGCGCTCTCTGCGTCGTCGGCTGCTTCAAGAGCATGAACCCGTCGCGCCCGCTCCGCGTCGCCTTCCGCGCGCTGTTTGCCGCCGCCGCGGTCCTCGGATTCGTCGGGCTGCCCAACCGCATCTCCCTCTTCGCCGTCGCGCTGACCGCCGCGTACGTCTTCGACCTCGCATGCCGGCGCATCCGCCCGGCGGCGATCCTGCTGGGCATCGCGGCGGCGTTCGCGCTCTTCTTCGCGGTGGCGCAGCTCAAGAGCCAGGGAGTGACCATGGAGGGGATCCTGACCGACAAGAAGATGTGGGAGCTCCCCTACAAGTACATCGCGAACAACTGGTGGAACCTGGACTACGCGATCAACCGCGGCAACGACGAGTGGACGCAGCCGACGCTCTTCGGGCTGGACGCGGCGCACGGCCTCGTGGAGCCGCTTCCCGCCGTGGGGCGCCTCCACGAGGTCTACAACTGGGACGGCATCTACAACGACCGCTCGATCAAGACGTCCACCCTGAACACGATGCCCTACCAGTGGGGGCTCTACAAGGACTTCGGCATGGCGGGCGCGGTCGGGATTCCGTTCCTCGTCGGGCTCTTCCTCGGCACGCTCCACGCCTCCGTGCGCGCGCGCGGACGGGCGGGCGACGTCCTGCTCTACTCGCTCCTGCTCTTCTTCGTCACTTTCTGGTTCTTCGAGGAGTTCTGGTTCTCGTTCATCTACGTCAGCTGGGTCCTAGCCGTCCTGCTCGTCGCGCGCGTCTGCACGGGGCGACGGCGCGCGGAACCGGCCGCCGATCCGGAGAAAGCGGCGCTCGACCAGGGCCCATGACGCCAGCGCGGCGGCCGTCGACAGCGCCAGGCAGACCGGAATCGCCCGACCTCCGCCGAAGCCGAGCTCTCCCATGCAGACGTAGACCGGATAATGCCAGAGATAGACTCCGTAGGAGAGGCCGCCCGCGCGCACGAAGGCGGGACGGGAGAGCTGGCGCGTCCAGAAGTTGTCGGCCCCGAGCGCGATCGGCGCGAGCAGGAGGAAGACGGCCGCTTCGACCGCGGCTCCTCCCCAGCGGATGTAATGCGGGGAATCGACGTCGGCGAAAAGCCCCGCGGCGAAGAGCGCGCACAACGCCAGCGACATCGCGCGCGTCCCGCTCCCGAGCGCGGCTTCGAGGCGCGCCCGCCACCGCCCGTCGGAGCATGCGAGGGCGAGGACGACGCCGGCGAGGAAGGCGTCCGCGCGGGTTCCGAACGCGTTGTTCAGATACGCCGGCCCGACTCCCGCGAAGGAGAGGGCCGCGCGCCAGATCCAGGCGCACAGGGCGATGCCCGCGGCCGCCGCGGCCTGCTTTCCGGAATCGGGCAGAGCCTTCCGCAGCGCCAGAAGGAACGGCGGAAGCAGCAGACAGTACTTGAGGTCGAGCGCCAGGAACCAGACGTGGGCCGTCCAGTTCGGGCCCGGGATCTCCAGCGCCCGGAAGACGTCGGTCAGCGCGAACAGCGCGCAGAAGGAATCGAGAAGCTGCGCGCGCAGCGTTTCGGCCCCGAAGAACGCGGCCGCCGCCAGCGACGCCGCGACGACGAGAGCGAGCGCGGGATAGAGGCGCAGCAGCCGGCGGGCGCACCAGTTCTTCCAGGAGAAGCCGCCGGAAAGCCCGATCTCGTTCAGGCACGACCGCGCGGCGAGGAAGCCGCTCAGCGCGAAGAAGACCTCCACGCCGACGAAGCCGCCCTGCCAGAACCGCGTTCCGGAGTGGTAGACCAGGATGGAGAGCGCCGCCAGGGCGCGCACCCCCTCGATCGGGAGCAGACGCCCCTGCGGAGCGCCTTCCCGCATCAGGCGCTCCAGACGCGGGCGTTGCGGAACAGACGCATCCAGGGCGCGTCTTCGCCCCAGCCGTCGGGACGCCAGCTCCACTGCACCGAGCGGAAGAGCCGTTCGGGATGGGGCATCATGACGGTCACGCGGCCGTCGGCGTTGCACAGCCCGGTCACCCCTTCCGGCGACCCGTTGGGGTTGAGCGGATAGGCGACGGCGGCGTTCCCGCGGCGGTCGTCGTAGCGCAGGCCCGCGAGGCCGGAGGAGAAGAAGCGCTTCCGCGCGTCCTCGTCCGTCCATTCCGCGCGGCCTTCGCCGTGGGCGACGACGATCGGGAGGCGCGAGCCCTCCATCCCCCTGAAGAGGACGCTGGGCGACTTCAGGACCTCGACCTCGACGAGACGGGCCTCGAACCGCTCGGAGCGGTTCTGCACGAAGCGGGGCCAGTTCTCCGCGCCGGGCACGAGGTCCTTGAGGGTGGAGATCATCTGGCAGCCGTTGCAGATCCCGAGCGCGAAGGCGTCCTTGCGCGCGAAGAACTCCGCGAACTGCTTGCGGGCCGATTCGTTGAAGAGGATCGACTTCGCCCATCCTTCGCCGGCGCCGAGCGTGTCGCCGTAGGAGAAGCCGCCGCAGGCGACGAGCCCCTTGAAGCCGTCGAGCCCGATCCGGCCCGAGAGGACGTCGGTCATGTGGACGTCCACCGCGTCGAAGCCGGCGCGGTCGAAGGCCGCGGCCATCTCCACTTCGCCGTTGACGCCCTGTTCGCGCAGGATCGCCATCTTCGGGCGCGAGGAGAAGTCGCGGCCGGGGACGATCCGGTCGAGGCCGGCGTCCGGGTCGAAGGTCAGCGAGACCGAGAGACCGGGGTCGGAGAGGTCGCAGCGCCCGCGCTGCTCTTCGTCGGCGCATTCGGAGTTGTCGCGCATCGCCTGCATCCGCCACGTGGTGTCGGACCAGAGGGCGCGCCACTGCGCGCGGTCGCCCGAAAGGACGGTCGCGCCTTCGCGCCTGAAGCGGATTTCCATGTCGGGCGTGGTCTTCCCGAGGCGGCGGACGAGGCCGTCCAGGCCCGCTTCCGCGAGAATCGCGTCCACCTTCGGCGCGTCGACCTTGCGGACCTGCAGGACCGCGCCGAGCTCTTCGGAGAAGAGCGCCGAGAGATCGTCCGGGCCGACGGAGTCGAGCGCGATCTCCAGGCCGCAGTTGCCCGCGAAGGCCATTTCGACGAGGGTCGCGAAGAGGCCGCCGTCCGAGCGGTCGTGGTAGGCGGCGACGAGGCGTCCGCGCAGCATCTTCTGCATCGCTTCGAAGAAGGCCTTGAGCTTCGCGGCGTCCACGACGTCGGCGCATTCGTCGCCGAGCTGGCGGAAGACCTGGGCCAGCGCGGTGGCGCCCAGGCGGTTTTTGCCTTCGCCGAGGTCGACCAGGAGGAGTTCGGTCTCGCCGACGTCCGTCCGCAGCTGCGGCGTGACGGCCAGGCGCACGTCCTCGACGGCCGCGAACGCGGAGACGATCAGCGAGAGCGGGGCCGTGACGGAGCGTTCCTCGCCGTCCTGCGTCCACTTCGTCTTCATCGACATCGAGTCCTTGCCGACGGGAATCGAGACGCCGAGCGCGGGGCAGAGCTCCATGCCGACGGCCTTCACCGCCTCGTAGAGGCCGGCGTCCTCGCCGGGGTGGCCGGTCGCCGCCATCCAGTTGGCGGAGAGCTTGACGCGGCCCAGGTTTTCGACCGGAGCGGCGGCGATGTTGGTCAGGGCCTCGGCGACGGACATCCGCGCCGCGGCGCCGTAGGAGAGGAGCGCGGCGGGCGTGCGTTCGCCGACGGCCATCGCCTCGCCGGTGTAGGCGTTGAAGCCCGAGCAGGTGACCGCGCAGTCGGCGACCGGGACCTGCCAGGGGCCGACCATCTGGTCGCGGCAGACCAGCCCGGTCACGCTGCGGTCGCCGATGGTGATGAGGAAGGTCTTGTCGGCGACCGCGGGGAGCTGCAGCACGCGCCGCGCCGCCTCGTCGAGGGTGACGCCGGAACGGTCGAACGCCCCGCCCTTCGCGGACAGGCGCTTGACGTCGCGGTGCATGCGCGGCGGCTTGCCGAGCAGGAGGTCGAGCGGCATGTCGATCGGGCGGTTCCCGAAGAGCGAGTCGTCGAGGACGAGGCGGCGTTCCTCGGTCGCTTCGCCGACGACCGCGTAGGGGCAGCGCTCGCGCGCGCAGATCGACTCGAAGGCCGCCATGCGGTCGGCGGGAATCGCCAGGACGTAGCGTTCCTGGCTTTCGTTGCACCAGATCTCCTTCGGGCTCATGCCGGGCTCGTCGTTGGGGACGTCGCGCAGCCGGAACCTCCCGCCGCGCCCGCCGTCGGAGACCAGTTCGGGCAGGGCGTTCGAAAGCCCGCCCGCGCCGACGTCGTGGATGAACTCGATCGGGTTCTTCTCGCCCAGCGCCCAGCAGCGGTCGATGACCTCCTGGCAGCGCCGTTCCATCTCGGGGTTGTCGCGCTGCACCGAGGCGAAGTCCAGGTCGGCGCTCGACGCGCCCGAGGCCATGGACGAGGCGGCGCCGCCGCCCAGCCCGATCAGCATCGCGGGGCCGCCCAGCACGACCAGCCTGTCGCCGGGGGCGATGGTCCCCTTCTGCACCTGTTCGCGGCGGATGCTGCCCAGGCCGCCGGCCAGCATGATGGGCTTGTGGTAGCCGCGGACCTCGAGCCCCGCGGGGCCGGGCACGCGCTCTTCGTAGGTGCGGAAGTAGCCGAGCAGGTTCGGGCGGCCGAACTCGTTGTTGAAGCCGGCGCCGCCGAGCGGGCCGTCCACCATGATCTGCAGCGCGGAGGAGATGCGCTCGGGCTTGCCGAAGTCCTCTTCCCACGGGCGTTCCGCGCCGGGGATGCGGAGGTTGGAGACCGAGAAGCCGGTCAGGCCCGCCTTGGGCTTGGAGCCGCGGCCCGTGGCGCCCTCGTCGCGGATCTCGCCGCCGGAGCCGGTCGCCGCGCCGGGATAGGGCGAGATCGCCGTGGGGTGGTTGTGCGTCTCCACCTTCATCAGGATGTCGATCTCCTCCCTGTGGTAGGAGTAGGAGCCGCCCATGGGGTCCGCCCAGAAGCGCTCCTCGACCGGGCCTTCCATCACCGCGGCGTTGTCCTGGTAGGCGCTCAGCACGTGGTCCGGGGTCTTCTGGTGGCTGTTGCGGATCATCGCGAAGAGCGAGAGCTCCTGCTC
>JAGCEZ010000066.1 GCA_017650365.1 Fibrobacterales bacterium | reverse complement strand
GTCCGAACCGAGCGCGCAGGACGTCCGGACCACGGCCCGGCTCGTGGAGGCCGGCGAGCTGCTCGGGATCCGCGTGCTCGACCACGTCGTGGTGTCGCGCCGCGGCTGGCGCAGCGCGCGCGGCCCCGCGGCCCCGTGACCGCGCCGCGGCGCGCGAAAAAAGAAGAGGAGGCCGGAGCCTCCTCTTCCTTCGTGCATGAATTCCGGAACTACATCTTGCCTTTCTTCGTGGCGTGCTCCTGGAAGAGTTCGTTGTGCGCGGCGATCAGCAGGCTGAGCGAGTCGGGCACGCCGGCGTCGCCGAGCATGTCCCAGTACATCAGCCCCGGATAGCCCTCGTCCAGGCGTTCGCGGACCGAGCGGACCGTGTGCTGCGTGGACTTGGTGCCGTTGAAGACGATGATCTCCTGGTTGCCGATCGCGTATTCGCAGCCGAGGTCCTCGTCGAAGGTCACCTCGTACTTGGCGATCTTCAGCTGGTCGAGCAGCTTGCTCCAGTAGTGCGTGCCGCCGGAGCCGGAGCCGGTGCCGTCGAACTCGCCGCCCAGCTGCAGCGGAAGCGCCTTGCCGGTGCGGGGGTCCTTGCGTTCGTTGAACGACTTGCCGTAGAAGGCCAGGCCCTGCACCAGGCGTTCCTTCGGGATGCCGCGCGATTCGTAGTACTTGACGATCTCCCAGCCCTGCTTGGTGGAGGCGTTGCACTTCACGCGCTTCTCCCAGGTGCCCATGAAGTCGTAGCTCATCACCATCAGCAGGTCGAGCGCCTTGTAGCTGGCGTCGGTGGTCCAGCGGGCCCAGTAGTCGGAGCCGGGGACGGCGGCGGTCAGCAGCACGTGCTTGCCGGTGCGCTTGTTGTATTCGTCGATGCCCTTGCGCAGGTCGAGGAAGAAGAGCTCGGCCCAGCGGGTGTCGGCGTCGTCGTTGCCGTAGACCGGGTCCACGCCGGGCGCGCCGGGGAAGGTCTTCTCGGGGTCGGCGCCGGGGGCCTCGTGCGGGTACTCCCAGTCGATGTCGAAGCCGTCGAAGCCGTGGCTGTCGGCCAGCTTCACGATGTTGTCCACGAAGTTCTTCCGGGTCTCGGGCTTGCGGGCCAGCTCGCTGAAGCCGTCGGACTGGTCGGCGCCGCCGATCGAGAGGAAGATCGTGACGTTGTTGGCGCGGCACGAGTCGATCAGGGCGCGGAGGTTGGCCTCGTCGGTCGGGTCGGAGTTGAAGAGGTCGCCGTTGGGGTTGGTCTTGTAGAAGGCGTAGAGGATGTGGGTCACCAGGTGGTAGGGGATGTCCTCGGCCTTGAACCCGGAGTACTGCCCCCAGTTGGGGTAGTAGGCGGCGAGCATCGGCTTCTTCGCCTGTTCCTGCGCGAAGAGCGGGCAGGCCAGCATGGCCGACGTGACGAGCGCGGCGAGAATGGATTTACGCATATCGTGATCCTTCCGAAAGGGTCGGTCAAAACACCTGCCGAAAATATATTATGTGAGGGCCGCCTTTTTGGCCGCTTGGGGGAAGTTGGCTTTTTTTTGCTTTCCCCTCCCCCGGGGAGGGCGGCCCGGCCACAGTTGTGGCCGCTTTCGGCTCCGTTCCGTTTTCTCCCTTTTACACATTCTCCGCGTGCGTTTACCTTTATGAGTGTATCTTTGATACCGATTGCAGTCGCATCTGCAACAACCTTTAAAGGAGAAGAAGATGAAGACCAAGATGATTCTCGCCACTGTCGCCGCGATGGCCGCCGCCGCTTCGGCCACCATCGTGTTCGACTACTCCGTGGGCAACGCCGGCACCGGCACGATGGTGCTCGACGACTCCCACTACAGCGACCCCAACTCCGCCGTGACCCTCCTGCAGCACGCCGACGGCAACTACTACCCCGGTGGCCAGGGCTGGACCGAAGGCTGCGGCTGGGATTGCCCCAACGGACCGCTCGTCGAAGAACCCGAAGGCAGCGGCAACTGGGTTTCGCCCTGCTACTGGGGCTGGAACGACGCCGACATGCTCACCGACAACTCCGTCAAGGCCGGCGTGAAGCTGATGGCCTACGCCAACCCCACCGGCTGGGGCTTCAACAACGGCGGCTTCTTCTACATCAACGGCACGACTTTCGCCGAGGCCCAGAACTGGAACGTCGGCTCCCAGGTCTCCGTCGTCTTCAAGGGCGTGGCCGGCATGCCGGTCAAGATCTACCTCAAGGACGTGAAGGGCGACTACCCCGACGGCCAGGGCATCCTGAAGGCCGGCACCACCGCCAACGGCCAGTGGCAGGTGTTCACCGCCCCCACCTCCTCCTTCGCCCCCTACAACGGCGCCACCAACGTCCTGAACCCCGCCGGCGTGGTCGGCGTCGGCCTTGAATACGAGCTCGGCGCCTCCGCCTCGGGCGCCGCCTGCACGCAGTGCAGCGACACCCCCAAGGACCTGGAATGGCAGAAGCTCTGCTTCGACGAAGCGTGCCAGGTCGGCATCGAAAGCGCCAAGGTCGCCTCGGCCAAGCAGGTCGGCTTCGCCGCCCTCCGCAACGGCCTGCAGTTCTCCAACCTCGGTTCCTCGACCCTCAACGTCCAGATCTTCAACACCCTGGGCAAGGTCGTCGCTTCGAGCAAGGTGACCGCCAAGAACAGCTTCGTCTCCACCGAAGCCCTGGGCAACGGCGTCTACGTGGTCCGCGCGACCGACGGCGCCAAGCTCAACATGATGCGCAACGTCACCATCATGCGCTAAGTTTCCTCAAAAGAGGACGAATTCAAGAGGCGGATCCCCGGATCCGCCTCTTTTCGCGTCCTCCTTTTTTTCCGTTTGTCTATATTGTTGGAACGCCCATCCCAAACGGCAGAGGTCTCCCATGCGCAAGACGCTTCGACTTTCCGCTTTCGCCGTCTCCGTTCTTTCCGCGGCGCTGTTCTCCTGCGGAGGCGGGGGCGGGGGCGGCACGACGCCCTCGAACGACGGCGCCGACGCCTGCATGGGCGACTACTACGGCCGGATTCCCGGCGACTTCACGGCCAGCGGCTACGCCGCCGCCAACGCCGACCTCGTCGCCTATTTCTGCGCGGACGGCGCCTGCGATTCGCGCGCCGAGTGCGTCTCCCTCGTCGAGCACTACCTCGACCACGGCGCCGCCGAAGGCCGCTCCTACGCCGCTCCCGTCGTCTCCAGCCAGGCGCAGCCCTCCTCCGCCTCCGGCCAGCCGTCCGCCAGGGCGAACCGCATCGGCTTCGTCACCTTCTACAACGTCGCGCGCATCGAAGAGGTGGACTTCGCCCGCTACACCCAGTTCAACGCCTTCGGCGCGACCGTGAACGCGGACGGCTCGCTGAACACCTCCGACATCGACGCCGCCACCATGTTCCAGACGACCATCGCCGAAGGGCGGAACCGCGGCCTGCCGGTGCTCCTCACCGTGGGCGGCGACGGCCGCAGCGGCAACATGTCGTCCGTCTTCGGAAACGACGGACTCCGCCAGACCTTCGTCAGCTCCGCGCTCGCCTACGTGCAGGCCAAGGGCTGGCAGGGGATCGACATCGACTGGGAATTCCCCTCGAGCGACGGCGACGACGCCGCGCTCACCGCCACGCTCAAGGCGCTCCACGACGCCTTCGCGCCGCACGGGCTGAAGGTCTCCATCGACATGCCGACGGACCTCCACATCAGCATGGGCAAGGCGAAGATCAAGCCCGACTTCGCCTCCTACGTGGACCAGATCAACGTGATGACCTACGACTACGTCGCGACGGGCTACGGTCCCCACGACCCCAACGACAAGGTCTTCGCGACGATGGACTACTGGCTCGAGCAGGGCCTTCCCGCGAACAAACTGAACATGGGCATCGCCTTCTACGGACGCGACTGCCGCAACGGCGGGACCACCTCGGCGCCGCAGATCGCCTGGAAGAAGGCCTACTACGAAACCTGCATGAACGTCGAGAACGCGGACAACTGCCTGGGCGACCGCAGCGGCGCCTTCCGCGCGCGCACCTACTGGGTCTACGGCGGCGCGTTCGTGGACAACGTCCTGACGCTGGTCGACGGCTGGGCGGAACGCGCCGACTACCTGGCGACCAAGAACCTGGCCGGCGTGCTCTACTGGGAGGTCTCGCAGGACATCCCGCTGAACGACACCTCGTTCCCGGGTTTGACGCAGTCTTCGCTCAACTTCCGCATCGCCACGCACATCGACGAACTGCTCCAGGCCCGCGGCCGCTAGGAAGCGATTCGCCGGGGAGTCGTCCATGGCATCCGGTTCCGCACGCAAAGGGGCGCCGCTCGCGGCGCTCCTCGTTTTTTCCCTCCTCGCCGCGCCGGCGCGCTCCGCCGACGTCATCGGCTTCTACACCTGCTACAACTCCTGCATCGGCGAAGTCACGAGGGATATGGGGAACTACCTCACGCAGGTCAACCTCTTCAACTACGCGCCCGACGCCTGGGGCGGGCTGAGCGGCTACGGCTTCACCTCCTCCACGGTCTCCTCCATCAAGAGCAAGGGGGTGCAGAAGGTCTTCATGACCGTCGGCGGCGCCGGCACCGACGCGGCATTCCGCTCCGCGGTCACCTCCAACCGGACCGCGCTCGTCAACAGCATCGTCTCCAAGGCGCGCGAGCTCGGCGTGGACGGCGTGGACATCGACTGGGAATACCCGAACGCCAGCGGATCCGATCCGGCCAACTTCATCGCCTTCCTCCAGCAGCTGAAGTCGGCCCTCTCGGGCAAGAAGCTCAGCATCGACGTCGCCACGACCAAATACCTCGACCCGCCGTTCAAGGCGGGGTCGGCGCTCTACGACCACGTGGACTACGTCAATGTGATGAACTACGACGACTGGTGCGCCGCCGCCGACCCCAACCACGCCAGCTTCATGAAATCCTACCGCAACATGCAGGACGGGTGGAGGAAGGCGGTGCCCGACTCGAAGCTGGTGCTGGGCGTCCCCTTCTACGGCAGGAGCCTCACGGGAAGCTCCGGCTGTTCCGAAACCGGAACGCCGTATTCCTCCATCTGGGCCGCGTCCGACGACGCCGACGAGGCGGGCGGCGTCTATTTCAACGGCCCCGTCACGATGCGCGACAAGGGGCTCTACGCGAAGAACGCCGGGTTCGCCGGCGTGATGTTCTGGCAGATCGGACAGGACAAGAGCGACAACACCCTGCTGAAGGCGCTCCACGCGGGGCTCAACTCGACCTCCTACTCCGGCGACTGGCGGCCCGGCGTCGAATACTTCCGCACGCCCGTCAGGCACGACGGCAAGTGGTGGCTGCGCAGCTTCGCCTACGCCGTCGACGTGGAGCCGCACCAGGGGAGCCACAACGTGCTGCAGTTCTGGAAGATGTCCGACGAGCCATTCTGCGACGAGCTCTGGACCTGGAACGCTGCCTGCGCCTACGCCGGTCCCCGCGACATCGAACGCGACAACCGGTGCTTCGAGCTTCCCGCGGGCGCGACCGCCGTCGCCGGCCGGGACCCCCTTGCGGGCTCCCCCTGGCAGGAGTTCGACTGCTCGCCCTGCGCCTCGAAACAGGACGGCGGCCCCTGGTTCAACAGCTGCACCTACTCCGCGGGCGAACGGGTCTACCACAAAGGCTACTTCTGGAGGGCCGCCCGCGACGTCGGGGATCTCGGCGTCGGCACGCCTCCCGGCTTCTCCAACGACTATTACTGGACGCTGGAGCAGGACGGCTCGGCCTGCCTGCCGGCGGACTTCGACGCCGAGGAATACGCGCGGCTCAACCCCTCCGCCGCCGCGGCCGCCGGAACCGGGCGGACCGCCCTCGCGCGCCACTACCTGAACACCGGACGCGCCGCGGAGCTCGGCTACACCACCGGATACGCCGACCGCCACACCGGCATGCCGATCTGCCCCACCGCTCTGCCCGCGGACTTCTCCGTCGAGGGGTACCGCCTCTCCAACGGCGCGCGCCTGGCGGCCGACGGCGCCTACGACGACGAGGAGCTGCTCCGCTGGCACTACGCCTACTGGGGCGCCGCGGAAGGGCTTCCCTACGACGGCTCCTCCGCCGTGGCTCCGCGCGCGGCGGCCGCCGGATCTCCGGAACTCGGCTTCGCCTCGCGCTCGGGAATCGCGCTGCGCAACGTGCGCGGCGAGGTGCGCGTGGAGGCGGTCGGAATCGACGGCCGCGCGGTCCGCTCGGCGCGCGCGTCCGCCGCGGACGGAACCGTCTCCTTCTCGTGGGAACCGCTGCGCCCGGGCCTCTGGATCTTCCGCGTGCGCCACGCCGGCGGCGAATCCCTCTTCCGCCGCGCGCTCGTGGACTGACCCGCGCTCCGCGAAACGCCATGCGAAAAGCGGCCCGGAGCTTCCGGAGCCGCTTTCTTCTTTTTTCCGCCGGGTCCTATTCCACGGTCAGGATCTCGTACCCGTCGCGCGTGACGAGAATGGTGTGCTCCTCCTGCGCGGAGAGCGAGCCGTCGGCCGTGACGGTCGTCCAGCCGTCCTGCAGCGTCCGGACCTGCCAGCCGCCGGCGTTGACCATCGGCTCGACCGTGAAGATCATGCCGGCGGCCATGCGGATCCGCTGGGAGTTGCGGTAGTGGAGCACCAGCGGCTCCTCGTGGAAGCCGCGCCCGATGCCGTGTCCGCAGTAGTCGCGCACGACGGAGTACCCGAGCTCGTCGCAGTAGTCCTCGATCGCCTCGCCGACGTCGGCGAAGAACGCGCCGGGGCGCACCGCGCCGATGCCGCGCATCATCGCCTCGCGGGCCGCCTTGCAGAGCCGCTCCGCCTCCGGCGAGACCGCGCCCGCGCGGAACATCGCCGAGCAGTCGCCGTGGTAGCCGTCGAGCCGCGAGGTGACGTCGATGTTGACGATGTCGCCCTCCTTCAGCTCGTAGCCGTCGGGGATGCCGTGCGTCACCACCTCGTTCACCGAGAGGCAGACCGACTTCGGGAACCCTTCGTAGTTCAGCGGCGCGGGGTAGGCGCCGTTGTCGAACGTGAAGTCGTGGACGAACTTGTCGATCTCCAGCAGCGTGACGCCCGGGCGGACCATCTCTCCCGCGCGGCGCAGCGTCTCCGCCGCCAGGCGGCAGACCTTGCGCATCCGCTCGATCTCGACCGGGGTCTTGATCCGGATCGCGGAGGCCTTAAGCCTGTTCGCCATCTTCGTCCTCCAGCCGGAAGCGGGCCATGTTCGCCGTCCAGCGCTTCATCAGCAGGAGCCCGAGCTCGTCGGCGCGCTCCTCCGCGATCAGCTGGCGCGCCACGTTCGAGAAGCGGGCCAGGCGCTTGGTCATCGCCGGCGAGAGGTTGCGCACCTCGCGCTCCAGGTCGGCGACGAGGAGCTCGGCGACGCGTTCGTCCGCCTCCTGCTGCGTGGGGGGCTGCAGCTTTTCGAAATGCAGCCCGAAGATCTGCCCGGTCTTGAGGAGCGCGATCTCCTCGACGGGCGTCACCACGCTGATCGCCTTGCCCTTGCGGCCCGCGCGCGCGGTGCGGCCCGAGCGGTGCACGTAGACCTCGGAGTCGTCGGGGTGGTCGTGCAGCAGCACGTGCGTGACGTGCGAGATGTCGATGCCGCGCGCCGCGACGTCGGTGGCGATGAGGACCGGCAGCTTGCACGCGCGGAAGGCGTCGAGCGTCTTCTGGCGCATGTTCTGCTGGACGTCGCCCGTGAGGATCCCGACCGAGAACCCGCGCGACTTGAGGTAGCTCCCGAGGTATTCCACGTCGCGCTTCATGTTGCAGAAGATTATGCACGACTCGGGCTGCTCGATCTCGAGGATGCGGCGGATCGTGGAGTCCTTCTCCATCGGATCGACCACCATGTAGGAGTGCGAGAGCGATTCGGTGGAGACGTGGTCCTGCGAGAGGCTGAGGAACCCGCGGTTCTTCATCTGGAACTCGCGCGAGAGCGCCTTGACCGTCGCGGGGATGGTCGCGGAGAAGAGCGTGCAGCAGTACTGCTTGGGCAGGTAGGACTGCAGCTCCTTCATGTCGGGGTAGAAGCCCATCGAGAGCATCTCGTCCGCCTCGTCCATGACCAGGTCGCGGAGCGAGCGGAAGTCGAGGTTCTTCTTGTGGAGGTGGTCGAGCAGGCGCCCGGGCGTCGCGACGACGACCTGCGCGCCGGCGCGGAGCGCGGCGATCTGGGGCTCGTACTTCACGCCGCCGTAGAGCACGGCGCACTTCAGGTCGGTCCCCACGGCCAGGCGGCGGAACTCCTGCTCCACCTGCAGCGCGAGCTCGCGCGTGGGGAGGAGGATCAGCGCCTGCGGGTAGGGGTGCGAGGGCTCGATCACCTGGAGCAGCGGGATCAGGAAGGCGCCGGTCTTGCCGGAGCCGGTCGCGCTCTGGACGATCATGTCGCGCCCGGCGAGCATGTAGGGGATTGTCTTGGCCTGCACCGGCATCAGCCGGCTCCAGCCGGAGGCGCGCAGGCGCTCCTGCCAGACGGGGTCCAGCTTGTCGAACGTCATGTCGGGCAGCGGGTGGTCCGGCTCGATCACGTGCTCGGGCATCTGGAAGGGGTCCTTCGCGAGGGCGCCGGGGACGGTTTCCTCCGCCTTGGCCCGCGTTTCGGCCGTCGTCTTCTCTTCGTTCTTTTCGTCCATGTGGAATTTCCTTTCCTTCTTCTAGACTTCCTTCTTCGCCGTCCGCCGGATCTCCCAGGCGGCCAGCGCGAACGCGTTCGCGACGTTCATCGACGCCTTGCGCCCGAACATCGGTATCCTCACGCGGCGCGTCGCCCGCTCGAGGACCGCGGGCTCCAGCCCGAGCTCCTCGTTCCCGATCGCCAGCACTCCGGCCTCCGGCCATTCGCACTCGCCCAGGACGTCGCCGTCCGGGTCGGTCTCCAGCGCGACGAGCGGGAGACCGCGCCGTTCGATCTCCGCGAGCGCCTCCGGGACCCCGCCTTCGAAGCGGCGCACCGGGAGCCACTTCTCCGCGCCCATCGCCGCGCTCTTCAGCGCCGCGTTCTCCAGGGGCGCGCAGTAGCCCGAGAGCCAGACCTCGGCCAGGCCCATGCAGTCCGCGGTGCGAATCGCGGAGCCCACGTTGTGCGCCGAGCGCAGGTTGTGCATCCAGACGGTCCACGGCAGCGCCGGGGCCGCGCTCTCGGGCGCGTCGTCGGAGTTGAAGGCCGACCAGAGGCTGCGCTCGGGGCCGAGCCCCGCCTTCTCGCGCCAGTGGACGTAGGCCTCGACCATCGGGCGGACCTGCAGCGTCTGCGGGTCGAGCGGATGGCTCCGGTCGCCGGCCCAGTTCGAGAGCTCGCGGTACTCCACGAGCCCGCGCTTCCAGTCCTCGCGCTCGTTGGCGATGAGGGTCCGGAGAAGCTCCGCGATCCGCTTCGCCTGGTGCGGAGCGCTCAACGACCGGAACTTCGCCTCGGTGAACATCCCCGGCGGATCCTCAGTGCACCGCCGCGCCGTCGGGCGCCGCGGCCAGCACGGCGCCGGCGGAGCTCTCCAGGCGGCGGCCCAGGCAGGAGACGTTCCCGCCCGAAACCTTCAGTTCGATCTTCGCGAAGTCCTTGACGTTCAGCGTCGCGGGCTCCGCGGCCTCCAGCCCGGACCAGGAGAGCCGTTCGCCGACGGCGGCGGCCCCGGGGTCGAGCAGCGCGGCCTTCCCGCCTTCGCCGTCGGCGGCGAGCAGCATCCCGCGCGACTCCACGCCGCGGAGTTTCGCCGGCTTCAGGTTCGCGAAGAGCGCGACCTTGCGGTCCTTCAGCTCGTCCGCGGAATAGGAGGAGCGCAGGCCGGCGCAGACCGTGCGCCCGCCCAGCCCGTCGTCCAGCTTCAGCACGTAGAGCGCGTCGGCGTCCGGGTGGTTCTCCGCCGAGACGATCTTCGCGACGCGCAGGTCCAGCGCGGCCAGGATCCCCTCGGGGGTCGTCGGCTTCGCCGCGGCGGGCGCCTTTGCGGGCGCGGGTTCGGCATCCTGTTCGGTCTCGATGCGCGGGAAGAGCGCCTGGGCCGGGGCGAGCTTCGCGCCGTCCTCCAGCACGCCCCACTTCAGCCCCTCGAACCCGAGGTCGGCGGAGCCGAGCATCCGCAGGCCGGCCGAGGCCTTTTCGGGCATCACCGGCTGCAGCAGCTGGAGCGCGAGGCGCATGGCCTCGGCCGCGGTGCGCAGCGTGCGGACCAGGTCGTCGCGGCAGGCGGGGTCCTTCGCCAGCTTCCAGGGGGCGCGGGCCTCCAGGTAGCGGTTCACGGCGCGCACCAGGACGAAGATCTCCTCGAGCGCCTGCGAGAGCCGCACCTGGGGGATCAGCTCCATCGTGCGGCGCAGCGACGCCTCGGCCTGCAGCCGGAGCTCCTGCTCCGCCTCGCCCTCGCCGCCGGCGGGCATGGGCGGAACCTCGCCGCCGCAGTGCTGCGCCATCAGCCGGGCCACGCGGTTCAGGCCGTTGCCCAGGTCGTTCGCCAGGTCGCTGTTGACGCGGCGCACGAACGCCTCGTGCGAGAAGGTCGCGTCCTGCCCGACCACCATCTCGCGGGCGAGGAAGTAGCGGAACGCGTCGTTGCCGAACCGCTCCATGTAGTCCATGGGGTTCACCACGTTGCCGGCGGACTTGCTCATCTTCTCGCCGCCGCCCACCAGCCACCAGCCGTGCGCCAGGATGTGCTCGGGGAGCGGAATCTCCAGCGCCATCAGCATGGTCGGCCAGTAGACGCTGTGCGTGGTGAGGATGTCCTTGCCGATGAGGTGGTAGGAGGCGGGCCAGAGCGGCGTCCCGTCGGCGAACGTCTTGTGGAACGCGGCGGAGGCGCTCACGTAGTTGAGCAGCGCGTCGAACCAGACGTAGGTGACGTACTCCTCGTCGAAGGGGAGCGGAATGCCCCACGACAGGCGCGACTTGGGGCGGCTGATGCAGAGGTCGTTCAGCGGCTGCTTCAGGAAGCCGAGCACCTCGTTGCGGCGGAAGTCGGGGACGATCCAGTCGGGATGCGCGTTCAGGTGGTCGATCAGGCGCTGCCGGTACTTGCCCATCCGGAAGAAGTAGTTCTTCTCCTTCAGCCACTCCACCGGGCGGTGGCCGATCGGGTCGCACCTGTTCTCGTCGAGCTCGTCTTCGGAGAAGAAGCGCTCCTCGCCCACGGAATACCACCCCTCGTACTCCTTGGAGTAGATCTCGCCCTTGTCCCAGAGCTTCTGGAGGCATTCGCGCACGAATTCCTTGTGCTCGGGCATCGTGGTGCGGATGAAGAAGTCGTTGCGGATCCCCATCCTCTTCCAGAGGTCCTGGAAGCGGCGGTGGTATTCGTCCACGTGCTCCTGGGGGGTCACGCCGCGCTTTGCGGCGGCGCGCTGCACTTTCTGGCCGTGTTCGTCGGTGCCGGTCAGGTAGAAGGTCTGCCAGCCGAGGATCGCGTGGAACCGGGTGAGGACGTCGCCGAGGACCGTGGTGTAGGCGTGCCCGATGTGGGGCGCGTCGTTCACGTAGTAGATGGGGGTGGTGACGTAGAGATGCTTCTGCATGGGCCCAAATCTAGCAAGAACGGGCCTTCCGCCCTCTTTGCGCGGGACGCTCAGGGGCCCGCGGGGCCGAAGATCCACTTGAGGAATCGCATCGGGAGGCGCATCGCGTGCCAGACGGCGAAAAGCGAAATCGCGGTCGCGAAGGCCAGAACGAAGAACTGGACGAGGACGCCGAGCGCGTTCCAGGCGCCGCCCGTGTCGGCGTCGAAGCCCATCGCGGCGCAGATCCCCCGCAGGGCGGGCGGAAGCTCCTCTCCGAACCGCTCCTCGATCTGGGCGAACGTCGCGCCAATCGGCCCGGCCAGCGAGACGAGGCCCCGCGAGAGGAGCGACGGCCCCTCCGCCCGGAGTCGCGCCTGCCCCGGGTAGGCGCCGGCCAGCCAGAGCGTCGGGTCCACCGCGCCGGAGGCGTCGCGCACCTCGAAGTGCAGATGCGGGCCCGTGGAGCGGCCCGAGTTCCCGGAGAGCCCGATGACGTCGCCCGGATGGACGAAATCCCCGACGGAGACCTTCGTCCGCCGCAGATGGCCGTAGTAGGTCGTGTAGCCGTTGGAGTGGCCGATCTTGACCAGGAGCCCGAAGGTGCCCTGCGGGCCGCTCCAGACCACGGTCCCGGAGTCGGCCGCGTAGATCTCGCTCCCGACGGGCAGCGAGTAGTCGAGTCCCTTGTGGTAGTGTCCGTCGCGGCGCTCCATGAACTCGCCGCTGATGCGCCGGTAGTTCCTGCAGGGTTCGACAAGGGCGAAACACTCCCCGGCGAGGAGGAGCAGCGCGGCGAGGGCCGCGAGGAGCCCTTTATTTGCCTGCACTCAGTCCGTATTCCTGCATTTTGCGCCAGAGAGTGCTGCGCGAGATCCCGAGCCGGCGCGCGGCCTCCTTCTGGTTGCCCTTGAGCTGGACGAGGGCGTCGGCGATCGCCTCGCGCTCCAGTTCGACCAGCGGGCGGATCGGCTTCGTCCCGCGCTCGGGCTCGACCTCGATCGGGGTCGCCTCCGCGGGCGCCCGGACCGCGGGCTCGGGGCGCCGCTCCGCGAGGACGACGACCGGGTCGGCCGGAGCGGCGCCCGCCGCCGCGGCGTTCCCTTCCCCGGTTCCGTCCCCCGCCGCGGCGGGTTCGGGCTCCACGACCTCCACCTCGCGCACGCTGCCCGGAATCGACTCCGGAAGCGCGCGCCGCGCGTCGGCCAGGCTCGTGGCCCCGGGCAGCGCCAGGAGCGTCGCCTGGCTCCGGACCTCGTCGGGCAGGTCGCGCAGGCGGATCGTCCCGCCGTCGGACATCAGCACCGCCTGCTTCAGGATGTTCTGGAGCTCGCGGATGTTGCCCGGGTAGTTGTAGGCCGAGAGGGCGAGGAGCGCCTCCTTCTCGAACCCGGAGACGGGCTTCTCGTTCTCCACGCTGTACTGGCGCGTGTAGAAGCCGATCAGGCTCTTCAGCGCCTCCTTGCGCTCGCGCAGCGGCGGGATGTGGATCGGGAAGTCGTTCAGGCGGTAGAAGAGGTCGCTGCGGAAGGTCGGGTTCGGGCCCTGCATCGCCAGCTGGAGGTCGCGGTTGGTCGCGGCAATGACGCGCACGTCCACCTTGCGGCTCTCGGTCGCGTTGAGCGGCCAGAACTCGTGGTCCTGCAGAAAGCGCAGCAGCTTCACCTGCGTGAGCGGCGGCAGGTCGCCGATCTCGTCGAGGAAGAGCGTGCCGTGGTCGGCCTTCTCCACGAGTCCCTTCTTGTCGGCCACGGCGCCCGTGAAGGCGCCCTTGCGGTAGCCGAAGAGCTCGCTCTCGATCAGGTTCTCGGGGATCGCGCTGCAGTTGATCGCCACGAACGGCCCGTTCGCGCGCCTGGAGCGCCGGTGGATGATCTTCGCCACGAACTCCTTGCCCACGCCGGTCTCGCCGGTGATCAGCACCGCGCACGAGGCGGAGGCGACCTTCTCGATCCGCTCGCGCACGCGCCTCATCTGCGGCGCGTCGCCCAGGAGCTCGTCGTTGACGTGGTCCTCGAGCACCTGCCTCGCCTGGATCTCCTGCACGCGCGCGACGTTCCTGCGCACGCGCTCCTGCAGGTCGTCCACCACGACCGGCCTCGGGACGATCCCGTCCGCGCCGTTGGCCAGGGCCGCGCTCGCGCGCCGCAGGCCGTCGGAGTCGTTCGCGTAGATCACGAAGACCTCGGTCCAGGAGGGCTGGTGCTCGCGCACGAAGGAGACCACGTCCACCTCGCCGACGGTCAGCATGTCGGTGGAGAGGAACACGGTCTGGAAGCGCTCCTGGCGGAGCATCGTCAGGACGTCGTCCGGGGCCGTGAGCGTGCAGAGCGCGACCGGGACGGTCTCGTCGCCCTCGCGGACCTCCAGGTTCCAGAGCTCGCGGACCTGCTGCGCGAACTTCGGGTCGGAATCGACCAGAAGCGCCAGCGGGCGATGCTGTTTCGGTTCGGGCACGGCGACTCCTTTCCGGGGAGAGTCCCCTAGCTGAACAATTTACGAATATCGTCGAGGAGGGAGCGTTCCTTCTTCTCGTCGGCTTCGTTCCGGAGTTCGGCCAGCTTCTGGTAGAGCTTCTTCTCCTCGGCGGAGAGGTGGGTGGGGATCTCGGGCTCCACGGTGACGTAGAGGTCGCCGTTGGGGCCGCGGTAGGAGCCCTGCTGCAGGGGCGGAAGCCCCTTTTCGCGGATCTTGAGCACCTGCCCGCTCTTCGTGCCGGCGGCCACGGAGATCTCCAGCTCGTCGTCGAGCGCGGGCACCTTCACCTTGCCCCCGAGCACCATCTTGGTGATCGGCACGTGGAGCAGGCAGTGGAGGTCCGTCCCCTCGCGCTGGAAGAAGTCGTTCGGCTTTTCGGTCACGACCGCGATCAGGTCGCCCGGTTCGCCGCCCATGCGGCCGGCGTCGCCCTCGCCCCGGAGGGTGAGGTAGTTCCCGTCGGAGACGCCGCAGGGCACCTTGATGGAGATCGTGCTCTCCTCGCGCACGCGGCCTTCGCCGCGGCACTGTTCGCACGGTTTCTTGACCTTCTTGCCCATGCCGGCGCAGTCCGGGCAGACGGAGACGTTGACCATCTGCCCGAAGAGGCTCTGGGTCACGCGGCGGACCTGCCCCGTGCCCTTGCACGTGGGGCAGTCCTGGACGTCGGTCCCGCCCTGGCCGCCGCACTTCGCGCACTTGCGCCAGCGCTTGAGCTTGACGGTCTTGGTCGCGCCCGTCGCGATTTCCTTCAGGTCGAGCTGCAGGCGGATCTGGAGGTCCTGTCCGCGCGGAGGGCCGCTCCGGCGCGCGCGGCGGCCGCCCCCGGAGAACCCGAAGTTCCCGAAGATGTCGCCGAACTGGCTGAAGATGTCCTCGAACCCGGAGAAGCCCTGCGGGCCGCCCCCCATCTGGTCGAAGGCGTCGGGGCCCAGGCGGTCGTACTGCGCGCGCTTCTGTTCGTCGGAGAGCACGCCGTAGGCTTCGGCGGCCTCCTTGAACTTCTCCTCGGCTTCCTTGTCCCC
>JAGCEZ010000065.1 GCA_017650365.1 Fibrobacterales bacterium | reverse complement strand
TCGCAGCTGGGCGGCGCGGGCTGCCTCTCCCGGGCGCTGCCCTGGATAAAGCAGAGCGCCTAGGGATGTAAACCCCTTTTTTGCCGCGCCGCCGGAGATGCCCGCGGGGAGAAAAGGCTAGTTTCCTCATGACTCCCCCGCTTTCCGGACGATGACCATGAAAACGAACCGCGCCCTCGTTCTGTTCCCCCTCTGCGCCCTGCTCGCCCTCGCCTCCTGCTCCGACGACGGCAGCGGCCCGAAGAAGGACGACTGCGACTCCGATCCGGTCTCGCCGCTGCCGTCGAACTTCTCCGCCACCGGATACCGCGAGCTCAACGAGGACCTCTGGGAACTCTTCCCGATCGACTCCGCGACCGGAACCGCCGACTCGACGGCGCTGGCCCGCCACTACTGCTCCGTCGGCGCCTCGGAAAACCGTCCCTTCGGCGAAGAGCCCGTCTACGACGTCTCGTCGTCCGAAGCGGAACGCTCCTCGTCGTCCTACCAGATCGGCGAATGCATCCGCACACTGGTCCCCGACGCGTACTTCAAGTTCGAAACCGACTACATCGGCTACAACAACGCCGCGATGGTCCGCGGCTGGACCGAAGGCGGCGTGCTCGAATTCTTCGCCGGCGACTGGATCGTCCCGCAGGGCTACGACTGCGACGCGCGCATCCAGGTGGGCGCGCACCTGATGAACCCCGACGGCGTCACGGGCGACCTCCACAACCTCGCCATCGCCGGAGACCCGTGGCGCGGACCTAACATCGACTCCACGCTGGTCGAGAAGGTGACGATCTACACCGGCGAGCCGCTCTCCTCCTTCGCTGGCTACAGCTCGGTTGTCCGCACCTCGAGCGCCGCGCCGACCAGCAGCGCCTCCGGCGCCTCCTCGGCCTCCTCGGGCGCCTCGCACTGCATCCTGGAATGGTTCACCGAATCGATGTTCGAGAGCTACTTCCCCAACCGCAACCCGGTCTACACCTGGGCCGCCTTCGTCGAGGCGCTCGGAAAGGTGCCCAACTTCGTCTGCGCGAGCGCCGGCTCCGACGTCGCCCGCCAGAAGCAGGAGATGGCGGCGGTCTTCGCGCACTGGAAGCAGGAGGTGGCCGACCTCTACTACGTGGAGGAGATCTGCGGCGCGAACGGCTCCTGCGCGGCCAACTACAGCGGATCGTGGGGCGGCGGCTACGAGGCGGTCCCGGGCAAGTACTACTACGGCCGCGGGGCCAAGCAGATCTCCTGGCCCGGCAACTACGGACCCGCCTCGGAATTCTTCTTCGGCGACAAGAGCGTGCTGCTCAACGACCCCGACCGCGTGGCGCGCGAGGGCTGGCTGGCCTTCGCCACCTCCTTCTGGTTCTGGTGGGACCGCGGCTGCGACCAGGCCTTCTGGAACACCGGCTTCGGCGCCACCACCAGGATCATCAACGGCGGCATCGAGTGCGGCGGCAACTACGGCACGCAGGCGCAGGCCCGCGAGACCTACTACGGCCAGTATCTCTCGAAGCTCGGAGTGAGCGACTCGCGCTCCAAGTCCACGGGCTGCGGGTACTAGACTCCCCTGCCGCGCCCCGGAAAAAAGGAACCGCCGGCCAGCGGCCGGCGGTTTCCGCGTTCGGGAAACGCGCTCCTAGGCGTTGTCGAACAGGGCCTTGGCCGCCGCGAACATCGCGTCCTTCTCGGACTCCATGCGGCATTCCGCGTAGATGCGGACCTTGGGCTCCGTGCCCGAGGGGCGGACGAGGAGCCAGGACTTGTCCTCGAAGACCACCTTCACGCCGTCGAGCGTGATGATCTTCGCGATCTTCTTCGAGCCGGAGCCCACGGGGACCTCCTGCCCGACGGCGAGCTTCTCGCCGATCGCCTTGACCTTCGCCTTGAGCGGGGCGCCGACGAGCGACTTGTCCACGGCGAAGCCGGAGCGCTCGGGATAGAAGGCCCCGAACTCGGCCTGCAGGTCGTCGAGGTACTCCCCGAGGTTCTTGCCCGTGCGGGCCACGATTTCGAGCGCGCAGAGCAGTCCGAACTGGGCGTCCTTCTCGAGCGTGTTGTTCCAGCCGGAGATGCCGTCCGATTCCTCGAACGCGGCGACCGCCATCGGGTTCGCGCCCGGCAGCAGCCACGGACGGAAGTTCTTGAAGCCGACGGAGGTCTCGCAGATCTTCACGCCCAGCTTGTCGGCGATGGCGTTGCCGAAGTCGGAGGTGGCCACGGACTTGGCGAGCACGCCGCGGAAGCCGCGCCGCGTGTGGAAGTAGTGGAAGACCATCGCGCCGAAGTGGTTCATCGTGATCTGGCGCGTGCCGTCGGTCAGGCGGATGCGGTCGCCGTCGGGGTCGAAGATGACGCCGACCTTGAACTTCTCGGTCCGTTTGGCGAGCTCGGCGACCACGCCGGCCATGTTCGCCTCCGAGGGCTCGGGCGCGATGCCGCCGAAGAGGACGTCGGTCCCGGTGCGGAGCTCGGTCAGCTTCGCGTCGGGCCCGAGCACGGCGCGCGGGCGGCCGCGCGTGGATCCGTGGACGTAGTCCACCACGATGGCGACGTCGCCGGAGGCCGCGAACTTGCGGACCAGGTCGATGTCGATCGTCTTCTTGGACTCGATGAACTTCGCGTAGACCTTCTTCAGGTCCACCGTCTCGCCTTCGTAGGGGCCGTCCTCGACGTACTGGTGCCAGGGCATGCGCGCGTTGGCGAGCTCGGTGATGCGGTTCGTGATCTCGGGGCCGGCGGGGCCGCCGTCGGCCGGGTTGAACTTGAAGCCGGAGTAGTTGGCCGGGTTGTGCGAGGGGGTGAGGTTGATCGCGCAGGCCATCTTCATCGTCTCGATGCCGGCGGAGTATTCGGGGGTGCTCGCCTCGCCCGCATAGACCACGCGCACGCCGTGGCGCCTGAATACGCCGGCGACCACCGCGGCGAAGCGGGGACCCATGAAGCGGTTGTCGTGGCCCAGCAGGAGCCCGCGCTCGGCGAAATCGGCGAAGTCCTTCACGCCCAGGGCGCGCAGGAGCTCCTTGTCGGCCTCGCGGTAGAGCTGGACGATCGCCTCGGCCACCACCTGGACGTTGCGCAGCGTGAACTCGGTGCCGAGCTCGCCGCGCCAGCCGGAGGTCCCGAACGAGACGGTCGCGGGGGCGGTCGAGGTCAGCACGAGCCGTTCCACGGCGTCGAGAAGTTCCTGGCGGCGTTCGCCGGGCCCGGCGAGGAGTTCTTTCCAAAGCGTTTCCGCGGTCTGCTGCATCGTTCCCGTCCTGTGGAAAATGGAGTTTCGTCAGCCGTCCAATATAGCCACTGGACTCCTCCCCTGTTGCTAAATTTCCCGCGAACAGGCCCTCCAAGGAGCATTCCATGGCCATCCGCTCGGCAAAAGACCTCCACGGCGTCTACGTCGCGCTCTTCACCCCGCTGAAGGACGACGACCCCAAGAACCTCCGCAATTCCATCGACTACAGGAAGATGGGGCGGATGATCGACGACCTCGTCGCTGTCGGTGTCTCGGGCATTCTCCCCGTGGGGACCACGGGCCAGAGCGCCACGGTCACCCACGCGCAGCACCTCGACGTGGTCAGGTTCACGCTCGACTACGTGGACGGCCGCGTTCCGGTGATCGCCGGCGCTGGCTCCAACTGCACCCGCGAATCGGTCGAGATGATCGAGGAGGTCCTCAAGATCGCGGAAGTCCCGGTCCTCTGCGTGACGGGCTACTACAACAACCCCTCTCAGGAGGGCATCGAAAAGCACTTCCGGACGCTCAGCTCCGAGACCGGCGCGAAGATCATCATCTACAACGTCCCGGGCCGCACCGCGAGCTACGTCCACCCCGACACGCTCATCGCCCTCTCCGAGGACAGGAACATCATCGGGCTCAAGCAGGCGGTCGACTTCCGCATCGGCGAGAAGTTCCACGAAGACACGAAGCGCGTGATCAACGAGACGAAGGACAACGACTTCGCCGTGATGAGCGGCGAGGACGGCTTCTTCATCGACATGCTCGAGATGGGCGGCACGGGCCTCGTGAGCGCGACGGCGAACATCCCCGAGGCGGCGAAGATCTTCGTGGACCTGCACAAGGCGTTCCTGGCCGGCGAGTTCCAGAAGTGCGACGACCTGCAGGACGCCGCGCGCGACTACGTCGAGGCGACCTTCTGCCGCAAGAACCCGATTCCGCTCGGGACGATGTTCAACAGCCCCCTCTTCCAGCCGATGACGAGCGTGAAGGACACCGCCCGCGGCGACGAGGCCGCGGCCCGCATCATGAAGCTCATCAACGAAAAGGCCGGGAGCCTGAAGAAGTACCACGTCTAGGCTCCGCGCCGGAAGGACGGCGCGGGCGGCCCCGCCGCGAAAGAACGAAGAAGAGCCTCCCGGATCCCGGGAGGCTCTCTTTTTCCCTTTCGGAGGCCCGCTAGTCGCAGGCCTTGATCGTCAGCCGCTCCTTGGCGAAGGGGCCGCAGTTGCCCTTTTCGTCGCAGGCCATCACCTGCAGCCAGAGCTGGTCGCGGATCGCGAACATCAGCGGGCCGAGGATGGCGAATTCGGGGTCGGCGACTTCGGTCTCGAAGTTGAAGTCCACGTCCTCTTCGTCGGCGAGGAAGACGCGGTAGCTGTTCGCGCCGTCCACCTTCTTCCACGAGAAGTAGAGCTCGTCGGCGTCGCGTTCGACGCACTTCTTGTTCCACTTCGACGTGCCGCCCAGGTAGGCGCTGTCGAGCGCGAGGCCGGTCGGGGCCTTGAGCGCGGTGCCGACGGGGACGAAGGTCAGTTCGGCGTCGCGGCCGCCGGCGGCGTCCCAGAGGTCGTACTCGACCTTGTATTCGGCCATCGAGGTCCAGCGTCCGGAAGAGGGGGCGATGGAGAGCGTCTTGCGGTCCTTGCTCCAGGAGATCTCGACGCCGACGGGGCCCACGCCGCCCTTGCGCGTGACGAGGATGGACCGCGTGATGTGCACGTATTCGGTGACCGTGCGGTCGAAGGTCAGCTTCAGCGCCGTCGTGTCTTCGATCGCGAGGGCGTTCGTCGAGATCAGGCGCAGTTTGGCGGCCTGGAGCTTGGCCAGCAGGTCTTCGACCCACGAGGTGTCGCCTTCCCGGGGCACTTCGGCGAACGCGGTGTCGTCGTCGTAGCGCAGTTCGCCGTCGTCGTGCGGGGCGAGGCGCAGCGTGACGACGGCGGTGGCGGGAAGCCCCATGAACGCGTAGACGCCGTCGGAATCGACGACGGCGGTGTCGCGCCAGGGTTCAAGCGGCTCGCAGGGGGCGCAGCCGAGGTCGAGATTCTCCACGACGACCTTCGCGCCGGCGAAGGGCGAGAAGACGGTGTCGACCGGCGCGTCGCCGTGGTAGGCCTTCCCGACGAGGACGCCGCCCGTGCGGAAGAGCCCGTAGTACTTCGCGAGGTCGGAGACGATCGGGACGTTCGGCGTGGTGCCGTCGAGGATCAGGTCGATGTCGGCGTAGAACGGCACGTAGCCGTCGCGTTTCACCGAAAAGCGGTGCGCCCCAACGGGGAGGTCGGAGAACTTCGCGAGGCCGTTCTTGGAATAGACCTTCTTCTTCGAGGCCAGTTCCACCACTTCGACCGAGTCGACGGGGGCGTCGACCTCCGGCTCCTGGTAGAAGTAGAGGCTGATCGTCCCGGTGGTCTTGGACTCTTCGCGGGCGCGGACGCCGTACTCCTCGCCGTCGGCGCACGAGACGAGGAACAGGAACGCGGCGCCGCAGAGGAGCAGGGACGAAAAACAGGCAGAGCGCTTCATCTTTTTCCTCCTAGTCCTCGCAGGCGGGCAGGACAACGCCCTTCTTCAGGTCGATCGGCGCGCAGAAGGGTTCGTCGGGAAGCCAGGTGTATTTGCACGGCGCCACGTAGAAGGTCACCTTCTCGGCCGGGCCGTTGCTGTAGAAATCGTACGTGAAGAACTGGTCGTATCCGCTGCCGGAGTAGGTCCACAGGGAATCGCGGCCGTAGGCGTTGTTGGTCTCGTATTCGAAGACGTCCCCGGCGTCGATTCGCCAGTAGATTCTGTACGCGTAGTGGTTCTTGTCGGCGTCCCAGCGCAGCCGGACTGTCGAGGTGGTGTCCGCCAGGCAGGAGTCGCCGATCCAGGAGTAGACGCCGTTGGAACTCCAGGCCGAGTCGAGCGCCAGCCCCTTCAGCGGAACGATTTCCCAGCTCTTCTCCGTCGTTCCGATCTCGAAGTAGATGTCCATGTCGACGTCGTCGCCGGCGAGCGTGGAATAGGTGGCTTCGCAATCATACGCGGAGCCCAGCGTCCAGGAGCCGGAGGCGGGAAGAATCGAAAGCACCGTCGAGTCGGCGTTCCAGGAGGCGTTGACGACGATGTTGTTGGCGAACGAATCGTTCAGGCCGTAGTCCTCGCAGACGACCGCCTCGGGCGAGGAAGACGATTCCTTCCGGAAGGAGACGGGACGGCTGAAGCGGACGACCTGCGGCTGCGTCGCCGATTCGATCGTTTCGGAGAAGGAGAGCAGGGCGGAGCCTTCGCGTTCGGTCATGTCGAGGCGGGGCATCGCGACGGCGGTCTCGGAGAGGAGCCAGGCCTCTTCGGTGACCGTCGGCGAGAGGAATTCCATCCCGTCGAAGACCGTCGGGCGCGCGGAGACGGCGTAGGCGGTCCATTCGGGGAGGTCGTCGAAGCGGTAGACGCCGTTCTCGTCGGTCGTCGCGAAGTAGTGGCGGACGAAGAACTCGCCGCCGAAGCTCGAGGTCTTGACCGCGCCGGGCCGCAGGTCCACGACGACGCCGGCGGCCGGTTCGAAGTCGCCGCCGTAGACCTGGCGGACGACCTTGCCCGTCGCGGAGACGCCGAGGCGGTGCATCGAGACGATGTGCGCGTTGTCGCGCGCGACGGTCAGTTCGGGCAGCTGCGCCGAATGGTCGTCGAGAACCACCTCGATTTCGCCTTCCACGGCGGCGTAGCCTTCGCGCTGGAAGCGGAAGCGGTGCGTGCCCACGGTGAGGTCGTCGAAGGTGGCGACGCCGTTCTTCGAGATCTTGACCTTGTTCCCCTGGAGTTCGGTCACCTGGACCGAGTCGAGGAGATTGCCCGAGGCGTCGACGACGTTGACCGAGACGCGGCCCCGTTCCTTCGACTCGTCGGACTTGTCGTACGTGGTCTGCTCGGAGCATCCGGAGAGGTCGAGCAGCGCCGGGAGGAACGCGAGGGAGAGCAGAAGTTTTCCGAGTTTCATGTTCCGTCCCCCTAGTTCTTGCAGATCGACAGCGTCAGCGCGTCGGAAGCCTCGTAGGAGAGGCATTCGCGCCGGTTGCACGGAACGACCGCGAACTGCACCTTCGAGACCTTGGATTCGATCGGATAGGTCGTCCAGTAGTTCACGTAGACGAACGCCGAGTCGACGTCGCTCGCGAGCGAGTCGAGCAGGACGAACTGCGGATCGTCGCTTCCGACGAGGCGGAACGCCGCGCGGTAGTATTCCACCTTGGGCTGCGCGGTCCAGGTCAGCTTTACCTCGGCGGTCGTGTCGGCGATGCACTTGGAGCCGAGCGACGAGACTCCGTTTTCGCTGAACGCCTCGGCGACCTTCAGCCCCTTCAGCGCGGAGAGCGCGGCGGTGTTGTAGGTCGTGTGGAAGGCGAGCCAGTCGTCGTAGGAGCTGCCGTTGTCGGCGGTCAAGGCGAGATGGATTGTGTAGTCGTTCCGCTTTTCGACGTTCCAGCCGCCGGAGGCGGGGACGACGTTCAGCGTCTTGCGGTCCTTGCTCCAGGAGAGGACGACCGCGACCTCGGTCCAGCCGTCCGTCATGTTGTACACGGCGACGGAGCCGGCGTCCAGGTCTGGCGCGGCCGTCTTCACGGGATGCGAGAAGCGGATCTTCAGCGTGTCCTTGGCGACAAGGCCGTCCCAGTTCGCCGAGAGCGGATGGAGGACGTCGGCGTCGCGCGGTTCGAGCACCAGCGGCTCGGCCCGGACGATCTTCTCGCCCAGGTAGTCGAGGAGGATGGTGCTGTCCTCGACGGGATCCATGCCCCAGAGCAGTTCGCCGTCGACGACGAAGTCGGTGCGCAGTTCGACCACCTTGGCCAGCTCGGGCAGGTCGTCGAAGAGATAGGCGCCGGCGGAGTCGGTCGTCGTCTCGTAGACTTCGGGAAGGAAGCCGCCCTGTTCGGCCTCGGCGTGCAGCATCACGCGGACGCCGGCCTCGGGGACGAGCGTTCCGTCGTACCGCTGGCGCTTGACCAGCCCCGCGAACTGCGCGCCCGTGCGGTGCAGCCGCACGGTCTTGGCGTCGTCGCGGACGATCATGGGGTCGGTCGGAACGGCGTCGAGGTCGACGGAGAAGACCCGCCATTGCGACGCGTAGCCTTCGCGCTCGAAGACGAACGCCAGCTCGCCGGGATCGAGTTCCTCGAAGAGGACGCGGCCGTTCTTGGAGACGCGCCTGGTTCCGGAGGCCCGTTCGACGACGACGACGGAGTCGAGGAGGGAGCCGTCGTGCAGCGAGCGGATGTCGAAGACGACGTGGCCCTTGGTCTTGGATTCCTCGGACCAGGAGGCCGCGGTTTCGTCGGAGCAGGAGACGGTCAGCCCGGCGAAGGCGGCGAGAAGCGGAAGGAGCAGTTTCTTGCGCATTTCGTTCCTCCCTAGGGTTCGCAGATATTGAGCTTGAGCGACTTGCCCGCCGAGGCGGGAACGCATTCGAGCTCGGTGCACGCCTGGACGGCGAACGTGACGGACTTGCGCGCCGCCAGGTTCGGCAAGGCCGTGGCGTCGACCGCGACCGCCGTGTCGCCCCGGATTTCGTCGAAGAGGACGAAGTCCTCCAGGCCGTCCACGCGGTAGGCGGGATGGAAGATCGTCTCGGCGTTCTTCGGCTTGTTCCAGGCGAGGTAGATCGTGCTCGTGGAGGGCTTCAGGCACTTCGCGGCGTCGTCCCACGAATCGGCGGCCATGGCGTCGACCGCGCTCAGCATTTCCAGCCCCTTCGCGGCGGCGATTTCCGCGCTGTAGGCCACGTAGACATCGGCATTGAACTCCATCTCGACGCCTTCGGCCGTGTACGCCCGGAGTTCGAGTTCGTAAGTCTTCCCTTCCGTCCATTTTCCGGTCGCGGAACGGATGGAGAGCTTCCGTCCGCCGTCGCTCCAGGAAACCGCGACGGCGATTCTGTTGCTCAAGTAGGAGTCATAGACTTCGAACCGGTTGAGCCAGTGCGCGGCGGTGTCGACCGGTTCGGAGAAGAGGATCTCGAACGGCATGTCGGCGCGCACGACGCCGTCGGCGAAGTTCGTGGAGATCGGCGCGACGCGAGTGGCGGTTTCCCGGTAGGCGTAGAGGTCCGCCACGCGATAGGTCTCGCCCGGGAGGATGTTCGGGTATTCCGAGAGAGAGGCCGGATATCGCCGCTTGCCGTCGTAGACCGGATTGTCCGCGGTGGAGATGTAGATCTCGGTGCTGTCGCCGAATTCGGGCAGGTCGTCGAACTCGTACCAGCCGGCGGAATCGGTCCTGGCTTCGTATTCGTAGGGCATCAGCCATCCCGTCGTCGTCCAGACGCGGAGATGCACCGAGGCGTTCTTCGCCGGTCCGAGGACCGCCTCCTTGTCGTATTGCTCCGCTTCCTGCGCATAGACGCGGCCGACGACCTTCGCGCCGAGCCTGGGCAGCTCGACGACGACGTCCTGGTCGCGCGCGACGGGGAGGTCGGGCGAGAGGGTGTCGAGGGCCACCTCCGTGCGGAACATCAGCGTGGCGTAGCCCTCCTTTTCGAACGTGAACCGGCGTTCGCCCACGGGCAGGCCCGAGAAGACCGCGCGGCCCTCCTTCGTGGAGATCTTCTTGCCGGAAAGGAGGTCGCGGACGACGACGGAGTCCAGCCATTCGCCGCCGAAGACGGAGCGGACTTCGAACGCGACCGTTCCCGTCTCTTTCGACTCGTCGTTGCCCTTTACCGTCAGCTCGTCGGAGCAGCCCGCCAGAAGCAGGCCCCCCAGCGCCGCGGCGAAGAGAAAGAGTTTAGAGCGCATGTCCGTCACTCCTTAGTCGTCGCAGACGTCCAGTTCGACGGCCTTCTTGAGGAACGCGCCGCAGGGGTCGGCGGACACCAGGCCCAGGGCGCCGAAGAACGTTCCGGAGAACTTCATGCAGGTGCGGACCTGGAAAGCGACCTTGTCGACGTCGAGCGTCGCGGGGTCGAGATCGACGGTCGCCGTGACCAGCGTGTCGCCTTCGGCCATGTTGATCGTCTGGTCCAGGACGAAGTCCTTGCCTTCGTTCTTCGAGACGTAGAGTTCGTAGACGCCGACCACGGGCTCGCCCGGATTCGCGGAGGGAGTCCAGTTGAAGCGCGCGAAAGCCGCGTTCTTCTTCAGGCAGTCGTTGTCGTTGTAGGCGTCTTCGAGAGTCGCCGTGAAGGCGGAGTCGAACTCGAACCCGGCGACGGCGGACTCCTTCAGCACGCAGAAGGAGGGCAGCTGCGGCAGCGACAGAACGTACTTGAGGCCGACCTGGTCCTCGATGTCGGCGGGCACGAGGGCGTAGCAGCTGTTGTTCCGCCAGGAGGTCCCCAGCGCGGGCTTGACCACGATCCTGTTGCCGTCGACCGCGGCGGTCGTCGCGATCTCGCGCATGCCGCCGTCCATCGTATAGACGGAGAAGGTGGAGACCCACTGGTCGTCCTTGTTGATCTTTCGGTTGAAGACCAGGACGACGGAATCGGACGGGGCGAGGTAGCGACCGGAGACGTTGTCGGAGACCAGAATCAGCGAGTCGTCGGAGGCCTTGAGGTCGAGCGCGAGAACCATGTCCTCGAAGACCTCGACGCCGTCGTCCAGCAGGACGCTGGCGTTTTTCACGGCGGACGCGCGCCAGACGTGTTCGAGGTCGATCCGGTGTTCGGCCTTGGCGGAATAGGACGCGACCTCGGGCAGGCCTTCGAAGAGGTAGACGCCGTCGGAGTCGGTCGTCGTTTCGTAGTGGTAGAAGGGGTGGCCGAACTGGTCGAGACCGGGACGTCCGCTCATAACGGGCTCGGCGTAGAGGTGCACGGTCGCGCCCTTGACGGGGACCAGCGTGGAGACTTCGCCGACGGAGGCGCCGTCGCGCAGCACGCGGCCGCGGGCGGAGGCCGTCGCGCGGCTCATGTGCACGGCGATGTGGTCCTGGTCGCGGACAATCGCCGTTTCGTCCATCGAGGCGGTCGCCGCGTCCACGGCGACGTCCACGTCGACGATCAGCGTGGCATAACCGTCGCGGGAAAGCGTGAAGCGGTGCTGGCCGACCGAGAGGTCGTCGAACATCGCGCGGCCGTTTTTGGTGGTCTTCCTGGCCTTGGAGGCCAGTTCGACCACCTTGACGGAGTCGAGCAGGGAGTTGTCGACGCCCCGGACGACCAAGGTCACGCGGGCCTTGGCGTCGGTCTCTTCGGCGCCGGTCGTGGAGACGTCGTCGGAGCAGCCGATGGCGAAGGGAAGAACCGAGAGGATGAGCAGCGAAAGCAGTTTTTTCATGGTTCTCGCCTCCAGCTATTCGCAGACCGGAATGGTGTAGATGTTCTTCTTGTCGAACGGCAGGCAGGCCGCGTCGGTGCACGGCTGCAGGTAGACGGAAATCGAGGCGGGCTTGACGGGCATGTCCTGCAGGTCGACCGTGACGGCGACCGAGGTGTCGCCGTCGTAGGCGCTCGTGGAGTACTTGAACAGTCCGTTGTCCTTCTGCACGTAGACCAACGCCTCGGCGATCGTGCCCTTGCCGGGGACGTATTCCAGCGCGATGGTGCTCGTGGTGTCCTCGACGCAGGGATCGTCTTCGTCGCCGTTCCAGGAGGGGTTGTCGTTTTCGCTGAGCGCGGAGACGATCTTCAGGCCGGTGATCTTGGCGAGGCTGGAGACGTTCTTGACCTCGTAGGAGACGTTGGCGGGGAACTTCCTGCCCTGGACGGAGGTCAGGTTGAACTCGAAATCGTAGGTGTCGCTGTATTCCCAGCTGCCGGAGGCGGGCGAGACGGTCAGCTTGCGCGCGTCCTTGCTCCAGGAGAGCGAAATCCCGATCAGGGCGCCGCCTTCGGAGCTGTTGTAGAGCTTGACCGAGTTCGCGTCGTACTTGGCGCGGGAGAGGTCGACCGGATCGGAGAACCAGACGACGAAGGGATCCTTCAGGCCCAGATGCCAGGTCACGCTGTCGACCGCGGCGCGGCCGGTGTCGGGGGCGAGGACGATCTGCTTGAGGGTCTGGAGCTGCCCCTGCACGATGTTGCCGCCGACGACGGCGTTCGCGCGCCAGACCAGCGCGTCTTCGGTCACCGGGTTGATCACGGTGGCGCCCCAGGTGCTGAGTTCGGGGAGGTCGTCGAAGAGATAGCGGCCGGTGCTGTCGGTTTCGGCGCTGTAGATGTTGGGAACGAACTCGCCGGCGGCCGGAGCGGCCGACAGCGTCACGGTCTGATTCGCGGCGGGGACCAGAGAGCCGTCGGCCAGCTGGAACTTGACCAGGCCGGTGGCCTGGGCGCCCATGCGGTGCATCTTCACGACGGGAGCCTCGTCGCGTTCGATCGGGAGCGCGGCCGCGGCGCCGTCGAGGTTCACGGCGTAGTCGAGGAGAAGCGTGGCGTAGCCTTCGCGGGAGAAAAGGAAGGCGTGGTCGCCGTTGGAGATTTCGCGGAAGTCCGCGCGGCCGTCCTTGGTCGTCTTCTTCTCGTTGGTCCCCATGTCGAGGACGGAGACGGAGTCGAGCTTGGAGCCGTCGAAGATCTCGGCCACGTGGATTGCCACGGAGGCGGAGGTCTTGGACTCTTCGCGGGAGTCGATGCTGGTCGTGTCGTCCGCGCAGCCCGCCACGAGGGCGGCGGCGCATCCGAATGCGAGGAATTTGGCGTTCATCTTGTCGTTCCTCCTTCGGCTAGTCGCAGACGTTGCGGCTGATCACCGCTTCCTTGGAGATCGCCAGGCATTCGAGGTCCTGGCAGGGCACGACCGCGAACTTCACGTTGCCGTCCTTGTCGGAGAAGACGTCGATGCCGGAAAACACGGCGTCGAAGACGTAGCTGTGGTTGCCGTCGTCGTCCGCGGAGGCGACGTCGATTTCGTCGAGCAGCGTGTAGTCGTTGCGGTCGGCCTTCTGCACGTAGAGGCGGAACTTTTCGGCCGTCTTCTGGGTCTTCCAGGAGAAGAAGAAGACCTGGACGGTGTCGCTGAGGCAGTCGTCCTCGTCTTCGCGGTGGTCGTTGTCGAAGAGCACGGTGGAGGAGAAGGCGCTGTCGAGCGCGAAGGAGGAGACCTTGCTCAGCTTGCCGGCGGAGGGGACCCAGAACTTGGTCGAGTCGGTCAGGTCCTGGCCGTAGGCGTCGACGTAGCCGTTGACGTGCAGCATGTATTCGTCGGTGAGGTGCCACTGGCCCGAGAGGGGCGAGACGGAGAGGACGTGGCCGTCGGCGGACCACTTCCAGGTGACGGCGACGGTGTCGTCCTGCGTCAGGTTGGCGACGACCGGGGGGTTCTTGACGGTGAAGACGGTGTCGACCGGGTTGGAGAAGGTCACCTTGAAGGCTTCCTTTTCGCCGAGCGTGGCGTAGTTGGTGCGGTCGATGACGTACTTGGGCTTGTCGTGGGTGAGGATGACCGCGGTCAGCGTGTCGACCAGGTCGGAGGGGGCGTGTTCGGCGTTGATCACGTCGGCGGGGTACCAGGTGCGGCCCTGGGCGTCGGTGTGGACTTCGACCGTCACGGTGTATTCCGCGATTTCGGGAATGTCGGTGAATTCGTACAACCCTTTCTTGTCGGTGACGGCGGCGTAGGAGGTCGTCGCCCATTCGCCTTCCAGAGGCGCGTCGGGGATCAGGAGCACGTTGGCGTTTTCGGCCGCGGCGTGCGTTTCGTCCGCCATTTCGCGGCGGACCTGGCCCTTGACCGTCAGGCCGGCGCGGTACATGTGGACCGTCCGCACTTCGTCGCGGAGGATCGGCATGTCGGGCGAGGAGGCGTCGTGGTCCATCGAGACCGTCACGATCAGGTCGGCGTAGCCGTTCTTGGAGACGCGGAAGAGATGTTCGCCGGGGGTGAGCCCTTCGAAGAGCACGCGGCCGTTCTTGGAGACCTGCTTGGCCTTGGAGTCGAGTTCGACCACCACGACCGAGTCGAGGAGCTCGTTGTCGTAGGCCGCGAGCGTGTTGAACGCGACGTCGGCGAGCGTCTTGGATTCGTCCGTGGCGTCCACCTTGACGGTGGTGGTGTCGTCGGAGCAGGCGAAGAACAAGGCCATGCCGGCGAAGGCGGCGAGGGTTTTGGCGATACGCATAGGTTTCATCTCCTGAGTGACCCCGATGCGGAGGGGTTGTGAACTCCGCACGCGTGGAATTTCATTTGGAAGTATAGAAAGGGATACATACCACCGCAAGAGCGAAAAACGACAAAATTCGCGTTTTTTCAATCCTTTTCGCCTTTTGCGCATCGCGCGGCTCCCCTGCCCCGCAGCGGCCGGAAACGCGAAAAGAGGCCCCTCGCGGAGCCTCTTTTTTGCGTTTTTCGAGTCGGGGTCAGAGCGCGGCGATGATGGCGTCGCCCATCTCGGCGGTGCCCACCTTCTTCGTGCCCTCCTGCCAGATGTCGCCGGTGCGGTAGCCCTGGGCGATCACCTTTTCGCAGGCCGCTTCGATGGCCCTGGCCGCTTCCTCTTCCTTGAAGGTGTAGCGGAGCATCAGGGCGGTCGAGAGCACCTGGGCCAGGGGGTTCGCGATCCCCTTGCCGGCGATGTCGGGGGCGGAGCCGCCCGCCGGTTCGTAGAGGCCGAAGGAGCCCTCGGCGATCGAGGCGGAGGGGAGCAGGCCCATGGAGCCGGTCAGCATGGCGCATTCGTCGGTCAGGATGTCGCCGAAGAGGTTCGGACAGAGCAGCACGTCGAATTCGCGCGGGCGCTTGAGCAGCTGCATCGCGGCGTTGTCCACGTAGAGGTGCTCGAGCTCGATTTCGGGGTACTCCTTCACGACTTCCTTCACCACTTCGCGCCAGAGGACGCTGGTGGTCAGCACGTTGGCCTTGTCGATGCTCGCGACCTTCTTGCGGCGGAGCATGGCGGCGTCGAAGGCGAAGCGGGCGATCCGCTCCACTTCCCCGCGGCTGTACTTCATGGTGTCGAAGCCGATTTCGTCCTTGCCGGAGCCTTCGCGGCCCTTGGGCTGGCCGAAGTAGACGTCGCCCGTCAGCTCGCGCACGGTCAGGATGCTGAAGCCGTCGCCGACGATGTCCGCGCGCAGGGGGCAGGCCGAGGCCAGTTCCTTGTAGACACGGGCCGGACGGAGGTTGCAGAAGAGCTTGAAGTGCTTGCGCAGCGGGAGGAGGGCGCCGCGTTCGGGCTGGAGGTTCGGCGGGAGCTTTTCCCACTTGGGGCCGCCGACGGAGCCGAAGAGGATGCAGTCGGAGGCTTCGCCCAGCTTGAGCGTGCTTTCGGGCAGGGGCGTGCCGAAGTTGTCGTAGGCGGCGCCGCCCACGTCGGCCCACTCCTTCTCGCAGGAGAAGCCGAAGCGGTCGGCCACCGCGTCGAGGACGCGGACGGCCTCTTTCATCACTTCCGGGCCGATGCCGTCGCCCGGAAGAACAGCGATCTTGTAGTTCTTGCTCATTTGAAACCCCGTGGAAGGTTGGACGGGGCGAAATTTAGCTTTTCCCGTTCCCGAAGACGGCCGTCAGTCCTGGACGCAGCGGACGGAGAGCTTCGAGAACTTGTCGAAGGCCGCCACGGGCGTCTTGTCGTCCGCGGCGCTCATGCGCAGGCCGTAGGCCTTGTCGGCGTTCCCCGAGGACTCCGTGGCGGACCAGAACGCCGTTCCGGCGCCCTTCTTCACCAGTTCCGGGCCGTCGAAGTAGCCTGCCGGCAGCGCCGTGAAGCCGTGGTAGTCCGCGCCGCTGAACGGAAAAAGGCCTCCCCGGAGGGAGGCCTTTCTTTTTCCGGCGCCTTCGGCGCCTTGCTTTCGACCAGTCCCTGGCGGCTGGTTAGTGGGCGATCTTCTTCATGCTGGTCATCGATTCGCGCAGCTCTTCGCCCACGATTTCGACGTCGTGGTTGCGGATGGCGGCGTTCACTTCGATCAGCTCGGCGTTGTCGACCGAGTTCGACTTGCCTTCGTTGTAGACCTTGCCGATCACGTCGGTGTCGATCCCCTTCATGAAGCCTTCGAGCATGGGCACGGCGGCGTTGGCGAAGAGGTAGCAGCCGTATTCGGCGGTGTCGCTGATCACCTTGTTCATCTCGTAGAGCTTCTTGCGCGCGATGAGGTTGGCGATGAGGGGCACTTCGTGGAGCGATTCGTAGTAGGCGCTTTCGGGCATGATGCCGGCGGCGCACATGGTTTCGAACGCCATTTCCACGCCGCACTTGATCATGGCGACCATCAGCACGCCGCGGTCGAAGAATTCCTGCTCGTCGATGTCGACGTCGGCGGAGGCGGTCTTTTCGAAGGCGGTGTTGCCTGTGGCTTCGCGCCAGGCGAGCAGCTTCTTGTCGCCGGCGGCCCAGTCTTCCATCATCGTGGAGGAGAATTCGCCCGAGATGATGTCGTCCTGGTGCTTTTCGTACAGCGGGCGGAGGATCTTCTTCATCTCTTCGCCGAGCTGGAACGCCTTGATCTTGGCGGGGTTGGAGAGGCGGTCCATCATGTTGGTGATGCCGCCGTGCTTGAGGGCTTCGGAGATCACTTCCCAGCCGTCCTGCACGAAGCGGGCCGCCCAGGCGGGGTCGATGCCCTTCTCCACCATCTTGTCGAAGCAGAGGATGGAGCCGGTCTGCAGCATGCCGCAGAGGATGGTCTGCTCGCCCATCAGGTCGCTCTTCACTTCGGCGACGAAGGAGGATTCGAGCACGCCGGCGCGGTGGCCGCCGAGGCCGCAGGCGTAGGCCTTCGCCCAGGCCCAGCCCTTGCCTTCGGGGTCGTTGCGGCGGTGGACGGCGATCAGGGTGGGGACGCCGAAGCCGCGCATGTATTCGTTGCGCACTTCGGTGCCGGGGCCCTTGGGGGCGGCCATGATCACGGTGATGTCTTCGCGGATCTGCATCCCTTCTTCCACGATGTTGAAGCCGTGGGAGTAGAGCAGGCCGGCGCCCTTCTTCATCAGGGGCATGACGGCGGAGACCACCTTGGAGTGCTGCTTGTCGGGGGTGAGGTTGACGACGAGGTCCGCGGAGGGGATCAGCTCTTCGTAGACGCCGACCTTGAAGCCGTTGTCGGTCGCGTTCTTCCAGGAGGCGCGCTTCTGCTCGATGGCCTCCTTGCGGAGGGCGTAGGAGACGTCCAGGCCGGAGTCGCGGAGGTTCAGACCCTGGTTCAGCCCCTGGGCGCCGCAGCCGACGATGACGATCTTCTTGCCCTTGAGGGCGTTGACGCCGTCGCTGAATTCGGACGATTCCATGAAGCGGCAGTGGCCGATTTCGTCGAGCTTCAGCCGCAGGGGGAGGGTGTTGAAGTAGTTCATGGTTGTCTCCAATTGGAGGGTGGACGTGTAAAGCGGGTTCAATTTAGCAAATCGGGCCCGCGCGGGCTAGACGATGGAGCGGTTGTCGTCCTCGGTCTTGGTGGCCTTGCTGTAGCCGGTCTCCTGGCGGCGGACGTTGACCTTGTTCTTCTGGACGTAGACGTCGAAGACCTTCTGGGCGTCCATGCCGGCGCAGAGGGCCAGGCTCATCCAGAAATGGAGCTGGTCGATGATCTCCACCCGGATGTTCTGCATGTCGAGCGAGTCCTTGCTCCACCACTTCCAGAGCAGCTCGTCGCCCAGTTCGCGGCACTCGTCCTGGAGGGCCTTCAGGTAGTTGCCGAGCCAGCGGTTGGTGTCGGTGTTGGGGCCCTTGGGGTCGTCGGAGCGGCCCATTTCCACCAGGTCGCGCGTGGTGAGGGGGGTGCCGTCGAGCTTGCGCAGGTTCTGCTTGCGGAAGACCAGGTCGTTGAGCTGTTCCTGCTGGGCGAAAAGTTCGTCGAGTTTGTCCATCGGGCGTCTCCTTGTCCGGGCCAAAGATAGCCGGAAACGGCGATTTCCGTTCGAAAATGGCGCCGGAAGGCCGTTCCCGGCTCTATATTTTCCCGAAAAGGGGGCATTCCGATGTATCAGTACCTGAACCTTCTGGAAAAAGTCCTGAACGAAGGCGTGGAGAAGAACGACCGCACCGGGACCGGGACGAAAAGCATTTTCGGCCACCAGATGCGCTTCAGCCTGAAGGTCGGCTTCCCCCTTCTCACGACGAAGAAGCTGCACCTGAAGTCGATCGTGCACGAGCTGCTCTGGTTCCTCCGCGGCGACACGAACATCGCCTACCTGAAGGAGAACGGGGTCTCGATCTGGGACGAGTGGGCCGACGAGAACGGCGACCTGGGGCCGGTCTACGGGCACCAGTGGCGCTCCTGGCCCGCGCCGGACGGACGCAAGATCGACCAGATCGCGAACGTGGTGCGCCAGATCCGCGAAAACCCGGATTCCCGGCGCCTGATCGTCTCGGCCTGGAACGTGGCCGACGTGGACAAGATGGCCCTTCCCCCCTGCCACTGCCTCTTCCAGTTCTACGTGGCGGGCGGCCAGCTCTCCTGCCAGCTCTACCAGCGGAGCGCCGACGTCTTCCTCGGCGTCCCCTTCAACATCGCCTCCTACGCGCTGCTGACGATGATGATCGCGCAGGTGACGGGGCTGGAGCCGGGCGACTTCGTCCACACGCTGGGCGACGCGCACCTCTACCTGAACCATCTGGAGCAGGCACGCGAGCAGCTGAAGCGCACCCCCTACGCGCTGCCGCAGATGCGGCTCGACCCGACGGTGCGCAACCTCGAGGACTTCAGGTACGAGAGCTTCGAGCTGCTGAACTACACGGCCCATCCGCACATCAAGGCCCCCGTGGCCGTCTAGCCCGATGTCCGCGCAGGAACCCGCAGGACCCGAATTCCGCCTTTGCGCCATCGCCGCCGTGGCCGACGACGGCTCGATCGGCGACGGGAAGAGGATGCTCTGGCACCTGCCCGACGACTTCAAGTGGTTCAAGGCCCGGACGCTCGGCCACGCCGTGATCTCCGGCCGCAAGAACTTCGAGGCGATGGGCAGACCGCTTCCCGGGCGCCTCAACATCGTCCTGACGCGCGACCCGGCCTGGAGCGCGGAAGGCGCGACGGTCGCCCGGTCGCTGGACGAGGCGGTCGGAATCGCCCGCGCCTCCGGCGACCTCTCCCCCTTCGTCATCGGCGGCGGCGAGATCTACCGCCAGGCGCTGCCGCTGGTCTCCGTGCTCTTTCTGACCGAGGTCCACAAGAACTTCGGCAGTCCCGTCCGCTTCCCGGACTTCGACCGCTCGCGGTGGCGCGAAACCCGCCGCGAAGAACACCCCGCGGACGAACGCCACGAGGCGGCGATGAGTTTCGTGGTGCTGGAAAGAATCAGGGACTAGGCGCCGGCCGCCGGTCGGAGGAGGACGAGGATGGAACGCAAACGGCTTTTCGCCATCGCGGGGCTCGTCGCCATGCTCGGCGTCTTCGCGACCGCGTCCGCGAAAGACTACGACATCCGGTTCAAGTACAATGCGTTCAGCCTGTGCAAGTACAACAGGGGAAGCAACAGCTATCTCACGAAGTGCTCCGGGAAGAGGCCCGTCACGAACGAAGTCGGATACGACTTCGTCGCCATGATGCACTACACCCCTGTTGATTCCAGCTTCCTCTTCGTAGAAGGCGCCGCGACGTGGAAGTCCAAGATGACCTCGTGGAGAATGGACACCAACAGCAACGGCGACGCCATCTCCGTCATCAACTTCGTGTATTTCGACTCGACCGGAAACGCTCCGGTCGAGACCAAGCTCGTTCTCGCGGAAACCTACGCCAACGTCATCCGCATCAAGAAGTCCGCTTCGTACTTCTCCGGGAAGATCGACTACGTCACCGACACCGACGACGCGCCGAGCTGGCATAGCGGATCGGCCGTCGCGATCTCCGACTCCATCCTCGTCACCAACTCGCACGTCATCGACGGCGTCGCCGATTTCAGGCTCTGGCGGGACGGCGAGCGCGTCAATACCCCTCTCGGGTTCGATATCATCTCCGGCACGAACGACGGCGCGCTGGACCTCGCCATCATCAAGGTCCGCGACGGCGGCCTGCGCTCGTGCGCCATTTCCGGAACGCCCCCCGTTCTCGGCGAAACCGTCCATGTCTGGGGGTATCCCAACACCAGGTACCAGGGAATCGACATCAAGGTGACCAGGGGCATCGTTTCCGGAAAGCGCGGGTTCATGGGGGACGAGCGCATGTTCCAGATCGACGCCGCCGTCCAGCCGGGCAATTCCGGCGGTCCCGTCGTCCAGAACGGGAAGGTCATCGGGATCGCCACCGCGTTCCTTATCGACAGCGACAACGTCGCGTTCGCCATCAACGCCGAAAACATCCGCGGCATGCTCAACAAGTACGGCGTCGTACCGAAGCCCACCACGAACAACTTCGAGGAATGCACTTACATGATTCACGGGAACGACGATCCCGGCGACGAGAGCCACGACAATGTTCATGGCTCCAGGAAACACTAACGACAGTCGCCAGGTGCCAGGGCGGCAAATTCAGTGATTAGGGACTAGTCGTTAGGGGTTAGTGCGGATAGTCGCGCCTTCGGCGCAAGACGTGGAAAGAGAAAGGCCCGGGACATCATGCCCGGGCCGCTAACGACTAACACCTGACCACTAACGACTACTCCTCCGGGGACTTGTCCAGGAAGCGGAGTTCGGGGAACTCCTTGACCGCGAGGTTGTAGCGGTATTCGTTCGGGAAGAGGCAGACCAGGCGGTCCTTCTTGTCGCGGTAGCAGTCGTTCACGCAGCTCTTCTGGAAGCGGTCGCGCTCCTCGGGCTCGCCGTCGACCCAGCGGGCGCCGAAGACGGAGAGCGGCTCGAACCGCGTCTCCGCGCCGTATTCGGTCTGGAGCCGCCACTGGAGCACCTCGAACTGCAGCTCGCCCACGACGCCGAGCACGCACTGCGAGCCCGTGACCGGCACGAAGAGCTGCGTGGCGCCCTCTTCGGAGAGCTGTTCCATCCCCTTGACGAGCTGCTTGCTCTTGAGCGGGTTCATCAGCACCACGCGCGAGAAGTGCTCGGGCGTGAAGTCGGGGATGCCGCGGTAGCGGAACTTCTCCCCCGCCGTGAGCGTGTCGCCGATGTTGAAGATCCCCGGGTCGTTGATCCCGACGATGTCGCCGGCGTAGGCGCGGTCGATCACTTCCTTGTTCTGCGCCATGAAGGCGGTGGGGGCGGCGAGGCGGATCTGCTTGCCGGTGCGGCAGTGGAAGACCTTGGCGCCGCGTTCGAACATGCCGGAGCAGACGCGGATGAAGGCGGTGCGGTCGCGGTGGTTCGGGTCCATGTTCGCCTGGATCTTGAAGACGAAGCCGCTGAAGGTCTCCTCGAAGGGGTCCACGGCGCGGAGGTCCGATTCGCGCGGCAGCGGGGCGGGGGCCAGCTCGGCGAAGGCCTCCAGCAGCTGCTTCACGCCGAAGTTGCGGATGGCGCTCCCGAAGAAGACCGGGCACTGCTTCCCGGCGAGGAAGGCCTCCTTGTCGAAGGCGTCCATCGCGCCGGTCACGAAGGCGTGGCGCTCGCGGAGCTGCGCGAGGTCCGATTCGCGGAAACGGCGGTCCAGCTCGGGGTCGTCGATCCCGGAGAGCTTGATCTCCTCCTCGCCCTCTTCGCCGAGGGCGTGCAGCGTGTTCGAGCGGATGCCGAAGACGCCCGCGAACGACTTGCCGTAGCCGATGGGGAGCGTGAAGGGGACCGTGCGGATCTTCAGGATCTGCTCGATCTCGTCGAGGAGGTCGAGCACGTCGCGCCCGTCGAGGTCCATCTTGTTGATGAACGCGATGACGGGGGTGCTGCGCATCCGGCAGACCTCCATCAGCTTGATGGTCTGCTTTTCGACGCCGTTGACCGAGTCGATGAGGACGAGCGCCGAGTCCACGGCGGTCAGCGCGCGGTAGGTGTCTTCGCAGAAGTCCTCGTGGCCGGGGGTGTCGACGAGGTTGAACCAGCACCCCGCGTAGGGGAAGTTGAGGACGGAGCTGGAGACCGAGATGCCGCGCTGCTGCTCGATCTTCATCCAGTCGGAGGTGGTGTGCCTGCGGTTGCGCTTGGCCCGCACGTGGCCCGCCTCGCGGATGGCGCCGCCGTACCAGAGCATCTTCTCGGTCATCGTTGTTTTGCCGGCGTCGGGGTGGCTGACGATGGCGAAGGTGCGGCGTTTGGCGATTTCGTCTCTCATAGGTCCTCTGGGCGGCCAAATCTAGCTACTTTCTACCTCATGTCCATCGACCCCTCGACGCTCTCCTGGTGGAGCCTGATCCCGCAGCATCTCGACCCGGCGTTCTTCACGCTCTTCGGCGACAAGCTGTTCGAATTCGGCAGTTCCGACTCGGGGGCGGGCTTCGCCGTGCGCTGGTACGGGGTGGGCTACCTGCTCGCCTTCTGGACCGTCTGGCTCTGGATGAAGCGGACGATGCGCGTCGAGAAGATCGACTTCCCCGAAGAGCACTTCGAGCTGATGTTCACCTGGGCGATCGTCGGCGTGCTGGTCGGCGCGCGGCTGGGCTACGTCCTCTTCTACAATCCCGCCTTCTACCTTTCGCACCCGCTGCAGATCGTCTTCCCGACCTCCCACGGCCACTTCGCGGGCATCGCGGGCATGAGCTTCCACGGCGGCGTGATCGGGGCGCTGGTCTGCACCATCGGAATCGCCCGCAAGAAGCACATCGACTGGAGGAAGTACTACAACCTCCTCTGCTACTCGATTCCGCTCGGCTACACCTGGGGCCGCCTCGGGAACTTCATGAACGGCGAGCTCTACGGGCGCCCGACCAGGAGCGCGGTCGGCATGTACTTCCCGAACGACCCGGTGCAGGAGCTCCGCCACCCCTCGCAGCTCTACGAGGCCTTCGGCGAAGGGCTGCTGCTCTTCGGCGTCCTGACGCTGCTGCGCAGGCTCTGGCCGAAGTCGCACGTCCTGATGGGACCGCTCTACGTCTTCGGCTACGGCGTCGTGCGCTTCTTCATCGAGTTCTTCCGCGAGCCCGACGCGCACATCGGCCTGGGCTGGATGAACCTGAGCCGCGGCCAGGCGCTCTGCTTCGCGATGATGGCGGGCGCGCTCCTCTGGGCCTTCCTGGAGCTCCGGCGCGACCGGAAGCTCGCCGCAAAGCCCTGACCTAGATCAGGATCTCCCCGCTCCAGACGACGCGCTCCGCTCCCCCGTCGGGCAGGAACCGCAGCGCGCCGTCGTCGGTCACGCCCAGCACCACGCCCTCCAGCTCCTCGCGCCCCGTCAGCAGGCGGCGGCGGGTCCCCACGAGCGCGTCGAAGGTCCGGAAATCGGCCGCGAACGGGGCCATGCCCTCGCGTTCGAAGCGGTCGAACCCCTCCGCGATCGCGTCGACCATCTCCTCCAGGACCTCGTCGGGCGACGGGGGGTTCTCCAGGAAGTCGGCCAGGGCGCAGACCGGGCGGTCGGCGACCGCCGGCGCCGAGAGGACGTTCATTCCCACGCCGAGCAGCATCCGCGTCCCCGGACCGGCGCCGGCGGAGTCCAGCAGGATTCCGGAGAGCTTCGCGCCCGCCGCCAGGAGGTCGTTGGGCCATTTCAGGGAGACGGGGACCCCGCGGCGGGCGCGGAGGGCGCGCGCCATCGCGATCGCCGCCACCTGCGCGTACTGCGGGCGGGCGGCGGCGGGAGCCCGCGGGACGAAGACCAGCGTGAAGCTCAGGCCGCCTTCGCCGGAGAGCCAGGCCCGGCCCCGGCGGCCGTGTCCCGCGGTCTGGCGCGCGGCCGCGACGAGCGCGAACCCGGGCAGCCCGTCCAGGTGCGCGCGGGCCCACTCCTGCGTGGAGTCCAGCACGTCGAACCGGAGGACGCGCGAGGGCTTCTCCATCCTACTTGGGGTTGTAGTTGTTCATCGTCACCATGATCAGCGCGAGGCAGGCCATCATGGCGCTTCCGACGACGACCTGTTCCTTGTGGTCGAAGTCGCGCTGGATGTACTTCGGCGGGTCCTTCTTCGTCTCGACGGCCAGGCCGCCGGATTCGGAGACGGAGTCCTTGGCGCCGGGCTCGGCCTCGGCCCAGGCCCCGACCTGCGAGATGGAGTCGGGGTCGCCGCCGCCCGCGAGGGGCGAGAAGTCGATGTCGCGCGCGGAGGCCGGGAGCGCCGTCCCCAGGAGGAGGAGCGCTGCGAAGAACGCGGTCCGGCGGGCGCGGCGCATGGTCCCTCCGCTATTTCAGGAAGCCGTCCAGGGCCTGGTTGATCAGCGCGGGGTTGCCCTTGCCCGCCATCGCCTTCATCACCTGGCCCACGAAGAAGCCGCGGAGCTTGGCGTTGCCGGCCTTCAGGGCCTCGAGCGGCGCGGGATTGGCCTCGACGACCTTGCGGACCGCTTCCGTGATGGCGCCGACGTCGCTCACCTGCACCAGCCCCTTGGCCTTGACGATCGCCTCGGGCGATTCGCCCGCGGAGACCATCTCCGCGAAGACGGTCTTGGCGATCTTGGAGGAGATGGTCCCCTTCTCGATGAGGGCGACCAGTTCGCCGAGCTGCTCGGGCGAGAACTTGAGGTTCGGAAGCCCCTGCGACGCGGGGATCGTCGCGCCGTCCGCGCCCGTGCGGGCCTCGCGGAGCACCTCGGTCATCATCCAGTTCGCGACCAGCTTCGGGTTGGGCGAGGCCGCGGCGGCTCGTTCGAACCAGTCGGCCACGGGCTTTTCGGCGCAGAGCACGCGCGCGTCGTAGGCGGTCAGCCCGAGCGCGTCCACGAAGCGCTTCCGCCGGTCCTCGGGGAGCTCGGGGAGCGAGGCGCGCACCTTCTCGACCAGTTCGGGCGTCACGGTCAGGCGCGGGAGGTCGGGTTCGGGGAAGTAGCGGTAGTCGAAGGCGTCTTCCTTGGTGCGGATGACGATCGTGCGGTTGTTGGCCACGTCGTAGCGCTTGGTGCACTGCTCCACGACGCCGCCGGACTCCAGCGTGACGATCTGCAGCTCGCGCTCGGCCTCGACGGCCTTTTCCAGATGCGTGAAGCTGTTCAGGTTCTTGATCTCCGCGCGCGTGCCGAAGGGGGCGTCCTCGCTCGGGCGGATCGAGATGTTGGCGTCGCAGCGGAGGTTGCCCTTCTCCATGTCGGCGTCGCCCACGCCCGTGTACTCCACGATCTGCTTGAGCTTGGTCAGGTAGGCGACCGCCTCCTTGGCCGTGCGGATGTCGGGCTCGCTGACGATTTCGCAGAGCGGCGTGCCGCAGCGGTTCGCGTCGAAGTGCGACTCGGAGGGCGACATGTCGTGGATCAGCTTGCCGGCGTCCTCCTCCATGTGGATTCGGGTGATGCCGATGCGGCGGGTCGTCCCGTCCTCCAGCTCGATGTCGAGCCAGCCGTTCTTGCAGACGGGGTGGTCGTAGTACGGCAGGCCGCCGGTCTGGGTGACCTGGTAGCCCTTGGGGAGGTCGGGGTAGAAGTAGTTCTTGCGCGTCCACATGGGGCGCGGGTCGATTTCGCAGTGCAGGGCGAGGCCGAGCCGGATGGCGTATTCGAGCGCCTGGGCGTTCACCGTCGGGAGAGCGCCGGGCATCCCCAGGCAGACCGGGCAGACGTGGCTGTTCGGGCGGGCGCCGGTCTCCACGGGACAGGCGCAAAAGAGCTTGGTCTTGGTCTTGAGCTGAACGTGGACTTCGAGTCCGATGACATTCTTCCAGTCGGCCATCTTTTCTCCTGCTTCTGGCGGGAGAAAGATAGCCAAGCGGAAGAGGGGGCGCGGTGGAAAGGGCTAGCGGCAGGGGCCTTTTTCGCGCCAGACGGAGATGTTCGTGCCCGGGGTCACCGACTTGCACATCGTCTCCTCGAGGCATTCGAATACGAAGTCCGCGCCCTCCACCTCGTGGTGGCAGAGCCCGTCCTCGTACATCGTGGCGGGGACGCCGCGCTCCCATTCGAGGATGTTCTCGCAGTCGTAGCCCGGGAACTCATCGGAGGAGGAGCTGGCGTCGCCCTCGGAGGACTCCCCTTCGTCGGACGAGCCGGAGGCGGAGGACGACTTCGCGCTGCTCCCCTTCTCCGAGGAGGCGGGGGCGTTGGCGGCCAGGAGCGAGTCCTCGTTGGCCTCGAGCCACTCGCGCATGCATTCGAGCGCGCCCGCGGTGTCGTGGGGCGTGATCGTGTCGGTCTTGGCGGTCGAGTAGCAGCCGACGGACTTCGCCATGGCGAAGAGGACGGAGTCGGCGTTGTCGCCGGCGCCCTCGATCCCGAGCAGCCTGTCGAGGTAGACGTCGCTGCCGGGGTTGGTGTAGTGGTCGATCTCGGGGTCGGAGCAGGCGACCGTCGCGACGGCGGCCAGCGCGAAGAGGGCGAGAGGAGCGATGATCCTTGCGAAGTTCTTCATCATGCGTCTCCTAGAAGCAGAAAACCAGGGTTCCGGCGAGCAGGCCCGCGCCGCCGACGGCGTAGCCGACGGTCCGCATCGTCTTGTGGGAGTCGACGTCGTCCTTGGCCTTCTTGTACTTGGAGGGCGGGGCGTAGGGGCTGATGTCCGCGGCGTCGTCCACGGCCGCGTTCTCCACGAGCCCCCAGACCACGCCGCCCACGCCGACGGCCAGCAGCGCGACGGCGATCGGGATCTTCCAGTTGGTCGGACGGAGCGCCTCGACCGGGTTGAACGCGCTCTTGAGGTCGGTGGCGTTCAGCCCCTCGGGCTTCAGCTTGCCGGAGGAGAGGGAGTCCTGCTTCGCGGCGATGCGCGCGTAGCCGGGGTCCTGCGTCAGCTCGTTCGGGAGGTGGAAGACGGCGTTGACCGGATAGGTCTTCCCGTCGTTCGTCACCTTGGCCCCGGCGTAGGCGGGATACCAGGTGAAGCCGCCCTGCTCGAAGGCGAGGTTGTAGTACTGCACCGTCAGCTTGACGTTCTCGTGGTCCCACGAGACCTTCTTCGCGCTGTCGATCGGCATGGGGATGCCGCCGCTCAGGTGGAAGCGGTGCTGCCCGCGGTCGTAGTCGGCGACGATGCCGAAGCTCTTCTTGTCGGGGTTGTAGCGGTCGATCTGCACCAGGTGCGCGGGCACGTCGAGCGTCAGCAGCGTGGCCTGCGAGGCGACGATGTAGTCCTTCAGGATCTTCGCGCCCTTGTCGAGCTTCTCCAGGTACTTCCTGTGCCTGCGCTCGAGCTCGTCCAGCGCCTCCTTCTGCTCGTCCTGGTGCGCCTGCACGCGCTTCTTGTATTCGCGCGCCGTCTCGTACTCGCCCTTGGGGTCGGGAGCCTTGAAGTCGCGGCGCATCCCGTCGCGGACGTCGGCGTACTCCTGGATCGCGCGTTCGCGGCGCGCGGAGATCACGGTGAGGCGGCGTTCGAACTCGTTGATGTCGTCGGTGTTGGTCAGCAGCAGCTCGGAGATGTTGATCTCGCTGGTCTGCGGGTAGATCGTGTTCTCGATCAGCTCGACCTGGCGGTCGATGGACCGGCCGGGCTCGGCCGCGACGATGTAGTGGAAGGGCTGGTGGCCTTCGAGCTTGAAGACGTATTCCACCGGCTCCGGCGGGATCTCCTTCAGCTTGAGCGGGGTGATGCCGAGCGAGTCGTTCCCGGCCCAGACTTCGGCGCCCTTCGGGACCGAGCGGAGCTCGAGGTTGCCGGCCAGCGCGCCGCGGTTCCTCCAGATGGTCTGCTCGGCCTCGACGAGCTGGGCGTGGCGGGCGCGCAGCGGCTCGAGCGCGGGGGCGATCTTCGCCTCGAGCCCGGCCTCCCACTGCTTCTTGCGGGCCTCGTACTCCTCGGCGGTCTCGAACTCGCCCCGGGCCGAGAGCGGGGCGTAGCTTTCGGCGACCTTCTCGCGCACCTGGTCGATCTCCTGCTCCAGGTGGAAGGCGGAGTCGCTGACGATCGAGCGGCGGAGCTCGTAGTCGGCGATCTCCTTGCCGTCGGGGGCGGTGAGCTTCGCGAGGTCGAGGCGGCCGTTCACGACGTAGGGGGAGGAGGCGGCCTGCGCCGGGGCCGCGGGCTTGGACGCGGTGTCGGCCTGGGCGAAGACGAACGCGGGGAGAAGAAGACAGGCGCAAACGAACGGACGGAAAGTCAGCATAGGTTATCCTCTATCTTCCTTTTACATTTTTGGGCGAAAAAGCGGACTTTGTTTCCTGATTTTTTTCAAAGGAACCGCTTTTTCGCCTCGCCCGGAGCCGGTCGTAGAGCAGAAGTCCCCCGATCAGCGCCGCCAGGGCCCATTCGACGCCCGCGGGAAGGGCGTTTCCCGGGCGGTTCTCCTCCAGCCAGACCGCGCCGAGGAGGAGCAGGGCGGCGGCGGCCATGAGCGCGCGGACGAGTCGGAGCGGCATCTAGATGTAGTCCTTCGCCGCCAGGCGCCCGCGGTCCAGGATGAGCCGGCGGAACGGGCTGCTGCCGTAGAGCTCGGGGTTGTGGGTCGCCATCACGACCGTGGTCCCCCGCTCGTTGATCTTCCGCAGGATGTCGAAGACGCGCCGCGCGTTCTCGGGGTCGAGGTTGCCGGTCGGTTCGTCGGCGACGAGCAGGAGCGGGTCGTTGGCCATCGCGCGGGCGATCGCGACGCGCTGCCGTTCGCCCCCGGAGAGTGTGTGCGGGAAGGCGTTGCGGCGGTGCGAGATCCCCGTCAGCGCCATCAGTTCGAAGACGCGGGCGCGGATGTCGGAGCTGCGGTGCCCGGTCACGCGCAGCGCGAAGGCGATGTTCTCGAAGACGTCGCGGTCGTCCAGGAGCTTGAAGTCCTGGAAGACGATCCCGAGCATGCGCCGGAAGCGCTGGATCTCGGCGTCGCGCGTCTGCCTGGAGTCGTAGACGTTCTCGCTCCCGAACGAGACGAGCACCTGCCCGCCGCGTAAGGCGTCGGGCCGCTCGTCCATGTAGATCATCTTCAGCAGCGTGCTCTTGCCCGCGCCCGAGGGCCCGGTCAGGAAGACGAACTCGCCCTTCGCGATCTGCAGGGTGACGTCGTCGAGGGCCTTCCAGCTCCCCTTGTAGGTCTTTGTGACGTGCTGGAAGTGGATCATGCTACCGCCGCAGCTCGGGGTCGCGGATCTCGATCGGGACCTCGCGGCGCCACTTCTCCACGAAAGCGCGCATCTTCTCCTGCGTCCGCCGGTCGAGGGCGTATTCCTCGACCGTCGCCCAGTCGTCGGAGAGGTTGAGCTCGCGCAGCTCGCTCTGCGCCGAGAGGCGGAAGAGATGCCAGGAGTCGTCGATCAGGACGGGGTCCGAGACCTCGCCGGGCTTCAGCGTCTCGACGATCGGGGCGTAGTCGATGTTGAGGTCGGCGCGCTGGAACCAGCCGAGGTCGCCGCCCTTCGCCCTGGTCTGCTCGTCGTCGGAGCGCTCGGAGGCGATCTTCGCGAAGGCCGCGCTGTCGGAGGCGGCGGCCTTCAGGGAGTCGGCGACCCTGCGGAAGGCGAGCGTGTCCTCGGGCCCGGGGACGACGCCGAAGAGGATGTGGGCCGGGCGGATTTCGTTGTCGCGGCGGTCGAGGAGCTTGACCACGTGGTAGCCGGCGCGCGTGTAGAGCGGGGCGCGGCTCCATTCGCCGGGCTCGAGCCCGAAGGCGACGTACTCGAACTTCGGGTCGAGCTCGCCGCGGCGGACGAAGCCGAGGTCGCCGCCCGAGGAGGCGGTGGAGGCGTCGGCGGAGAGCTTCGCGGCGAGCTGCGCGAAGTCGGCGCCCTTGTCGAGCTCGGCGAGGGCGGCGACGGCCCCGTTCCGGGCCTTCTCCAGCTCCTCCATCTTCGGGAGGATCTTCACCTGGACGTGCGAGATCCGGACGCACTGGCGCTGGGGCGGGAGGTCGGCCCTGTTCTCGGCGTAGAAGCGCTCGACCTCCTTGGGGGTCAGCTTGACCTCGCCGATGTACTTCGCGCGCATCTTCTGGAGCAGCGCCTCCTCGCGGAACCTCTTGCGCAGGCGCTCGCGGAAGACCGAGACGTCGATCCCCATCTGCCGGCGGACTGCCTGGGCGAGCTGGTCGATCGTCATCCGCTGGCGGCGGGCGATGCGCTGGATGTGGTCGTCCACGCGCTGGTCGATCTCCTTGGGGTCGATCGTCACGGAGTCGATTTCGGCGCGGGCGAGCAGCACCTTCTCGTCGATCATGGCCGAGAGGACCTTCTTCCGGAGCTCCAGGTCGTTCAGCTGCCCGTAGCCCGGCTGCGAGCGGAACTGCCCCGCCGCCTCCATCAGCTCGGAGCGGAGGATCGGCTCGCTCCCGACGACCGCCTCGACGCGGTCGTAGAGCTCCGCGGACCAGGAGAGGGCGGCGGCGAGGAGCGCGGCGGAGAGGATGCGTCTGGAGGTCATGGGGTTCCCCTGTTTTCGGCCCGATCCGCCGGGATGCGTTCGGGGTGTATGGCGATGGGAATCGAGAGCTTGAGGGAGTCGAGGTGGCGGGCGAAGCGCGCGGAGTCTCGGAATTCCCTCCGGATCGCGTCGGCGAGCACCATGCGCTCGAAGTCGGAGACGAGGAGGCGGAATTCCGGGGACTTGTCCAGCCCCTTCGCCCGCGCCTCCTGGGCGAGCGTCTCGTCGTTCACCCAGTTCTTCACGGTCTGGAGCTTCTGTTCGCGGCTCCGGGCGTCGCGAAGGTCCGCGGGGGCCCGGAGCTCCAGGTCGCGCAGGAGGAGGACGGAACGCCCCACGCGGGCGATTTCGTCCTCGGACTCGCCCGTCTCGCCGCAGCCGGAGAGGAGCGCGCAGAGGGCGAGAGCGGCGATCCGCCCCGCAGCCGTTCCGCAAAATTCCTTCCCGTTCCTCAAGACGCGCTCCCGGAGAGTTCCCGCAGAACGGAGGCCGCCTCGGCCACGCGCTCCGAAGGGGTGGCCGACGAGAGGTCGACCATCGCCTGCATCGGCTTACGATATAGCAATCTGGCGGGGCGGGGACAATCGGCCAGGACCGCCGCGATCTCCTTCGCGCCCGGCTCCGAGGCGCGGTCCCAGGTGCAGAGGAGCTGCGTCCCGCGGATCTCCACCTCCTCGAATCCCAGTCTCCCGCCGCAGACGCGCATCGTCATGACCGAGACGAGGGCGCGCGCCTCGGCGGGGACGGGCCCGTAGCGGTCCTCGAGCTCGGCCAGGAGGTCGTCGGCCTGCGCGGGGGTCGCGATCCTCGACACGCGCTGGTAGATCGCGATGCGCTGCAGCCCGTCGGAGACGTATTCCTCGGGGACGTAGGCGTCGGCGGCGATCTCCACCTTGGCGGAGCGCGCCGGTTCGAGCGAGGCGTCGCCCTTGAGCTCGGCCACGGCCTCCTGCACCAGCCGGAGGTAGGTCTCCAGCCCGATCTCCTCGATGAAGCCGCTCTGCTCGACCCCGAGGAGGTTGCCCGCGCCGCGGTTCTCGAGGTCGCGCATCGCGAGCTGGAAGCCGGAGCCGAGGTCGGTGAAGTGCTCCATCGCCTGGAGGCGCCGCTCGGCCTCGGGCGTGAGCGCGGCGTTCTCGGGCACGAGGAGCATCGCGTGCGCCTGGACCGAGCTTCTGCCCACGCGGCCGCGGAGCTGGTAGAGCTGCGAGACGCCGAAGCGGTGGGCGTCGTTCACGACGATGGTGTTGACCGAGGGGATGTCGATCCCGGACTCGACGATGCCGGTGCTGACGAGGACGTCGAACTCGCCCGCGGTGAAGGCCGACATCACCTGCTCGAGCGCCCGCTCGTCCATCTGGCCGTGGGCCACGGCGACGCGCGCCTCGGGGAGCCCGAGCTCCACGATCTCCGCGAGCCGCTCCAGGTCGGCGATGCGCGGCGTGACGAAGAAGGCCTGCCCGCCGCGCTCGATCTCGCGCCGGATCTCCCCGACGACGGCCGAGGGGTCGAACGGGACGACGCGCGTCTCCACGGGGAGCCGGTTGCGCGGAGGGGTCTGGACGAGCGAGATGTCGCGGACGCCGCTCAGGGAGAGGTGGAGCGTGCGCGGGATCGGGGTCGCGCTCATCGCCATGGTGTCCACCTGCATGCGGAGCGCCCGGAGCTTCTCCTTCTGGCGCACGCCGAACTTCTGCTCCTCGTCCACGACGATCAGCCCGAGGTCCCTGAACTTGACCTTTTCGGAGAGGAGGGCGTGCGTCCCCACGACGACGTCCACGGAGCCCTCCGCGAGGCGCCGCAGGACGGAGGCCTTCTCCTTCGGGGTCCGGTAGCGGTTGATCAGCTCGATCTGCACGGGCCATCCGGAGAAGCGCTCGACGAAGCTCTGGAAGTGCTGCGCGGCCAGGAGCGTGGTCGGCACGAGGACCGCGACCTGCTTGTGCGCGGCGACCGCCTTGAACGCGGCCCGCATCGCCACCTCGGTCTTGCCGAAGCCGACGTCGCCGCAGACCAGGCGGTCCATCGGGCGCGGGCTCTCCATGTCGCGCTTGGCGTCGGCCGCGGCGCGGAGCTGGTCGGGCGTCGGCTCCCACTCGAACGCGGCCTCGAACTCCTTCTGGAGCGGCGTGTCGGGCGGGAAGGCGAAGCCCGGGCTGGACTGCCGCGCGGCGTAGAGCTCCACGAGGTCGCGGGCCACCTCCGCCGCGCGGCGGCGGGCGCGCTCCTTGAGCTTGTTCCAGGCCCTGCCCCCGAGCGAGTCCATGCGGGGCGGCTCGGCGTCGGACGGGGCGACCTTCTCGAGCTTGAAGAGATCCTCCACCGGCAGCCGCAGCATCGCGCGGTCCGCGTACTCCACGACGAGCATGTCGACGCTCCCGCCGGAGGAGAGGCGCTGCGGCTGCACGCCGACGAACCGCCCCACGCCGTGGTCCATGTGCACGACCCAGTCGCCCGGATAGAGCTGCGAGAGGTCCGGGATCTCCCCCCCGCGCCGGAACTTCGAGTGCCGCACGCGCCGCGCCAGGCGGTTGAAGAGCTGGTGGTCGGTCAGCCAGGCGCGGCGCTCCTCGGGGAGGACCACGCCGGAGCGCAGCTGGCCGACGAGGATCTCGTCCACGGGAAGCCCTTCGGCCAGCTGCGCGAGCCTCCGGGCCTGGCCTTCGTTCGGGGCCAGGAGG
>JAGCEZ010000064.1 GCA_017650365.1 Fibrobacterales bacterium | reverse complement strand
TCACGAAAGGGCCTATGCCATCGACCCGCATCTTTATCCCGACGAATATCCCGCCGGCTACACGTCCGAAAGGTGGTTAGAGTACGACGAAAAAGGGCGACCGATTCATTCGAAGCGCTCCGAAGGCACGGAAGAATGGTTCGAATACGACGACAAGGGAAATCGAATTTGCCGTCGAAGGCCCGACGGGACGTTGTTCTGGACTGACTACACCTTCTGGCAGAACGGCAAGGTCAAGAGCGGGATCGAATACCGCTACAGGCCGGGCAGCAGCCTCCGGCACTGACGCTCTTCCTGCTGCTCGACCTGGTGAAGGAAAATCTGGAGGACTAGCGCTTCCGGGAACGGAGAATCTTCCTTAAATCGACTTCCCGCACGTCGGGAGCCGGCTCGTCGTCGGAGAAGGCGGTGCAGACCACGAGGCAGTGGCCCGGAATCGCGCAGAAGAACCCTTCGTCCGAGAACTCGGCGAGCGTTTCGGGAGAGTGGCCCGAGGGCCGCGTTCCGTCGAGCTTGAACAGCGCCTCGTCCATCCCCCACGCGGCGAAGAAGGCGCGGACCCTGCGCTCCTCGTCCATGCCGTCGAAGAACGGCAGCGACTCCGCGCCGATCGCGCGCGCGACCAGGCGGCGGTTCTTCAGCCTGGAGGGATCGACCTTCTGGATGTCGCACCCCACCTCGCGCGGCGAACTGGCGCAGAGGGCGCGCTCCCCGGAGTGCGAGAGGCTGAAGCGGAATCCGGGGAAATCGGGATAGAAAGGCTTTCCGCGCGTGTCGAAGGCGATCTCGGCGTCGAGCGGAACGTCCGCGGCCTTCATCGCCCGGGCCAGCAGGAGCGAGGCCCCGAGCGAGAGCCGGCGGGATTCGGGCCTGCGGAGCCGCCGGACCTTCGCGCGGCGCCATCCGGGGACGCGTTCCATCGCGCGGGCGAAGAGCCCGTCGTCCGCGAGCGGCGAGACGTCGGCGAACTCGGTCAGCAGGATTTCCATCGGGCGGAGGGGAATCAGGCGAAGAAGACGTAGGCGAGGATCACGGCCGCCACGGCGCCGACGAAGTCGGCGAAGAGCCCGAGCCCCACGGCGCCGCGCGTCTTGCGCACGCCCACCGAGCCGAAATAGACCGCCACGACGTAGAGCGTCGTGTCGGCAGCGCCCTGGAAGATGCAGGAGAGCCGGCCCACGAACGAATCCGCGCCGTGCGACTGCATCGCGTCCACCATCATGCCGCGGGCGCCGGAGCCCGAGAGCGGCTTCATCAGCGCCGTCGGCAGGGCGTCCACCCACTCCGCGCGGAAACCCAGCGCCGACACGGCGTCGCGCACGGCGCCCACCACGACGTCCATCGCGCCCGAGGCGCGGAAGAAGGCCACGCCGACCAGCATCGCCACCAGGTAGGGGATGATTGTCACGGCGACCTGGAACCCCTCCTTCGCGCCCGCGACGAAAGTCTCGTAGACGGGGACCTTCTTCGCCACGGCCAGGGCGAGGAAGGCGCCGATCAGCAGCACCAGCGCGCCGTTCCCGATGGCGCCGGAGACGGTCCGCATCGTTTCGGGCGGCAGCTGGCCCATCAGGTGGAGGCCGCCGAAGATCAGCAGCGAGAGCCCGCCGATCCAGCCCAGCACCACGGGCTGGAACACCTTGATCTTCTGCACGGCGCAGGTGGCCAGCAGAGCCGCCATCGTGCTGCAGAAGGTGGCGATGAGGAGCGGCAGGAAGATGTCCGCGGGGTTTTCGGCGCCCATCTGCGCGCGGAAGGCCATGATCGAGACGGGGACGAGGGTCAGGCCGCTCGCGCTGAGCACCATGAAGAGGATCTGCGCGTCCGTCGCCGTGTCGGGGTTCGGGTTGAGCGTCTGGAGCTCCTTCATCGCCTTCAGCCCGGCGGGGGTGGCGGCGTTGTCGAGCCCGAGCATGTTGGCGGCGATGTTCATGACGATCGCGCCGAAGGCCGGGTGGTCCGGGGGGACCGACGGGAAGATCCGCACCAGCAGCGGGCGCACCAGGCGCGAGAGCAGCTGCACCGCTCCCCCGGCTTCGCCCACCTTCATCAGGCCGAGGAAGAATGCGAGCATCCCGGTCAGGCCGATCGAAATCTCGAAGGCCGTCTTGGCCATGTTGAAGGAGGCGGTCACCATCTCGCCGAAAACCCCGGCGTTGCCGGCGAAGACCAGCTGCCCCAGGGCGAAGAGGATGCCCAGGAAGAAGAACGAAAGCCAGATGACGTTCAGGACCATGCCTGAAATCTAGTTAGGGATCAGGGACCAGGGGCCAGTAGTGATTAGGTCTTAGTGGTTAGGGGTTAGTGCGGAGTTAGGCGCCTGTGGCGCAAGATGGGAAAAGAGAATGGCCCGAGCGTCTTGCCCGGGCAACTAACGACTAACACCTAACCACTGATTCAGTGGGACTGGCGACTGATTCAGAGCGCCCGGATTTCGTCTTCGGACAGACCGGAGTACGCGGCGATTCGCGAGACCGGAACACCGTCGGCGAGCATCGCCTTGGCCATTTCGCGGCGGGCAATCTCTTCCCCTTCGGCGAGACCGATTTCCTTGCCCTTGGCTTCCCCCTCGGCGAATGCGGACTCGCGCTCGTAGATGATGTCGTGCATGCGGTCCGCCTCCTTGAGAAAAAGTTCGTCCTCGACCTGTTCCAAAGATAGGTCCTGTTCCAGCGCTTTGTAGAATTCCTCGGTGAAGATCTGCTCGGGAATCTCCTCTTCGCGGATGATGTTCCGGAAGAATCGGAGCATTTTCGCGCGCGGATTCCGTTCACGGGCCTCTTTCGGGCATTTGTCGTCGATTTTGAAGAACTTCTCCACCTCGACGAAGAAAAAATCGAGCTTCGGATAGAAATTTTCCCCGTTTTTGACGAAATGGACGTGGTGGAAGTAGGTCTCCGGCTCGGCGAACTGCTCGCAGGTCAGGACGGAGAGCACGTAGATGCGCGGGAGCCTGTATTCGGCCGATTTCTTCAGTCTGTTCGTGATGATGCGGGCGGTGTAGTAGAGCAACCTGTCCATGAAGAAGGGGCCGCTGGTCTGCTGGACCTCGACG
>JAGCEZ010000063.1 GCA_017650365.1 Fibrobacterales bacterium | reverse complement strand
GGGCGGTTGTCGAGGTCGAGGAGCTTCAGGTCGCGCATCTTCCGGAAGAAGCCCGCGAATTCGGGCGAGATGGCCTGGAACAGCTTCTGGCACATCTCCTTCAGCTCCTCGACGTTTGCGAAGGGGGCGAGCTTCGGGCGGCCGAGCGGGTCGCAGGCCAGGTCCCACGGACGGAGCCGCTTCAGCCCCATCTTCTCCGCGCGGCGCTTCAGGGCCTCGCGCCAGAGCGGAACGGCCCGCTCGGCCACGGCGTCGTGGAAGGCGCGGCAGTCCGCGGGCGTGTAGTCGAACCGGCATTTCGCCTTGAAGACGTAGTCGAGGTAGTCGGGGCAGTCGCTCTGGCGCGCGACCTTCAGCCGGAGCTGGAGCAGCTTGTCGTAGTGCGCGTCGAGCGCGTCGCGGTCCTGCAGGCGGCGTTCGGCGACGGCCTTCCAGGCCCGTTCGCGCAGATCCCGGTCGGCCTCCTCCTGGAGCGCGGCCATCTGGAGCAGCGTCTTCTTCTCGCCGTCGAAGACCACGCTCTGCGAGCCGGTGAGCTGCTGGTAGCGCTGCACCTCGAGGGCGATCTCGGTCTCGACCGGCACGTTCTCGTCGCGGTAGAGCTCGATTTCCGTCCGGATTCCCTTCAGCCAGACGCCGAACTCCTCCTCCAGCCGGCCGACGAGCGGATGTTCGACGAGGCGGTGGTTCAGCTTGTCCTCGACGGGCGCCAGCTCCGGTTCCACGGTCTCGACGAAGCGGCTGTAGGCCTCCGCGGCCTCCTTGTTGCCGGTGTCGGTGGTCATGGCGATGTAGAGGCGGGAGTTCTCCTCGCGCACGACGGCGTCGAGCTCGGACCAGTCGGCGATCCAGCGGCGCAGCTCCTCCTCGCCGGAGAGCACGCGCTCCACGAGGTCCTCGTAGAAGGGGCGGAGGGCGTTCCAGTCGGAGGCGTCGATCTTCGGCGCGACGAAGCGGCGCGGGAATTCGGCGCAGGGGCGTTCGAGGTGGTCGAGGGAGAAGGAGCTCATGTCAACCTCTCTTCTTTCCGTTGGCGGCGCGGGAGGGCTTCTTCGCGTCGAGGTAGTACTTGGCCCAGTAGTTCAGGAGGACGCCGGTCACCTGGCTCGCGGGGAGCGAGCGGAGGCGGCGGTGGTACTGCATGACGACCACGACGACCGACTTCTTCGGGTCCTCCTTGTCGTAGGCGTAGCCGACGAACCAGTCGTAGCGCCCCTGCGGGTCGGAGCCGTCGAGCGAGCCGGTCTTCCCGCCGACGGCGATGCGGTCGCGCCAGTTGGGGAAGATGGTCTTGCGGAGCGATTTGCGCGCAGTGCCGGAGGTGGCGGTCTCCTCGAAGAGGAGGCGCATGTTCTTCGCCGTCGAGGCCTTGAGCGCGCCGACGGGGGCGACCGGGCGGCGGGGGAAGGTCCGTTCGGGCGCGAGGGCGCTCCAGGCCGGCGTCCAGGGCTTTCCGGAGAGGACGGCGAAGGCCATGCCCGCCGCCTGCGCGGGCGAGAGCGTGGTGGACTGCGTGAAGCCGCACGAGACCTCGGCCAGGCCGTAGCCCGTGTCGGGCGGCGAGTAGTTCGACCGTTCGGGGAGCCGTTCGGGCATGTCGAGCCCGAAGCCGAGCTTGCGCGCGGTCTCCTTGAGGCGCGGGGCCCCGATGCGCATCCCCATGAGCGCCATGGGCGGGTTCATCGACCGCGCGAAGGCCTGCGAGACGGAGATCGGCGTCCCCTGGCCCTCCTTGACCTTGAGCTGGCGGTTGTAGAGCGTGTGCGCCCGCCCGACGAGCGGGAAGGTGCTCGTGGGCGCGAAGAGCCCATGTTCGAAGCCGGCCGCGGCGGTGACGGTCTTGGCGATGCTCGCCGCGGGGAAGGTGGCGCGCGAGGCGAAATGGGGCGCGCGCTGGAGGGTCGAGTCGTTGTACTGGCCCCAGGCGAGGAGCTCGTTCGTGGAGCCGTCGGCCATCAGCCAGATCGCGCCGTCGGGATGGTGGCGGAGTAGGAGCTGCGCGATGACGCGCCCGAGCGCGGTGTCCTTCTGGTGCGCGAGGTATTCGGGGTCGGCCCAGAGGTCGGGCTCGCCCGGTTCCGAGGGCGGCGCGCCGGGCGCGAAGCCGGCGTCGGCGGCGCTGTCGGCGGAGGTGAGGGTGCTGGCGGAGTCGGCGAAGCTCTCCTCGGGGCTCTGGCCGAGCGCGGTGTCCGCGTCGCCCGCCGCGCCGGATTCGCCGGAATCCGCTTCCGCGCCTTGCGCTTCGGACGCGACGGGCTCGTCGGACTCCTCTTCGGGAGGTTCGGCGGGGGAATTGCATTTCCAGACGAGAAGCCCGGCCGTGATCAGGAGGAGCAGGCGTCCGAGGGGGAGTTTCCGTTCGCGGACGTCGAAGCGGTCGGAAGGCGCGCTCACCCTTCGGCGCCCTTGAGAATCGTCCGGCGGTAGTGCCGGAGCTCGGCGACGCTCTCCTTGATGTCGTCGAGCGCGAGGTGCCTGTTCTCCTTCTGGTATTCGGGGACCTCGGGGTACCAGCGGGCGGCGAGCTCCTTGAGCGAGGAGACGTCGATGTTGCGGTAGTGGAGGAATTCCGAGAGGAGCGGCATGTACTTGTAGATGAACCGGCGGTCCTGCCCGATGGAGTTCCCGCAGAGGGGCGAGCTCTTCGGGGGGACGGTCTTCGCGAGGAAGTCCACCAGCATGCGGTCGGCCTCCTCGATCGTCGTCTTGGAGGCGAGGCAGCGGTCCCAGAGGCCGGAGGCGGAGTGGTGCTCGCGGTTCCAGTCGTCCATCCCCTCCAGAAGCTCCAGCGGCTGCTTGATGGCGATGACGGGCGCTTCGGCGACGACGTTGAGGTCGTTGTCGGTGACGAGGCAGGCCAGTTCGAGGATGACGTTGCGGTCGGGGTCGAGCCCGCTCATCTCGAGGTCCATCCAGACGAGGAACTTTCCGCGGGGGGGATTCTTTTTGTTTTCGCCCATTGCGCACACCTGTTGGAATTCCGACCTATATTAGTAAAAAACGGGGTTCCGATGGGTTTTGCTGCGGTCGTGGTGACGGGTTGCGGCGTGGTCTCTCCGCTGGGGAACGACGTCGAGACGTTCTGGAAATCGCTTTGCGAAGGGAAGTCGGGCGTGCGGCCGATTTCGCGGTTCGACGTCTCCGGGCTGCCGGTCCGCATCGGCGCCCAGGCGGAGGAGCCCGACTTCGGGGAGACGGTCCCGCGGAAGGAGCTGGCGCGGCTTCCGCGCTTCGCGCGCTACGCCCTCTGGGCGGCCATGAAGGCGCGCGAGGCGGCCGGCCTGGGAGAGGGCTGCGGGCTGGACCCGAAGCGCGCGGGCGCGATGATCGGCTCCGGCCTGGGCGGCATGGAGGTCTTCGACGCCGCGTCGCGGGCGCTCCGCGAACGCGGTCCGGACCGCGTCTCCCCGTTCTTCATCCCGAACGCCATCGCGAACTGCGCTTCGGGCGCGGTCTCGCTCCGCTTCGGCTGGCGCGGCCCGAACTGGAGCGCCGTCTCGGCCTGCGCGACCGGGAACCACAACATCGTCTGCGCCGCGGACCAGATCCGCGCCGGGCGGGCGGACGTCATGCTGGCGGGCGCCGCGGAAGAGGGAGTCTGCCCGGTCGCGCTCGCTGGCTTCTCGGCGCTCCGCGCGCTTTCGGCCCGGAACGACGATCCGGAGCGCGCGAGCCGCCCCTTCGACAGGGACCGCGACGGCTTCGTCCTCGGCGAAGGGGCGGCGGTCCTGGTCCTCGAGCGCGAGGACCACGCGCGCGCCCGCGGCGCGCGAATCCTGGGCCGGCTGGCCGGCTGCGGAACCGGCGCCGACGCCTGGCATCCCGTCGCCCCGGACCCGGAAGGCGTCGGGGCGGAAGAGGCGATGCGGCTCGCGCTCCGCGAGGCCGGAATCGGGCCCGGCGAGGTCGGCCTCGTCAGCGCGCACGGGACCTCCACGCCCCTGGGCGACCTCGCCGAGGCCCGCGCGATCCGCCGCCTCTTCCGCGGCGAGCGGCCGAGGGTGAACGCCGCGAAGTCGATGCTCGGCCACGCGCTCGCCGCCGGTTCCGCGCTCGAGGCCGTGGCCTGCGTCCTCTCCCTGCGCGACGGGATCCTCCACCCGAACCCCACGCTCGAAACGCCCGATCCGGAGATCGACCTGGACCTCGTGGGGCGCGAGGCGGTCCGGGAGCCGGTCCGGTTCGTCCTTTCGAACGCCTTCGGCTTCGGCGGCCACAACTCCTCCCTCCTCTTTGCTAGAGTTTGAACATGGATCTGGCGCTCTACCTTCTGCTCGGCATCTCCACGGCGGCCTTCCTGCTGCTGGAGACCGGAGACCTGGGCGGGGGAGTCCTGTCGCTCCTCTTCCGCGACGAGGACGGGCGCTACGCCTGCCTGCGCCCCGCCCTTCCGCTGGCCGATGGCGCGGAGCTCTGGCTCCTCCTCTGCTGCGCCCTGGTCGCCTTCGGGCTCCCGCTCTTCGCCCGGGCGATGGCGAACGTCTTCGGCGTCCACCTGGTCCTGCTGCTCCTCCTCGGGCTCGTCCGTTTCATATTCACGAAAATCCGCCTCTCCACCTTCTCCGAGAAGCGGTGCGAGACGGCGGACCGCGTCCGCGGCGTCTGCGGCGCCGCGATCCTCTTCCTCGGCGGACATCTCCTCGCGATGCTGCTCTGCGGCTCCCCGGTGGACGCGGAGGGGCGCTTCTCGGGCCAGGTCTCCGCGTTCTTCCGGCCCTACGCGCTCCTGGGCGGCGTCTGCGCGCTGCTCTCCGGCGTCCTCTACGCCACGCCCCTGGTCCTGCGCGACGCGGAGGAGGGTTTCGCCGCGCGCGTGAAGAGGATCCAGTCGCCGCTCTGGCTCGCCTCGCTCTTCGCCGCGGCGGTCTTCCTCGGCTGGACGATCGCGCTCCCGCAGTTCGACGGCGCGTTCCGGCGGGTTCCCGTCTGGATCGCGCTCGCGCTCGCCGTCCTCGGCCTCTCGCAGCTCTCCGCGCTGACGGAGCAGGGGAGGATCCGCGCCGCCGCCGTCTCGGCCCGCGTCTCCCTCGCCGGCCATGTATTCCTCTTCTTCGCGCTCTCGTTCCCCTACCTGATGACCTCCGCCTCGGGCGACGGCATGGACACGGTCACGCTCGCCAGCGCCCTCGCCGGCAAGAAGGTCCTGGCCATTCTCCTTCCCTCCGCCGGCGGGACCGCGCTCGCGCTCGCGGTCTTCTCCTTCCTCGCCGACCGCCGCGCGAAACGGTCGGGAATCTGACGGAGGCCCCGTGCTGCGCTGCGCCGTCCGGAGGAAGGAAGTCGCCGACACGCCCGAGGAGCGCGTCCGGCAGAAGCTCGTCGCGTTCCTGGAACGGGCCTGCGGCGTTCCGCTCCGCGCCATTTCGGTCGAGGTGGATCTGGAGGCGCTCGGGACCGACGCCACCGGACGCGCGGACCTCGTGGTCTGGAAGGCCGGCTCGGGCGACGTGAAGCGGCCGTGGCTCCTCGCGGAGTGCAAGGCGCCGGGCGAGCTGGTCGAAGCCGAGGTCGAAGGGCAGGTCGCGCGCTATCTGCAGGGGATGTCGCCCGACTGGGTCGTCGTGGCGGACGATTCGAACCTGCTCGTCTGGTCTTTGGCGTCCGAGGAGGGCAAAAAAACGTTGGTTTCCTCCACGGACTTGCCAAAATGGAGTTTTGGAAATAAATTTTGATTGTTTGACTCGCAAAACCTAGAGGAGTTCCGCATGTTCAGCGTTTCGAAAAAGATCCTGTCGGCCGCAATCCTTCTTCCCGCGATGCTCTGGGCCGACCGGGTGGAGCAGAACTTCGGCGGCATCGGCGTCCAGATCTTCAACAACGGGAAGTTCCCGCAGGTCGCGATGGTGATTCCCGGGACTCCGGCCGACGCCGCCGGGATCCTTCCGGGCGACCGCATCGAAGCCGCCGACGGCGCCTCGCTGGAGGGGCTCACGAGCGACCAGGCGACCGAGGCCATGCGCGGCGAAGCGGGCAGGGAGATCGTCCTCTCCGTCCGCCGCGGCGACGAGCTTCTCGAGGTGAAGGCCGCCCTCGTCCGGCTCGCGGTCAAGATGGAGAGCTGCGGCGAGCTCCGCGAAAAGCGGAGCGGCGCGATCAAGGGCTCCGACGTCCGTTCGGCGCTGAACGCAGGGCGCTTCGCGCTCCTCTCGGTGGACGCCGCCCCGCTCGCCGACTCCGACGCGCTCCCCGAAGGGTGCGGCTGGGGCTACTCCGTCGCGATGCCCGACCGCGAAGCCGACGCGCGCGACGCCTCCAAGGCCGCGAAGGCCGCCTCCGCGAACAAGGAACGCCTCTACACGGTGGACGGCAAGTCCTGGAGCGGCAAGCGGCTCAAGGAACTCGGAACGCCGTCGATTCAGTGATTGGGGACTGTCAGTGGCCAGGTGCCAGTCGCCAGGGGCCAGTGCGAAGTGAGGCGCCTGCGGCGCAAGAAAAAGAAGAGCCCGCTCGTCGAGCGGGTTCTTTTTCGTTTGCGGGCGGGAAAGCCTCGTTCTACAAGGCGCGGATTTGCTCTTCCGTAAGGCCGGAGTAGGCGGAAATCCTTGCAATGGAAACGCCGTCGGCGAGCATGGCCTTCGCCATTTCGCGCCGGGCGATTTCTTCGCCTTCGGCGATGCCGATTTCCTTGCCCTTGGAGAGCCCCCTGGCTTCTCCTTCGGCGAATGCGGACTCGCGCTCGTAGATGATGTCGTGCATGCGGTCCGCCTCCTTGAGAAAGAGTTCGTCCTCGACCTGCTCCAAAGATAGGTCCTGTTCCAGCGCTCTGTAGAACTCTTCGCTGAAGATCTGCTCCGGAATCTCCTCTTCGCGGATGATGTTGCGGAAGAACCGGAGCATTTTCGCCCGCGGATTCCGTTCACGGGACTCTTTCGGGCATTTGTCGTCGATTTTGAAGAACTTCTCCACCTCGACGAAGAAAAAATCGAGCTTCGGGTAGAAGTTTTCGCCGTTCTTGACGAAATGGACGTGGTGGAAGTAGGTCTCCGGCTCGGCGAACTGGTCGCAGGTCAGGACGGAGAGCACGTAGATGCGCGGGAGCCTGTATTCGGCCGATTTCTTCAGTCTGTTCGTGATGATGCGGGCGGTGTAGTAGAGCAACCTGTCCATGAAGAAGGGGCCGCTGGTCTGCTGGACCTCGACG
>JAGCEZ010000062.1 GCA_017650365.1 Fibrobacterales bacterium | reverse complement strand
CGCTGCTGCTGGCCGCCCGAAAGCTGCGCGGGCGTGTGGGTCCGGCGGTTCGCCAGCCCGACGGCGTCGAGCGCCTCGAGCGCGAGCTCCCTCCTCTGCTTCGAGCTGTAGTTGCGGTTGTAGCGAAGCGGGAGCTCCACGTTCTCCACGGCCGAGACGCGCGAAAGCAGGTTGAACGACTGGAAGACGAACCCGATGCGCCGGTTGCGCACCTCCGCGAGCTGGTCGGAGTCCATCTTCCCGACCTCCTCGCCGTCGAGCCAGTAGCGGCCGCTCGTCGGGACGTCCAGGCAGCCGAGGAGCGAGAGCAGCGTCGACTTGCCCGAGCCGCTGGGGCCCATGATGGTGACGTATTCGCCCTTGCGTACCTCGAACGAGACGTCCTGCAGCGCGTGCACGACCTCGCCGCCCGCCGCGAAGCTGCGGCAGAGCCGGTCGATCTTCAGGACCGTCGAGGGATCCGGGCGCGCGGGGCTCTGCACGGGGAACCTCCGCCTAGCGGGCGGGCGGGCCGGACTTGCCGGCGCTCTTCCTGTTCTTCGGGGGCGAGGGCATGAAGGGGTTCGTCGATCCGGAGACCGCGGAGGCGGCGGCCGTCTTCCTCTCCTGCCCGACGACGACGCTGTCGCCGACGTCGAGTCCGGAGACGATCTGCGCGCGGTTGCCGTCGTTCACGCCGACGACGACCGGACGCGGGCGCGGGAACCCGCCGTCGAGGACCCAGACCTTCTGCCCGTCGCCGGAGACCTTCGCCGCGTCCGCGGCCGGGGGCGACGCGCCGTCCGGAAGGGGGAACGGCGGCTTCTTCGCGCCGAACGGGGGCTTGCCGGAGGGCGGGGCGGGCATCTTGAACCGCAGCGCGGAGACGGGCGCGGTCGGGACGCCGTAGGCCGAGGCCACGACGATGTCGACGTTCGCGGTCAGCCCCGGGACCAGCAGCCCGTCGGGGTTGTCGGCCTCGATGATCACCGTGTAGGTGACGACGTTGTTCGTCGTGACGGGGGAGAGCCGGACCTGGCGCAGCTTCCCCTCGAACTCCTTCTCGGGGAAGGCGTCCACGCGGAAGCGGACCTTCTGCCCGGGCTTCACCTGCCCGACGTCGGCCTCGTCGATCGAGGTCTCCACCTTCATCTTCGAGAGGCTGCGCGCGACGACGAAGAGCGTCGGGGCGTTCATCGAGGCGGCGACGGTCTGCCCCTCCTCCACCTCGCGGCTCAGCACCACGCCGTCGATGGGCGAGCGGATGGCGCTGTTGCGGAGGTCCACCTGCGCCTGGTCGCGCTGCGTCTTGGCGCGGAGGAGCGAGGTGCGCGCGTTCTCGAGCTTGTAGTCGGCGTCGTCCAGGTCCTGCTGGCTGGCGGCGCCCCGGGCGACGAGGGCGGCGGTCCGCTCGCGCTGCTTCTTCTGGTAGCCGTATTCGTTCTCCGCCGCGTCGACGGAGGCCTGCTGCTGCGCGAGCGTCGCCTTGAGCTTGCTCTGGTCGAGCTGCGCGATCAGCTGCCCCTTCTTCACCTTGTCGTTGAAGTCGACGAAGATCTTCGCGATGGTCCCGGAGACCTCGGTGGAGATCTCCACCTGTTCGAGCGGCTGCACGGAGCCGGTCGCCGTGACCAGCTTCTCCACGTCGCCGAGGACGACGGCTTCGGTCTTCCACGAGACCTTGCCTTCGGGCGAGGGGCGCAGGGCGAGGAAGAGCGCGGCGCCGGCCGCGGCCGCGGCGATCGCCGCGATGATCTTGGTTCGCGTCTTCATGGGATCACCGCCCGTAGGCCCCGCGGAGGATCCGGAGGCGGATGGAGTTTTCGAGGAGCGACCAGCGCAGGCGCTGGCGCGAGAGGCGCGCGGAGTCGAACGAGGTCTTCTCCTGCAGAAGGTCGGAGTAGGAGAGCTCGCCGAGCTTCTGCTTCTCCTGGGCGCGGAGGTAGCTCTGTTCCGCGGCGCGCAGCGAGAGGTCGGCGGAGGGCTTCTTCGCGAGGTCGAGCCGCAGCGCGCGCCAGAGGGTCTCGACGTCGTCGCGGAGCGTGCGGGCGTTCCGTTCGCGCGAGATGAGGGCTTGCTCCCGGGCGAGCCGCGCGCTCTCCACGGAGCCCGCGATGGCGCCGCGGTCGAGGAGCGGGATCGTGATCCCCAGCGAGACGGAGTGGACGTACTGGTTCTCGAGCTCCTCGCCGTAGTCGTCGGGGGTCCAGTCGATCCCGGTGGAGGCGCTCGCGGAGAGGTTGACCTGCACGCGCGCGCCGGCGGCGCGGAGCGAGGCCTGCGCGGCGGCGAGCTGCAGCGAGTCGGCCTTGGCCTGCGGCGACGCGGCCTCGATTTCGCGGATCAGCTCCTCCAGGCTTTCGGGCAGCTCGATCCGGTCGATCTCGGCGGTGTCGACGGGCGCGAGGACGAGTTCCGCGGAGGGTTCGAGCCCGGTCAGCTGGCGCAGGGAGCGGAGGATCTCCTCGGAGGCGTCGCGCGCGGAGACGAGCGCGTCGCGTTCGCCGGCGCAGTCGCTCGCGGCGAGCAGGGTGTCGCTTTCGAGGGCGCGCCCGGCTTCGAACAGCGCGCGCGTCCGGGAGAGCGAGGAGTCGCACGCTTCGACGCTCTGCTCGCGCCAGGAGATCTCGTCCGTCCATTCGAAGAAGGAGAGGTAGAGGGAGACCGCTTCGGCGGCCACGGCGCGGCGGGACTCCTCCTTCGACGCCTCCGACTTCGCCGCCAGCGCTTCGCTCCGCTCGATCTTCGCGGAGACGGAGCCGCCGGTGTAGAGCGGAAGCGAGGCGTTGAGCCCGACCGAGGTGACCTGCGAGACGTCGCGGCGGACGAAGGGATGCTGGCTGGCGCGGTGTCCGGCGTCGGCCGTGAGGGAGAGGCCGCGCTGGGCGCGCGCCACGGCGAGGTCCGACCGGGCCTGGCGCGCCGAGACGTCGGCCTCGCGCATCGACCAGGCGTTGTCGGAGGCCCGGCGGACGACCTGGTCCAGGTCGAGCGTCTCGGCCGGGGCGGCCGCGGCGAGCGCGAGCAGGAGCGCAAACGGGGTGGCGCGGAACTTCAATCCAGACTCCTTCGCGGGCGTGAAAGGCGAAAAATAGCCACTCGGCCGCTTTTGCCTTCCGTTTCGTCCGTGCAGTTGGACGCCCGGGGGCGGCCGGCGGTTCCCTTTCCGCGAAAAAAAAGGAGCGGGAGGGCGGTCCGCGGGTGTAGTTTAGGGGAAAAGGACCGCGCGCGGACGCGCGAGGAGGCGACGATGGATTTCCGGAAGACGATTCTGGCCCTGGCGGCGTGCGCCGCCGCCGGCGCCGCGGCGGAGTCGGCGGGCTGCCCGCTGGACGCGGAGGGAAGGGCGCCGGCGGCGGGTCCGTGCGCCCGCGTCGTCGGGCGCGCCCTGGTCGCCCCGGCCGACGGGAAGCTCGGCGCGCCCGGGGCCCTGGTATTCGGCTGGCCCGGGACCGTGGTGGAGATGGAGTTCACGGGGAGCTCGTTCGCGATCGAGATCGGCTCCCCGGACGTCCACCTGGAGCTCTGCGCGGACGGGAAGTGCCGGCGCGAGCGCGTGAAGGGGGGAATGCGCGAGGTCGTCGTCGCGACCGGTCTCGCGAAGGGGAGGCACCGGTTCCGGCTCGCGCAGCTGAGCGAGACCATTTCGTCCGCGGTAGAGCTCGGGCGCGTCCGCCTCGACCCGGGCGCCTCGCTGCTGCCCCGGCCGAAGGGGCCGGCGCGCCGGATCGAGGCGATCGGGGACTCCTACACCGCGGGCTACGGCGTGGAGTCGCGCGACCCCGCGGACACCACCCAGCAGAGCGCGGCCGGGCGCGAGTGCGACGAGGAGAAGCTCCGCGCGACGACGAACACGCAGCTGGCGCAGGCGGCGGTCGCGGCGCGGCTGCTCGGCGCGGACGTCCACGTCGACGCCTTCTCCGGCATCGGGCTCCTGCGCGCCTACAACGGCAGTCCGGACTTCCTCGCCATGCCCGAGTACTACGGGAGGACCGTCCCGCACCTGGAGGCGAAGTGGGATCCCGCCCGCCCGGACGTCGGCGAGTCCTGGCGCCCGCAGGTCGTCGTGGTCGCGCTCGGGACCAACGACTTCAGCACGGAGCTCCAGCCGCACGAAAAGGGGAAGTGGGCCGACGCGGCCGCGTTCAGGCGCGCGTGGACGGCGGAGTACCGTGCATTCCTCGCGCGCCTGCGCAAGGTCCATCCGGGGGCGAAGTTCGTCCTCGTCTCCACCAACATCGCCCGGACGGAGGACTTCGCGGAGGCGGTGCGCGACGTCGTCGCCGAGGAGGAGAAGGCGGGCCGGAAGGACCTGGCCGCGGTCGACCTCCCCAGCCTCACGCAGTACGGCTGCCACTGGCACCCGGACCTCGCCACGCAGGCGAAGAACGGCCGGCTGCTCGCCGAGGCGATTTCCAGACTGACGGGCTGGAACCTAGCAGGAGGCCGATAGCGCGGTCCGTTCCCGCCGGAGCGCGTCCGCCTCGCGCAGGAGCGCCTCCTCCTCCCGGCCGCTTCCGTCGTCGAGCCCGAAGACCTGGCAGAGCAGCAGCACTTGGCGCGCCTGCTGCATGGCGCCGTCGCGCCCGGCCTCTTCGAGCATCCCGCGGAAGTCCGCGTCCCGGCCAGCGCTCCTCCGCGCCTCTCCGCCCAGGCGCCGGCGCGCCTTCCCCTCGGCGTAGGCGCGGAGTCCCGCGGCGGCCAGCTCCACGGCGCGCCCTCCGTGCCCGGCTTCCGCGGCCGCGTCCGAGAACCGGGCGACGCGCCGCTCCAGCTCGGCGCGCAGCGAATCCGGGGAGGGCGTCTCCCGGGCGAGGGAGATCTCCAGTCCGAAGCGCAGCGTCGTTTCCGCGAGTTCCGCGAGGGTGGGCTTGCCGATCATGGCCGGAAAAATTAGCATTTGTTAGTATGGACGACAAGTGTTTCCGCGCGCGCGGGCGGAGGCGCTATCTTTGTCCGGGATGACGAAACGGGAAAAGGCCGCGCGCATCGGCGAAATCCTGGACGGGCTCCTCGGGACTCCGGAGATCCCGCTCGACCACTCCTCGCCGTTCGAGCTGCTCTGCGCGACGATCCTCTCCGCGCAGTGCCGCGACGAGCGCGTGAACAAGATCACGCCCGCGCTCTTCCGCATGGCCGGCGCGCCCGAAAGGATGGCCCGGCTGGAGCCCTCCGACGTCGAGCCCGTCATCCGGCCCTGCGGCCTGGCCCCGGCCAAGGCGAAGTCCCTGGTCGGGAGCGCGCGGCGGATCCTCGAACTCCACGGCGGCGAAGTGCCGCGCACGTTCGAGGAGCTCGAGGCGCTGCCGGGCGTGGGCCACAAGACCGCCTCGGTGGTGATGTGCCACGCGTTCGGCGTTCCCGCGTTCCCCGTCGACACGCACATCCATCGCCTCGCGGCCCGCTGGGGCCTGAGCGACGGAAGCTCCGTCGAGAAGACCGAGCGCGACCTGAAGAAGCTCTGGCCGCCGGAGGAGTGGGAGAAGCGCCACCTGCAGATCATCACGTTCGGGCGCAGGTTCTGCCCCGCGCGGGGCCACGACCCGGACAAGTGCCCGGTCTGCTCGCTGTTCGGGCGGAAGGGCGCTTCCGGGAAGAAGGGGAAGTAGGCGGACGGGGCGCGTTCAGCGCGCGCCGTGCCCGGTCAGGACGACCCAGACGGTGCGGACCAGGATCTGGAAGTCGAGCAGCAGCGACATGTTCTCGATGTAGTAGAGGTCGTAGACCAGCTTGGTCTTCACGTCCTCGATCGAGGCGTCGTAGTGGTGGCGCACCTGCGCCCAGCCGGTGATGCCGGGCTTGATCGCGAGGCGGCGGGAGTAGAAGGGGATCTGCTCCTTCAGCTTCTCCACGAAGACGGGGCGCTCGGGGCGCGGGCCGACGACCGACATCTCGCCCTTGAGCACGTTCCAGAACTGCGGGATCTCGTCCACGCGCAGCTTGCGGATGACCTTCCCGACGCGGGTGACGCGCGGGTCGTTTTCGCCGGCCCACTGCGGGCCGTTCCTCTCCGCGTCGTTCCGCATCGAGCGGAACTTCACGAGCCGGAACGTCCTCCCGTACTGGCCGACGCGCTCCTGCACGTAGAAGACGGGCCCGGGCGACTCGAGCTTGACGCAGAGCGCGGTCAGGAGCGTGACGGGGAGCGAGAGGACGATGAGGACGAGCGAGACGGCGACGTCGAGCGCCCGCTTGATCGGCGCCTGCCACGGGGGCATCCCCTGCGGGAAGAGCTCCTTGAGGTTCGCGCCGTGGACGAGGTTCCCCTTGAAGTTCCCCGCGACGACGTCGTAGAGGTCGGGGATCACGTAGACCGGCAGGATGCGGTCGCCGAGCCAGCGGATCGTGGAGAAGAGCTCGTCGCGCGTCCCCTGCTGCGTGAGGACGATCCCCTGCAGCTTCATCTCGACGATGAGGCGCTCGAGGTCGCGCAGGCCGCCGAGCACCGGTTCGCCGCCGAATTCCGCGGGCGCGCCGTCGGAGCCGATGAAGCCGACCGGGCGGTAGCCGAGCTCGGGCGTCCGTTTCAGCTCGCGGAAGAGGGCCAGGCCGGGTTCGTTCAGCCCGATGAAGACGATCGGATCGCTGCCCACGCCACGCAGGAGCAGCGCGCGGAAGAGGTGCTGCACGGCCATGCGCGCGGCGGCCGAGAAGAACAGGAAGAGGAGGACGTAGCCGAAGAGGAGCGGGACGAAGGGGTTCTCCGCGACGGAGAGCGGCTCGCCCGCGGCGAGCGCGTCCAGGGCCTGCGGTCCGAAGAGGATCGGGGCGAGGAGGAGCGCGCCGAGCGCGACGGAGAGCGAGAGGACGCCGAGGTGGTGCGAGCGGCTTTCGGTGCTCCACTTGCGGTAGAGGCCCGCGAGCGTGAAGAGGACCGCCCAGAAGACGGAGAGGTAGAGCCAGGGGAGCAGGAGCTGCGTGGGGTCGGCGGAGAAGTCCGCCTCGCCCTCCACCGCGCCGGAGCCGAACTGCCACCAGAAGACGAGCCCCAGCGCCAGGGCCCCGGAGAGGAGGTCCGAGACGGCGTTGAGGAGCCTTTCCAGCGCCCGGGTGTTCATGGGATCAGCCGAAGCGGATCATCTTCGCGGGCTCGACGCTGTCCTCGAGCCGGTCGACCGCGGCGATCGCGGCCTGCACGTCGCTTTCCGCGCACTTGTGGGTGGTGAAGATGATGGTCGCCTCGCCGCCCTTCGTGGAGTGCTTCTGGATCATCGAGGCCACGGAGATGCCGGCCTCCTTGAACGCCTGCGTGATCGCGGCCAGCACGCCGGCGCGGTCGCGCATCGTGAAGCGGAGGTAGTACCCGTTGCGGATCTCGTCGCGCGGCAGCAGGTCGGCCGCGTTGTCCTCGCGGAAGAAGCCCATCGGAAGCGGGGCGCCGCCGGAGGCGAGCTTGCGGGCGATGGCGACGACGTCGCCGACGACCGCGGAGGCCGTGGGGAGCTTGCCCGCGCCCGCGCCGGTCATCAGCGTGGGGCCGAGGTTCGTGGCCTCGAGATGGACCGCGTTCAGCACGCCGTCCACGCTGGAGAGCAGGTGGTTCTCCGGAAGCAGGCAGGGGTGGACGCGCGCGTCGATCCGCCCGTCCTCGCAGCGGTTGAAGATGCCGAGGAGCTTGATGGTGCAGCCCATCTCGCGGGCCATGCGGACGTCGATCTGCCCGATGCCGCGGATCCCCTCGACGAGCATCTTCCGGAAGTCGACGAACTTGCCGGAGGCGAGCGAGGCGAGGATCGCGAGCTTGTGCGCGGAGTCGATCGCGTCGACGTCGAAGGTGGGGTTCGCCTCGGCGTAGCCCAGCTTCTGCGCTTCGGCCAGGACCGCGTCGAAGTCGCCGCCGTCCTTGAACATGCTGGTGAGGATGTAGTTGCAGGTGCCGTTGACGATGCCGCGGATCGACCTGATCTCGCAGCCGACCAGGGACTCCTGCATGGCGCGGATCACCGGGATGCCGCCGCCGACGGCCGCCTCGAAGAGGAGGTCGACCTTGTTCTCCGCCGCGATCGGGAAGAGCTCGGCGCCGTGCTTGGCGATGAGCGCCTTGTTGGCGGTGACGACGTGCTTGCCGGCCGCGAGGGCGGCGGAGATCCACTTGCGCGGGAGGTCGTAGCCGCCGACCAGCTCGACCAGGATCTGGATCGAGGGGTCGTGGATCAGCTCGTCCGCGTTGGTGGTGCAGCGGTGCCCGCGGGCGGCGAAGGGGGCGGTCTCCGCGTCGCTCTTGGCGCAGAGTCCGCGGATCTCGATGTCGAGACCGAGCTCGGAGGCGAAGAAGGGGATGCGTTCCTCGAGGATTTCGACCGTTCCGGATCCGACGGTTCCCAGGCCGATGATGCCGACGCCGATGGACATGGGGCGCTCCTGTGCTGAAATGCCCCGGAAACGGGGCTTGACGGGGCGCAAAAGATAGCATTTCGCCCTCTTTTCTATATTCCGGGCCGTCCGCGGCGGCTCGCGGCGCAGGAGACCGGGTGAAAGAGGAACTCAAGCGCATCTTCGGGCTCGACACCTCGGATAGTTTCGTCTATTCCCCGGGGCTCTTCGACATGCGCCTGAAGGAGGAGCTCCTCCGCAGCCACCGCCAGCAGATCCCCTTCCTCTACCTGCAGATCCCGACCAAGGACTTCAACGCCCTGGGGATGGAGCTCCGCGGCGACGCGACGCGCGCCTGGAAGATCGCCGTCCTCACGCTCTTCTCCTTCACCACGCCGGTGGACGTCAAGGGCTACCTCGACCGCGACACGGGCATCGGCCTCATCATGATCGACCGGACGGAGGAGGACGTCGTCCGGATCGTCGAGGCGATCAAGCGCAACCTGATCGAGGCCGGGCTCTACTCCCACATCAAGCTCGATCCGCGCAGGCCGCTCTTCCGCGTCTTCTACTGCCCCGTGCAGAAGGAGAGCGAGCGGATCCGCACGGAAGGGCACCTCGCCGGGCTCAACGACCGCTACGCCGGCTGGTTCCGCATCGAGGAGTACCGCTACTCGCGCCTCTGGAACAACGGCTGGAACCGCTGGTTCATGGACTGGGTCAAGCGGGCCGTGGACTTCGCCGGCGCGCTCTTCGGGCTCGTCCTCCTCTCGCCGGTCCTCCTGGCGACCGCGCTCGCGGTGAAGCTGACCAGCAGGGGGCCCGTGTTCTTCGGGCAGACGCGCGTGGGCAAGGACGGCGACCTCTTCACGATGTGGAAGTTCCGCTCGATGGTCGTGGACGCCGAGCAGCGCAAGGCGGAGCTGGTCAAGGAGGGGCTCAACGAGGAGAAGGCGGGCCCCACCTTCAAGATGAAGCGCGACCCGCGGCTCACGCCGATCGGGCACTTCATCCGCAAGTACTCCATCGACGAGCTGCCGCAGCTCTGGAACGTGCTGGTCGGCGACATGGCCATCGTCGGCCCGCGCCCGCCGATCCCGAGCGAGGTGATGGAGTACCTCCCGTGGCACAAGATGCGCCTTTCGGTCAAGCCGGGCCTCACCTGCCACTGGCAGGTGAGCGGGCGTTCGAACATCGGCTTCGCCGACTGGATGCGCCTGGACAACGACTACGTGCGCCACGGCACGCTGAAGACCGACATGGAGCTGATCGGCAAGACGTTCAAGGCCGTGGTCAAGGGAGACGGCGCCTACTAGGGCGGCGGCCGAGCTTCGCGCGAAAGGAAAGGCCCGGCGGAACCGCCGGGCCCGTTTTCCTTTTCCGGAAATCCGCTACTTCACGACGAGCATCGACTCGTCCCACTTTTCGTGGGGCTCGAAGCCGAGAAGCTCCGCGACGGTCGCGGCGATGTTCGAAAGCCCGTAGGTCCCGTCGCCGAGGCCGAGCTTTCCGCCGGTGGCGTAGTCCGCCAGCCAGCAGGGGACCTTGTTGAGCGTGTGCGAGGTCTTCGCCTTGACCGAGCCGTCCTTGTTGGTCTTGGGCGCCTTGGTCTTCTTGTCGATCTCGTACATCTCGTCGGCGTTGCCGTGGTCCGCGGTGATGATCGCGACGCCGCCCAGCTTCTTCACGACGGGAAGGACGCGGGAGAGCGCGAGGTCCACCGCCTCGACGGCCATCGTGGCGGCGCGGAGGCTGCCGGTGTGGCCGACCATGTCGCCGTTGGCGAAGTTGCAGCGCAGGAAGCGGTGTTTGCCCGACTCCAGCGCGGCGATCATCTCGTCGGCGATCTCGGCGGACTTCATCCAGGGGCGCTGTTCGAACGGGACGATGTCGGAGGGGACCTCCGTCCAGGTTTCGCCGTCGAACTTGCCGGAGCGGTTGCCGTTCCAGAAGTAGGTGACGTGCCCGAACTTCTGGGTTTCGGAGCAGGCGAACTGCGCGACGCCGCTCTTCGAGAGCCATTCGCCCATCGTGTCGACGATGGCGGGCGGGGGCACGAGGAAGCGCTTGGGCAGCTTGAGGTCGCCGTCGTACTGCAGCATGCCGGCGTAGGTCACCTTGGGCGCGCGGACGCGGTCGAACTTGTCGAACTCGGCGCCGCCTTCGAAGGCGCGCGTGATCTCGATCGCGCGGTCGCCGCGGAAGTTGAAGAAGACCACGGCGTCGCCGTCCTCGATCGTCCCGACGGGCCTGCCGTCCTCGGCGACCACGAAGGGCGGGAGGTCCTGGTCGATGGCGTGCGTCCGTTCGCGGAGGGCCTTGACCGCCTCCGTCGCGCTGGCGAAGAACTCGCCTTCGCCGAGGACGTGGGTCTTCCAGCCCAGCTCGACCATCTTCCAGTTGGCTTCGTAGCGGTCCATCGTGATCTGCATGCGGCCGCCGCCGGAGGCGATGCGGACGTCGAAGGAGCCGTCCGACAGCTCCCTGCACCACTGTTCGAAGGGTTCCACGTATTCGAGCGCGGAGGTTTCGGGGACGTCGCGCCCGTCGAGCAGCGCGTGGACGCGGACCTTGGCCACGCCGTCGGCCTTCGCCCGCTCGACCCGCGCGCGGAGGTGGTCGATGTGGCTGTGGACGTTGCCGTCGCTGAAGAGGCCCATCAGGTGGAGCGTTTGCCCGGGTTTCTTCGCGGCGTCCGCGATCTCCTTCCAGGCTTCGCGCCCGAAGATCGAGCCGTCCTTGATCGATTCGGCGACGAGGGCGGCGCCCTGGTGGTAGACCTGGCCGGAGCCGAGGGCGTTGTGGCCCACTTCGGAGTTGCCCATGTCGTCGTCGGAGGGCATGCCGACGGCGGTGCCGTGGGCGCGGAGGGCGACCTTGGGGGCGGAGGCGTCGAGGGCGTCCATCGTCGGCTTCTTGGCCTGGGCGACGGCGTTGCCGACTTCCGTGGGGGCGATGCCGACGCCGTCCATCACGATCACGACCACCGGGCCCTGGACGCCGGCGAACTTCGAACTCTTCTTCAGCATGTGGAACCTCTTTCTAGATGCGGGCGGTTTCGATGGCGGTCAGCACCACGCCCTTGCAGCCGAGGTCGGCCAGCTCGTCGAGCGTGCGGTTGCTTCCCTTCTTCTCGATCATCGACTTGACCGAGAACCAGCCCTTCCTGTGGAGCGGGGAGACGGTGGGGCTGGCGATGCCGGGGGTGACCTTGCACGCCCGCTCGAGCACCTCTTCGGGCGCGTCGTATTCCACCATCATGTACTTCATCGCCACCATGCGGCCTTCGATGCGGCGCACGAGCTTGGCGATCGCGGGGTCGTCCTTCTTCGCGGGGTTGGCGAAGAGCGCGGCGTTGGAGCGGAAGAGCGGCTCGCCCAGGATCTTCAGCCCGGCCATGCGGAGCGTGGTGCCGGTCTCGACGATGTCGACGACGGCGTCGGCCACGCCCAGCGCCACGGAGATCTCCACGGCGCCTTCGAGCACGACCAGCTTGAGGTCGTCGCGCTTGAAGAACCTCTTCACGATGTTCGGGAAGGAGGTGGCGATGCGGAGCTTCGGGATCGCGTCCCAGGACTCGTCCGCGCCCGCGGGGATCGCGGCGCAGAGCCGGCTCGCGCCGTAGGGGAGGTTCAGGACGGGGATCCCCTCGCCCTGTGCCTCGGCGTTGAAGTCGAGCCCGGTGATGCCGGCGTCGATGATCCCCTTGCCCACGTAGCGCGGGATGTCGCTCGGGCGGAGGAAGTAGAACTCGACCCCGTTGGCCTCGTCCAGGCAGCAGAGGCTGCGGCCGTCCTTGCGCGCGACGTAGCCGCAGGACTTCAGGAGCTCGAGGGTCGGTTCGAAGAGCTGGCCCTTGTTGGGCAACGCCATGCGGATCATAGCTTCTCGTAGACCTCTTTTTCGGTGAGGCCCTTCTCGGCCATCATCACCGCCACGTAGTAGAGCACCTGGGAGAGTTCCAGCGCCAGGTCGTCGAGCGTTTCGTAGCGCGCGGCCATCCAGCTTTCGCCGGCCTCCTCCACCAGCTTCTTGCCGATGGCGTGTGGACCTTTCCGGAACAGCTCGGTCGTCCCGGACCCTTCGGGCATTTCCGCCTTGCGCTGGCGCGCGAGCGCGCAGATTTCGTCGAATGTCATGGCCGCAAATTTAGCAACATCGAGCCGCGCGGCCCCGCGGTCGCGGGCCGGCTCCGGAGCGAACGCGGTTTTCTAGGAGATTTCGAGGGTCTCGTCCTGGATCTTGAGGTCGAGGACGATGTCGAGCGCTTCGGGTTCGGAGGAGAAGTCGACCACGAGGCCCACCTTCTTCTCCTCGTCCTTCTGCTTCTCGAAGTGGACGATGTCGAAGATGACGACGGAGATCGACGCCGCGTCGGTGACCGGGATGTCGATCTTCATGCCCTTGTTGATGGGACCTTCCACGACCCGGCCCTTGAACACCAGGCTGCGGTTGTCCTCCATCAGCGACGTTTTCTTGACGTGAAACTTGGCCATGTCTCTTCGGGTTGAACTCTCCGTAAATCTAACATATCGCGTCCGGAACCGGGCGCGGCCCGCCATTTTTTAGAATTCGCCCCATGCCGGGAACCGGATTCACCGTGGGCCGCCTGCCCTTCCTGATCTCCATGCCCTACTTCCACCTGGACGTCGGGCGCGGGCGGTTCCGGACCGTGGAGGGGAGCCCGGCCGAGATCAACGCCGCGCTGGCCGCCGGGCGGGTCCACGCCGCCCCCTCCAGCTCGTTCGAGGCGCTCCGCCATTCGGACCTCTATTCGCTGGTCCCCGAGGTCTGCACGTCGGGGTTCGACTCCGTGGGGTCGGCCCTCCTCTTCTCCGCGCGCCCGTGGGAGGAGCTCTCCGGGACCGGAATCGCCGCGACGCCGCAGTCCGAGAGCGCGGCCGCGCTCCTGCGCCTGCTGCTGCGGCACGACGGGCTGGAGTGCCGCGTCGAGACGCGCGAGCCCCGCGCCGGGGACGAGGCCGTCCTGCTGATCGGCGACCGGGCGCTGGAATGGGCGCGCGACGCGCGGTGGCCCTTCCGCACGGACCTCTGCACGCGCTGGTGGAACTGGAAGCGCCTGCCGTTCGTCTTCGGGGCCTGGATGGTGCGGCGCGAGTGGGCGGGGAGCGCGGAGCTCCGCGCCTGGCGGGAGCTGCTGCTGGAGTCCGTCGCCTCCTTCCGCGCGGATCCCGACGCGGCGGTCGCCCGCTGGTCCGCGGTCCATCCGGTCACCCTCCCCAAGGAGACGCTCGACGCCTACTGGCCGCGCCTGGCCTACCGCATGGGGCCGGACCACGTCCGGGCGCTGGAGGAGTTCGGGGAGGAGGCCTTCGCCGCCGGGCTGCTCACGGAGCGGCCGTCTCTCCGCTGGCTTCCCCCGCTTCCCCGTCCCGCCTGATCTCCGGGACGTGCAGCCGGAAGTCGAAGCCCGGCTCGGCGTTGCGGACCTCGATGCGGATCCCCATCTTGTCGCAGATGTTCTTGACCAGCGAGAGGCCGATGCCGGTGCCGTGCGTGTCGCGCGTCAGCTCGTTCTCGATGCGGTAGAAGGTGGCGAAGATCTTGTCGATCTCGTTCTCGGGCACGCCCGGGCCGTAGTCGCGCACGCCCAGGAGCGTCCCGCCGCCCTCGGGCGCGGTGTAGATCTGGACGACCTTCACGTCGGAGTTCTTGGAGAACTTCACGGCGTTGTCGGTCACGTTGACCAGCACCTGCATGAGCGAGTCGCGGTCGAGCAGGTGCGTCCGCTCCGTCTCGCACAGGTCGAGCTCCAGCCGGAAGCCGCGGTCGGCGATCGTGCTCGAGAAGGTGTTCGCGAACTCGCGCACGAGCGAGTTGATCTCGCGGGGGCGCATCTCCGCGGCCCACTGGTTGCGCTCCAGCTTGGAGAGGTCGAGCACGTTCTGGATCAGGCCGCTGAGGCGCTGCGCCTCGGAGACGATGATGTGGTAGTGCCGCATCCGCTTCTCCTCGGAGGGGAGCCAGCCGTTCTCGAGGATCTCGCCGGACTGGCGGATGGCGGCGAGCGGGGTCTTGAGCTCGTGGCTGATGGCGCTGACGAAGTCGGAGTGCTTGCGCGCGATCTGCAGGTTGGCCAGGATGACGCGGTAGATGAGGACGAAGGCGAGCGCGATGCCCAGCAGGAAGAGCGAGGCGAGGACGGCGACGGCGACCGTGGCCGAGCCGCGCTGCGGGCGCAGGAACATCGCCTCGAGCCGGATCTCCTGGAACGGCCAGGCCATGGAGTAGCGCACGATTTCGCCGTTGGGCCTGTCCCAGGCGCCCGTCTCGAAGATGCGCGCGTTCCCGTGGAGCAGGCGCAGCCCCAGCTCGCCGAGCCGGATGTCGCTCTGGAACAGGCTGATGAAGAAGGCCTGCGTCCCGACGACGAAGCCCTGGACGTGGCGCTTGTCGCCGCGGAGCACGTCGCGGTGGAAGATGACGTAGCGCCCGCTGACGGTCGCCCCGAACGGGTAGATCTCCACGTCGGTGAACGCCTCGTCGGCGCGCGTCCGGGCGGGGCCGTCGAACGTCTGGCCCTGCTTCTTCGTGGAGGAGACGACGCGCGGCTGCGGCTCGATGGTCTGGATCCCCTCCTCGCCGGGCTCCGCGCCCTTCGCCGCGGACGAGTCGCCGTATTCGGGCATCAGGTCGCGCACGGCCACGCGCTCGACGACCTTGCGCTCGCCGAGCTCGCGGTTCCGGACGATGCCCTCCAGGCGGCTGGCCAGCAGGACGCGCTCGGGGTAGTTCGCCAGCTGCCGGCGCTTGGCGGGGTCCTCGGGCAGGATCGGCGAGTGGAACGAGCGGTCGGGGTCGATCTGGAAGTAGCCGATCATCCCGGGGATGTCGCTGCGGACGGGGTAGTCGGCCAGCGGGGAGATGACGGTCTCCTCGCCCGAGAGCGAGGGCACGGTCATGTAGTAGCGGTACTGCGAGAAGGAGCGGTTGTTCTCCTTGGCGAGGACCTCGGTCAGCTTCCGGTTGATGACCTGGACGGTCAGCTCGCCGCGCTGGCGCAGGGCGAGGGAGTCCTCGCTGCGGATCTGCTCCACGGTGCGCGACAGCAGCAGGGCCACGGCCACGGCCACGACGACGAAGATGACGGTGAAATAGACGCCGAGCGCCTTGGGGTTCGTCGGCTGCAGGAACTTCGCCAGCTGGCGGAACCGGGTCCGCGCGGCGTCGGCGGCGGACCGCGCCCTGGCGAGCAGGCGCAGGGCCGAGAACTTCATCGGGCTCCTAGTCTTCGTCGGGGTTCGGGCGGAGCATGTAGCCCTCCCCGCGCTGCGTGAGGAGGTAGACCGGGCTGCCCGGGGTCTTCTCGATCTTCTTGCGGATCTTGGTCACGTGGATGTCGACCGTGCGGGTGTCGATGGACTCCGCGTTGTCGTAGCCCCAGACGTCGCGCAGCAGGGCCTGGCGCGAGACCGTCTGCTTGCGGTGCGCGTTGAGGTACTGCAGGATCTCGATCTCCTTGCGGGTGAAGGGGATCTCGCGGCCGTCGGCGGCCACGCCGAGGTATTCGCGGAAGTGGATGGTCAGGTCGCCCAGCACCAGGTCGTTCTCGAAGTCGACGTTGCGGCGGCTGCGGCGGAGCACCGCCTCGATGCGCGCGAAGAGCTGGGGCACCGAGAAGGGCTTGGAGATGTAGTCGTCGGCGCCCAGGGCCAGGCCGTCGATGAT
>JAGCEZ010000061.1 GCA_017650365.1 Fibrobacterales bacterium | reverse complement strand
TGGTCGCCCGCGCCCGACTCGGCCTTCGACGGGACGTTCGGGGAGTGGGCCGGAGCGCTCCTGCTGACGCGGCCGGGCCACCGCCTCGAGCTGGCGGCGCTCGGCGACCGCTGGGCGTCCGCCGACTGGCGGTGGCCCGGCGCGAGGAGCGTCGTCCGGAACGGATACCGGTACGCGCGCGGACCGCTTCTTTCTGTCGCGGCCTCGGACCTCCTGAGGACGGGGCCGGCCGCGTGGACCCTCTTCTGGAACGCGGCCCGCGCCGATTCGACGACGCGCTGGCGCGCGAAGGGATCCGTCGCCCGCGCGGAGGGGGTCTGGAGGCCGGGCGCGGAGGTCCTCCTGCGCGGAAGCGGCTGCGCGTCGGAACGCCGTCTCTCGCCGAAACTGGACGCGGTCTTCTCCGACGGCTTCTCGCTGGGCGCGAAGGCCGGTCCGGTCTGGAAGGGCGAAACGTGCGAAGAGGCGTCCGCCGGAACGTGGAGCGGTCTTCCGGGCGAGCTCTCCTGGGCGCACCGCTGGACGGGGGAGTCCGCCGCGCGGCTCGACTTCCGCTGGAAGCTGCGGTGGAACGACCTGGCGCGCGGCCCCGCGTCGGCGCAGCTGGTCCACTCCTCCGGACTGCGCTGGAGGAACGGCTCCGCGGGGTTCGAGCTGCTCTGGCCGCTGGGCGGGGATCCGCGCGACCCGGCCGTCCGCGCGGACGTCGGGATGTCGTTCGGGAGAGGAGGCTAGCCCCGGGCCGCCTTCCGCGTCGCGTCCGCCAGTTTGGCCAGCGCGCTTTCCACGGCGGCGAAGTCGCCCGCGCCCAGCCATTCGCGCCGGAAGACGGACGCGCCGCAGGCCACGCCCGAGACGCCGCGCCGGAAGAACTCGCCGACGTTCCCCTCGTTCACGCCGCCCACGGCCATCAGCGGGATGTCGCGGAACGGGCCCTTGACGTCGGAGATGTAGGAGGGGCCGAGCGCGCCCGCGGGGAAGACCTTGACCATCTCCGCGCCCGCGTTCCACGCCGCGAAGATCTCCTGCGGGGTGAAGGCGCCCGGGAAGTTCGGGATCCCGCGCTTCCGGCACTCCTCGGAGATTCCGGGGACGAAGACCGGCGAGACGACGAACTCCGCTCCGGCGCCGAGCGCGCCGAGCATCGCGTCGCGCGAGAGCACGGTGCCCGCGCCGATTTGCAGGCGGTCGCCCGCGGCGGCCTTCATCCGGGAGATCAAATCGAGCGCGCCGTCGGTGTTGAGCGTCACTTCGAGCGCGGCGAGCCCGCAGCGGACGGAGAGCTCGACGACGGGTTCGACCTCCTCGGGGCGCAGGCCCCGGAGAATGCCGAGAAGAGGGGTTTCGGAAAAGCGTTCGGTCCACATCCGGCGGGCTCCTGGAAAGGGTGTCGCGGCGCGGAAAGCATAACAAAAAGCTATCTTCGGCGCGTGATGCCCCTCCCCCTCCGTTCCCTTTCCGCCCGCGTCTTCGCGCTGCTCGCGCTCTGCCTCGCCGCGGCGTGGGCGCAGCCCGAACCGGGCTACAAGAGCGCCTGGAAGCACTTCCAGTTCGCCGTCTTCGTCCACGGCGCGGGCCATTTCGAGACCGGCGACCTGGACGGGAAGGGGACCCTCGACGTCAACCCCGGCGACACCTCCTCGGTCCAGGGGACTTTTTACAAGGCCGAGCCCGGGGCTGCGTTCTCGGTCGGCGGTGGCCTGGGCGCGCGGATGGACGCCAACCGCCTCTCCTTCGCCGTGGACTGGAGCTCCGCGACGATGACGCACGAGCTCCTTCCGGGGAGCTTCTCCACCGACCTCTGGAGGTTCGGGCTGGACTACCGCCACGACTTCCTCTACCCCGCGGACTTCCGGCCCGAGGTCGGGGGCGGCGCGCACTTCTCCTTCCGCGACATGGACGGCGCCTTCGACGACGCGGGCGGCGAGGACCGCTCGGCGCGCCTGAGCGGCACCGGGATCCACCTCGACGGCGGCGTCGGCTGGTGGTGGAACGAGCGCTTCGTCGTCCTCGCCGAGCTGGAATACGAGCTGACCGCCAACCGCAACATCGGCTTCGGCGGCGGCGACGGCGTCGAAATCCCGCACTATCTCGTCGAACACTCCCTCAGGCCGAAGATCGCCCTGTGGGCGCTGTTCTAGAACAACGTTCCGAACGGAGGCAAGAATGTCCGATCGTCTTTTCGACCTGAAGGAAGGCGCGCAGGTGGGGATCGTCAGCGGTTCCGCGTCCGACAAGGAGACCGTGGACAAGGTGACCGCGGTCCTCGACCAGCTCGGCGTCTCGTGGGAGTTCAACATCCTCAGCGCCCACCGCGCCCCGAACAAGCTGGCGCGCTACATGAAGGAGGCCAAACCCCGCGGGCTGAAGGCGATGGTCGGCGTCGCGGGCCTCGCCGCGGCGCTTCCGGGCGTCATGGCCTCGCACACCGCGCTTCCCGTGATCGGCGTCCCCTGCGCGGGCGGCCCGCTCTCGGGCGTGGACGCGCTCTGCAGCATCGTGCAGATGCCCTCCGGCATCCCGGTCGCCACGGTCGGGATCGGCAACGGCAAGAACGCCGGCTACCTCGCCGCGGCCATCGTCGCGCTGACGGACGAAAAGGTCGCGGCCGCGCTCGAAGCCTACCGCAAGGGGCTCGGGGACCTGGAAGCCTAGTCCCGATGCGGCGCCTCCTCCTCGCGCTCGTCCTGCTCTGCGTTTTCTCCGCCGCGTTCGGCGAAGAGGCGAAGCCGGGCGTTCCGGGTCCGGGCGCCGCCTTCCTCGCCGGCGAGGTCCTGCAGTTCGACATCCGCTGGGCGTTCGTCCGCGCGGGCCGCGCGGCGATGGTCGCCGACCTCGACCGGGGCTCTCCGCGGGTCCGCGCCTACGCCTGGAACAACGGCGCCTTCGAGACGGTCTATCCCGTCTCCGACACGATCGAGGCCGTGCTCGACCCCGCCACGCGGCTTCCGAAGCGGTTCGACAAGATCAACAACGAGGGCTCCTGGCATTCGCGCTCGCACATCGCCTTCGACCAGGGCGCCCTCGCCGCGCACCTCTCCGACACCGTGCTCGACGGCTCCGGCAGGCCGAAGCCCGGGCGCGCGGTCGACACGACCATCGCGCTCGACGGCCCGAGCCACGACATCCTCTCCGCCTTCTACCTCTTCCGCACGCTGCCCCTGGAGGTCGGGAAGACGCACACCTTCAACGCGGTCTCCGGAAAGAAGAAGTACGCGATGAAGGTCCTCGTCCACCGCCGCGAACGGGTGGAGGTGCCCGCCGGGACCTTCGACTGCGTCGTCGTGGAGCCGATTCTCGCCGACGACGGCCTTTTCAAGGCCAAGGGGACGCTGACCATCTGGCTGACCGACGACGCGGACCGCGTTCCGGTGCTGGTGAAGTCGAAGATCGCGCTGGGCTCGATCAAGGTCGAACTGACCTCCCGCCGGGCGCCCGCCGGGCGCTGAACCGCGTGTTAAAGGCTCTTTACGGAAGGTCCCCCGCGGGCCCGTCCGGCCCGGCCGAGGCCGCATTTTGCCTATATTCGGTGCCATGATGAAAAAGAGCCTCCTTCTCTTCGTCCTCCTCGGCGCCGCGGCGGCCTTCGCCGAACAGCGGAGCGCCGACCTCTCCGCGGAATACCTCAATTCCGAGCAGGCGATGCGCGAAGACGAATACGCCACCTCGCTGGCGCGCCGCGACTACCTGCGCAACAGGCTGATCGTCGAGGCGGGCACCGGCTCGCGCATGGCGGCCTACGGCGAACCCGGGATGTTCAAGTCCTACGGCTTCGGCGCGGAATACATCTTCGCGATCCCGATCGGGCGCGTGACCCTGCACCCGGCCCCCTTCTTCAGCGTCGGCTGGCTGCCCGAGCTGAAGGACGCCGCGTGGGACGGCGTCGCCGACGACGTCGCGCTTCCGCTGGAGTCGAGCACCGTCTGGCGCGTCGGCCTCTCCTACTACTTCTTCCAGAAGCTGCCGCTCCACCTCGCGGTCTCCGTCAGCTACGGCACCGCCTACTACGACCACGAGAAGATGGACGACGCCAACGCCGCCGGCAGGAGCGACGGGCTGCGCGGGATCATCAAGACGACCGGCTGGAACTTCGACGCCGCCGTGGTCGCCCTCTCCGACTCCTGGTACTACCTCTCGTTCAACGTCGGGATGAGCTACAGCGGCGCGCCCGGCACCGAAACCGGCTACGACGACCCCGACGAATCGGAGACGAACCAGTCGAAGTACCGCCTCTCCAACGGCGACATCGCCTCGCGCACCATCTCCACGGGCGGCATCGACGCCTGGAACCCCAGCATCGGCCTGACCGTCGGCTTCGCCTTCTGGGACTTCTTCCCGGACGACACCGAAAAGCGCTACCGCGAACGCCAGCGGGCCCGCGCCAAGCTCGGAATGTAGCATGGTCCGCGTGCGCGGCGCGCGCGCCCACAATCTCAAGGACGTCGACGTCGAGCTTCCCGCCGGGAAGCTCGTCGTCTGCATCGGGCCGTCGGGTTCGGGCAAGAGCTCGCTCCTCTTCGACGTGATCCACCGCGAGGCGACACGCCGCTTCGTCGAGGCGCAGGGCGGGCCGCTCGCCTGGCTCATGGGCGGGACCGGCGCGACCGACGTGGACGAGATCGAGGGGCTTCCGCCGACGCTGGCGCTGCGGGCCTCCGCGACCCCGGCCGGCGCGCGCTCCACCGTCTCCACGCTCTCCGGCGCCGCGCCGCTGCTGCGCCGCCTCTTCGCCGCGTTCGGCGAGGCGGTCTGCCCCGAGTGCGGTTCTCCGCTGCGCGCCTGGAGCCCGGGCGAGGCCGCGGACGAGATGCTGGCCGCGGGCGGAGGGAAGCGCGCGGCGCTCCTGGCCGACGCGCGGAGGTTCGGGCTGCCCGAAGAGGGGTGGCTGGAGCAGGCGCGGGCCGCGGGAGTCTCGCGGATGCGCTGGGGCGGGGAGGAGTTCGACCTGGAGCGGTGGATCGCGCCGCGCCCGCTCCCCGAAGGGGCGCGCGTCGTCGTCGACCGCGTCCGGCTTTCGGAGGACCGCCGCGCGCGCCTCGTCGATTCCGCCGAGAGCGCGTACCGCCTGGGACGCGGAGTCTTCTTCGCGGAAATCGAAGAGGGTCCGGAACTCCGCTTCTGCGCGGAGGCGAAGTGTCCCGAGCACGGGACCGGCTTCGCGGGGCTCCGGCAGTCGGTCTTCAACTTCAACCATCCCGACGGGGCCTGCCCGGACTGCGGCGGCTCCGGCTCCGCATCGGAGGATGTTCCGTGCCCGCGCTGCGGCGGGAGCGGCGTCGACCCGAAGTGCGACTGCGTCCGCGTCGGCGGAAAGAGCTGGCGCGAACTCGACGCGATGACCGCAGGCGAGGCCGAAGAGTGGCTCCGCGCGCTCCCCGCCTCCGGCCTCCGGACCGGGCGGATCTGGGAAGCGCTCTCCGCGACGATAGCGGAACGCTTCGCGCTGCTCCGCGAGCTCGGCCTCTCGCACCTGGCCCTCGGCCGCCGCGGAAACGCCCTCTCCGGCGGCGAGACCCTGCGCGTGCGGCTCGCGGCCCAGCTCGGCGCGAAGCTCGGGGGAATGCTCGTGCTCGCCGAGGAGCCGCTCGCCGGCCTCCACGCCAGGGACGCGGCGGCCGTCTGGAACCAGCTCCTGCGCCTGCGCGACGCGGGCAACACGGTCTTCGCGGCCGAGCACTCCGCCCGGGCCGCCCGGGACGCGGACTGGGTCGTCGAACTCGGACCGGGCGGCGGCGCGCGCGGCGGCGAAC
>JAGCEZ010000060.1 GCA_017650365.1 Fibrobacterales bacterium | reverse complement strand
GCCGCCGCCGACGCGGGCGAAGAGGGCCTGCGTGGAGGCGCCCATGCCGAAGGTCAGCATGGTGGTGGTGATCGCGACCAGGCTCCAGTCGGTGAGCTGGGTCAGGATGAGGTACCAGGCCGAGACGTCGAGCAGCGCGAGGCCGACGACCACGAGGCCCATGACGGCGCCGGAGCGGAAGGCGACCTGCAGGCCGCTGTTGAGCGACTTCTGGGCCGCGGCGGCGGTGCGCGCGGAGGCGTAGGTCGCCGTCTTCATGCCGAAGAAGCCGGCCAGGCCGGAGAAGAAGCCGCCCGTGAGGAAGGCGAACCAGACGATCTTGTTCTGGAGCCCGAAGAGCGACATGACGAAGAAGGCGACCGCGAGGACGGCGAAGACGATCACGACCACCTTGTACTGCTGCTTCAGGTAGGCCATGGCGCCCTTGCGCACGTGCGAGGCGATCGTCTTCATCAGATCGGTGCCTTCGTCGGCGCGCTTCATCGAGGAGTAGAAGAACCCGGCCATCGCCAGCGCGACGATCGACGCCGCCGGCACGAGCCAGAAGTAACACGGGATGTTCGCCATAATGGACTCCGCGGAAAGGGATTTCGGCGGTGCAATTATAGCATTTTGCCCATATGTCCGGCTCCGGCGGGCGGACGCGGCGGAGGCGTGTAAATTCCGTTTTTGCCGGAGAAGCGGGTCAGACCCCGAGCAGCGCGCGGAGGGCCTGGATGGCCCGGCCGCGGTGCGAAATCCGGTCCTTTTCGGCCCCGTCCATGAGGGCGAACGAGACGTCGCGCCCCTCGGGCCGGAAGACGGGGTCGTAGCCGAAGCCGCCCTCCCCTTCCCGGGCCTCCAGGATCGTCCCCTCGCAGGCGCCGTCGCGGAACTCCGGCGCGGACCAGGAGCCGCCGCGCCGGCGGAGGAGGCACAGCGTGCAGACGAAGCGGGCGCGGCGGTCGGCGGCGCCCTCCAGGCACCGGAGCAGCTTGTCGATGTTGGAGGAGTTGGTCGCTCCGGGGCCGGCGAAGCGGGCCGTGTGGATCCCCGGGGCGCCGCCGAGCGCGGCGACCTCGAGGCCCGAATCGTCGGCCAGGACCGCGTCGACGGTCGCCGCGCGGTCCGGGTTCCGGTCCAGGAAGGAGGCCACGGCCCGGGCCTTGATCTCCGCGTTGGCGCGGAAGGTCTTCCCGTCCTCGACGATGTCGCCTTCGAACCCGATCTCCTTCAGCGACAGGAAACGGACGTCCAATCCCTCGAAGCAGGAGCGGAATTCGCCCAGCTTCCCGGCGTTGCCCGTGGCGAGGACGACGGTCGTCACGGCTTCCCTCAGCCCTTGACGACGATGTTGACGAGCTTGTCCGGCACGACGATCGTCTTGACGATCTCCTTGCCTTCGAGCCACTTGGCGACCGTCTCGTTCGCGCGGACCAGCGCCTCGAGTTCGGCCTTGCCGAGGCCCTTCGCCGCCTTCACCTTCGCGCGGACCTTGCCGTTGACCTGCGCCACGACCTCGACGTCGTTCTGCGCGGCCAGCGAGGCGTCGCCCGCGGGCCAGGGCGTGTAGGAGAGGTTGTCGCGCCCGAGCCGCGCCCAGAGCTCCTCGGCCACGTGCGGCGCGAAGGGGTGGACCAGCTGCACGAAGGGCTCCGCGACCGCGCGCGGGATCTTCTCCAGCGAGACCAGCTCGTTGTTGAGGATCATCAGCTGGCTGATGGCCGTGTTGAAGCGCAGCGCCTCGATGTCCTCGCCCACCTTGATGATCGTCTGGTGGAGCAGGCGCGTCAGCTCGGAAGAGGGCTTCTCGTCGGAGACGCGGAGCTCGTCGCCCTCGTCGGAGACGAAGTTGCGCCAGAGACGCTGCAGGAAGCGGTACTGCCCTTCGAGCCCCTTGGTCTGCCAGGGCTTGGAGGTGTCGAGCGGGCCCATGAACATCTCGTAGAGCCGCAGCGCGTCGGCGCCGTAGCGCTCGACCACGTCGTCGGGGTTGACGACGTTCTTCAGGCTCTTGCTCATCTTCGCCACGATCTGGCGCAGCTCGCGCCCGTCGGACTTGCGGTAGAACTTGCCGTCACGCTCCTCGACTTCGTCGGAGGGGACCTTCGAGCCCACTTCGTCCTCGTAGGCGAACGCGAGAATCAGCCCCTGGTTGAAGAGCTTCTGGTAGGGCTCGTCGGTGGAGACCAGCCCGAGGTCGAAGAGGACCTTGTGCCAGAAGCGGCTGTAGAGCAGGTGGAGCACGGCGTGCTCCGCGCCGCCCACGTAGAGGTCGACGGGCATCCAGTACTTCTCGAGGTCGCGCGCCCAGGGGGCCTTGTCGTTGCGCGGGTCGATGTAGCGCAGGTAGTACCAGCAGGAGCCGGCCCACTGCGGCATGGTGTTGGTCTCGCGGCGGCCCTTCATCCCGGTCTTCGGGTCGACCACCTCGAGCCACTCCTTCGCCTTGGCCAGCGGACTTTCGCCGGTCGAGCTCGGGAGGAAGTCCTCCAGTTCGGGCAGGCGCAGCGGGAGCTCCTCTTCGGGGACCGTGGTGACCGAGCCGTCCTCCCAGTGGACGATCGGGAAGGGTTCGCCCCAGTAGCGCTGGCGGCTGAAGAGCCAGTCGCGGAGCTTGTAGTTGACCTTGGCCACGCCGACGCCGCGCTCCTCGAGCCAGGCGATCATCTTCGCGATCCCCTCGCTCTTCGAGAGGCCGTCGAGCGAGAGCCCGGTTTCGGGATTGGCGGAGCGGATGTAGCGGCCGTCGGCGCACCAGCACTCCTCGCCGGCGAGCACGGCCTGCTTGACCTGCTCGCGTCCTTCGGGCGAGGCGAAGAGCTTGCGCGTTTCGGCCTGGTTCCACTTGAAGAAGGCGGTGTCGTCGGGGGAGCCCTTCTCCACGTCGGGCTCCATGATGCAGACCACCGGGAGGCCGAACTTCTTGGCGAAGGCGAAGTCGCGGTCGTCGTGGGCGGGCACGGCCATGATGGCGCCGGTGCCGTAGCCGGTCAGCACGTAGTCGGAGGTCCAGACCGGGATCTCGCGGCCGTCGACGGGGTTGACCGCGTAGCAGCCGGTGAAGACGCCGGTCTTGTCCTTGGCGAGGTCGGTGCGCTCGAGGTCGGACTTGAGCGCGGCCTTGCGCCGGTACTCCTCGACGGCGGGGCGGGCCTCGTCGGAGCAGATGGCGTCGAGCAGCGGGTGCTCGGGCGAGACGACCATGTAGGTGGCGCCGAAGAGCGTGTCGGCGCGCGTGGTGTAGACGCGCAGCTTTTCCTCGCGGCCGACGAGGGCGAAGTCGATCTCCGCGCCGGTGGAGCGGCCGATCCAGTTGCGCTGGGCCTCCTTGACGCCTTCGGGCCAGTCGAGCTTGTCGAGCCCGGCCAGCAGCCGTTCGGCGTAGAGCGGGATGCGCAGCTGCCACTGCTTGAGGCCGACCTTGCGCACCTCCTTGGTGCCGCACTTCTCGTGCGAGCCGTCGGCCAGCACCTCTTCGTTGGCGCAGACGGTCTTGCAGTTGTCGCAGAACCAGACCTTCGCCTCGGCGAAGTAGGCGAGGCGCTTCGAGTCGCGCCATTCGCGGACGGCGGCGGGCCCCTTCGCCTCGACTTCGGCGGGGGTCTCCAGCTCGGACATCGGGCGGCCGCGCTGGGCCTTGTCGTCGAACCAGGTGTCGTAGAGCCGCTCGAAGATCCACTGCGTCCACTTGTAGTAGTTCGGGTCGGTGGTGTCGATCTCGCGGTCCCAGTCGTAGCTCAGCCCGAGGCGCTGGATCTGGCGGCGGAAGGTGTCGCAGTTCTTCGCGGTGGTGATCCGCGGGTGCGTGCCGGTCTTGATGGCGTACTGCTCGGCGGGCAGGCCGAAGGCGTCCCAGCCCATCGGGTGGAGGACGTTGAACCCCTTCGCGCGCTTGTAGCGGCAGACGATGTCGGTGGCGGTGTAGCCCTCGGGGTGCCCCACGTGGAGCCCCGCGCCGGAGGGGTAGGGGAACATGTCGAGACAGTAGAACTTCTTCCCTTCGGGGCGGTCGGGGGTCCTGAAGGTCTTCTCTTCGAGCCAGCGCTTCTGCCACTTCGGCTCGATTTCCTGGGGGTTGTAACGCGACATCGCGGCCATCCTTTGAATGGCCCGAAAACTAGCAACTTCGGGGGACCGGGCTCCGGTCAGCCCTTGCGCAGGAGGCCCCGCAGGCGCGCGGCCGGGCCGGCGGACTGCTGGCGCCGCCGTTCCGCCTCGGCCAGCTCGCCCAGGGCGCGGATGCGCGTGGGGAAGGGGCGGTGGATGCCCGCGAGCTCCTGGAGCTTCAGCCCGCGCGCCATCGCCAGGGAGATCTCCGCCAGCAGCTCGCCCGCGAAGGGGTGGATGACGTCGGCGCCGAGGATCTCGCCCTTCGGCCCGAGCAGGATCTCCATCTCGCCGTCCTCCTCCTCGATCAGCCCGCGCTCCTGGTCGGTGAAGCTGATCCCGGCCTTCCGGAACTCCGCGCCCGCGGCCTTCAGCTCGGCCTCGGTCCGCCCGACGTGCGCGATCTCGGGCTCGGTGAAGGCGACCCAGGGCACCACGAGGTCGGAGATCTTCTCGCGCCCGAACTTCAGCGCGTTGCGGACCGCGAGCGTCGCCTGCGCCTCCGCGCTCTGGGGCGAGCGGGCCAGCGCCACCACGTCGCCGCAGGCGTAGATCGCCTTGGCCGTGGTCTGCAGGTGCTCGTTCACGAGCACCGCGCCCGACGAGACCTCCACGCCGCAGTTCTCCAGCGCGAGCCCCTTGACGTTCGGGACGCGTCCGGCGAAGACCAGGAACCGGTCCACGTCGATCCGCTCGTCGTTCCCGAACCGCTCGATCTGCAGCCGGACGCCGTTTTCGCGCTGCCGCGCCTCGAGCACGCCCGCCAGCAGGCGGACCTTCACGCCGTCCTCCTCCAGCTGCCGGAGGAGGAGTTCGGAGGCGCGCTCCTCGCCCTGGGGCAGGACGCGGTCCGACTTGTCGATCAGGTAGACCTCCGACCCGAAGCGCGCGAAGGCCTGCGCGACCTCCACGCCGTGCGGGCCGGCGCCCATCACCGCGAGCCGTTCGGGAAGCGCCTCGAAGTCGAAGACGTCGCCCAGCTGGAGCGGCTTGAGTTCGGAGAACCCGGGGATCTGCGGAACGGCGTTCGTCGCGCCCGAGGCGATCAGCGCCTTCGCGAACTCCAGCCGGACCTTCTCGCCGCCCAGGTCGACCGAGACGCTCTTCGGGCCGTCGAAGGAGGCGCGCCCGTAGAAGAGGTCGATCCCCTCGGAGGCCAGCTTCGCCGCGGAGCAGTCGTCGGCGAGGCGATTGCGCTTGCGGCGCATCATCTCCATCGTCTCGGCGAAGATCCGGCGCTTCTCCGAGAGGTCCGCGCACTTCGCCGCCCGGCGCGCGCCGCCGAGCAGCGCCAGCATCGGGACCGCGCCGTAGGCCAGGCGGTCGCCGCCCAGGATGCCCGCCTCGACCAGGGCGATGCGCTCGGCGCCCAGGCGCTTCGCCTCGCGCGCCGCGGCGATGCCGGAGGCGCCGCCGCCGATCACCAGGAAGTCGTAGCGCGCGGGGATTTCGGGCCGCGCGGGGCGCAGGGGGCGGACCTTTTCCAGAAACCGCTGGTCGGAAGTGTCGTTCGCAAGCATGGATCGCTCCGGATGTTTCGCGCCCGCCTCCGCGCGGGCCTCTCCCTAAACTAATCCAACTTCGGCTTCATAGTCCACGCCGTCGACGCCGAAACCGAAAATCCCCAGGAAATCGCGTTCGTACCCGTCCACGTCGGCGATTTCGGAGAGGTTTTCCGTCGTCGCGCGCTCCCAGGCGGCCGAAACCGCGCGCTGCACCTCCGGATCCAGTTCGCGGTCGTCCAGCCGGATCCGCCCCAGGGCGTCGACCGGGACGGGGTCGGCGAAGAGGAAGTCGGAGAAGAGGCGCCGCATCTGCGCGCCGCAGTCCTCCCAGAGGCCGCGGGCGAGCATCTCCTTCCGCAGGATGGAGAGGTAGAGCGGGACGGAGGGGATCGCGGCGCTCGACTGCGTGGCCAGCGCCTGGTTCAGCGTCGCGAAGGCGCGGCCGCCGATCGCGCGGAGCCGCCCGTCCAGGCGGCGCGCGGTCTCCTCGAGGTCGGCCTTCGCCAGCCCGATGGTGCCGTCGCGGTAGATCGCGCGCGTCAGCGCGGGCCCCTCGTAGGAGAAGGCGACCGTTCGGAACCCCGGCGCGAGGAGCCCGGCGTCGGCGAACCGCTCCGTCCACCGTTCCCAGAGGGAGCCGCCCATCGTCGCGACCGTGTCCGCGATCTCCTCGGGCGAGGCGGGCTCCAGGCGCGCCGTCTTGACGGTCCGGGAAGCGAGGTCGAGCGTCTTCGTTTCGAACGGCGCGCCGACGGGCTTGAGGACCGAGCGGCGGACCGTCCCGTCCGCGTCGCGCCCGCGGGGCGCGGCCAGCGACCAGACGAGCAGGTCCAGCGCGCCCCACTTCCCGGACACGAGCTCCGCGCAGCGTTCGACCGTCTCCGGGTCGAAGGCGTCGGCGTCCAGGTCGAACGCTGCGAGTCCGCGCTCCGCCGCCCGTTCCGCGAAACGGCGGGCGTTGTGGAAGCCGGCGGACGCCGGCTTCCCGGGAACGGGCGGGCGCTCGGCGAAGACGCCGAGCGTCGGGGCGCCGCAGCCGAAGGCCAGGGCGATCCGGGCCGAAAGCCCGTAGCCCCGCGACGCCCCGACGACGAGAGCGCGGACTCCGCGCCGCGCGCGGGCGAGGCCTTCGTGTTCCAGCGCGGCGCGGATCTCCCCGTCAACGCGAACGGCACACCCGACCGGGTGCGCCGTCGCGCATATCGCCCCTCTGATCCTGGGGACGGGAACCATCTCAGCCCTTGGCTTCGTGGCGTTCCTGGACCTTGGTGTTCTGCTTGCAGTCCACGCAGCGCGTGGCGGTGGGGACCGCCTGCAGGCGCGCCTTGGGGATCAGGTCGCCGCAGCCCTTGCAGACGCCGTAGGTGCCGTCGTCCACGCGCTTGATCGCCTCTTCGATGTAGCGGAGGAGCTTGCCTTCGCGCTCGGCGAGGCCGAAGTTGGTCTCCAGCGCGTTGATGTCGGAGGCCGCGTCGGCCAGGTGGTTCGTCCCCACGCCGGAGAGCTCGCCCGTCTGGTCGGAGTGCGAGGTGTAGATCGCGTTGGTCTGAATCGAGTCCAGCGACTCCATCAGTTCGCTCTTCTTCTGCTGGAGGAGCTTGCGGAAGAGCTCCAGGTCGCGCTTGGAGTAGCGCTTTTCCGCCTTCTTCGCGGGAGCCTTCGGCGCGGACTTGGCCGCGACGGGCTTCGGAGCCGGCTTGGCGGCGGGCTTTTTGGCGGGAGCCGCCTTGGCGGCCGGCTTCTTCGCCGCGGCCTTGGGGGCCGCCTTCCCGGCGACGGGCTTCTTGGCGGGGGCCTTCTTCGCGACAGGCTTCTTCGCCGCGGGCGCCTTCTTCGGAGCCGACTTCTTCGCGACGACCTTCTTGGCCGGAGCCGCCTTCTTGGCGGCGGGCTTCTTGGCCGGAGCCTTC
>JAGCEZ010000059.1 GCA_017650365.1 Fibrobacterales bacterium | reverse complement strand
GAGCAGCAGGGCGCGGTCGCACGCCGCGAGCGCCTCGCGGACGTCGTGGCCGGCGAAGAGGACCGCGAGGCGCCGCTCCCCGGCGACGCGCTTCAGCAGCCCGAGGGTCCGCGCGCGCTGGCGCGGATCCAGGAACGCGCAGGGCTCGTCGAGCAGGACGACGGGAGCCGACTGCGCCAGCGCGCGCGCCACGAACACGCGCTGCCGCTCGCCGTCGCTCAGCTCCCCGAGCGGACGTTCCCTCCACTTTCCGGCTTCGGCGAGCGCCAGCGCTTCCTCCACGCGTTCCAGGTCCGCGGACGAAAGCCCGGCGGCCCAGTTCTGCCAGGGGATGCATCCGAGCGAGACGAAGTCGAAGACGGTGATCTCGCCGGGGAACTCCGTCCGCGCGGGGACGACGGCGACGCGCTTCGCCCGCTCCGCGGGCTTCAGCCCGCGGACGTTCCCGCCGCCGAGGAAGACCTCTCCCGAAAGCGGCGGGAGAAGGCCCGCGAGCGTCTTCAGGAGCGTGCTCTTGCCCGCGCCGTTCTCCCCGAAGAGGGCGACGACCTCGCCCGGTTCGAGTTCGAGGTCCAGCGGTCCGGCGAGCGCGCGCTTCCCGCGTCCGCAGACCAGGCGTTCGGCGCGCAGGAGGCTCATTCGCGCTCCTTTCCGCGCAGGAGCACGGCGAGGACGACGGGCGCGCCGACGAGCGCGGTCACGGCGTTCAGGGGCACCGCGCCGCGCGAGCCCTCCGAGACGGCCGCGGCGAGGAGGCCGAGCGCGCCGCCGCAGATCCAGCAGAAGGGGATGAGCAGGCGGTGGCGCGAGGTGCGCAGCGCGCGGCGCGCGACGTGCGGGACCGCGAGCCCGACGAACCCCACGGGCCCGCAGAAGGCGCAGACCGCTCCGGCCAGGACCACGGTCGCGCCGAGGACCTTCCTGCGCGCGCGCTTCAGGTCAATTCCCACGCTCCGCGCCCCCTCGTCGCCCAGAAGGAGCGCGTCGAGGTCGCGCGAGGAGAGGAGCGCCAGCGCGCAGCCGAGGAGGACCGGGGGCGCGAAGAGCGCGACCCTCCCCATGTCGAGATGCGAGAAGGAGCCCATCGTCCAGAGCGTGAAACCGCGGGCCTCCTCCGCGTCCGCGCCCCAGAGCAGGAACGAGATCAGCGCGTTGAAGAGAAACCCGATCATCACCCCGGCCACGAGGAGCGCGGCGCGGCCCTTCAGGACCCGGGCGAAGAGGACGAGGAGCGCGCACGAGACGGCCGCGCCGGCGGCCGCGCAGACCGCCGTTCCGAAGGGGCCGGCGGCGCCCGGGAAAAACCCGCCGAGCGAGCCGGCGACCAGCCCGCAGGCCACGCCCGCGGAGGCGCCGGAGGTGACGCCGAGCACGTGGGCGTCGGCGAGCGGGTTGCGGAACCAGGTCTGCAGCAGAAGCCCGCAGGTCGCGAGCCCGCCTCCCGCGAGGAGCGCGGCGAGGGCGCGCGGAAGCCGGAAGACCTCCAGCGCGAGCGCGGCTTCGGGGTTCCGCTCCGCGAACCAGTGCCGGAGGATGTCGCCGGTCCCGATCTCCAGGCCGCCCTGTCCGAGCACGGCGAGGAAGAGGAGCCCGAGCGCGAGGAGCGCCGCGGCGTAGCGTCTGACGAGGGCCGTCCGCGTCACGGCGCCGTCCTCAGGGCAGGCGCCTGTACCAGCGCGGCTGGTGGTCCAGGAGGAGTTCGGGATGGAGGACGTGCACCAGGTCCGCCAGCAGGAGGTCGGGGCGCAGCGGAGTCTCCTCCCAGAAGGTGTTCACGCCGCTTCCGGTGCGCGACGCGTTCGAGTTCCAGAGCGTCCGCTGGCGCACGGGCTTGAAGAGCGCGAAGCGCGGGTCCTCCTTCCGCACGTCGTCCAGCGAGTTCCAGGCGTCGGCGCCGTTGATCCAGACGTCCGCGTCCGCGCAGCGCGCGTAGACCGCCTCGAACGTCCGGGGCGTGCTGCCCGCGGCGGTGTCGTCGCGCCAGAGGTTCGTCCCGCCGGCGTCCTCGACCAGGTGCGCGACCCAGGTGCGCGTCCCGGGCGTGGTCCAGACGCCGGACCAGGGGGCGCCGCTCATCACCTTCGGGCGGTTCGCCGCGCCCGCGGCGAGCGTCTTCAGGTCGAGGTAGTCCGATTCGACCCCGGAGAAGAACGCGGAGGCGAGGGAGTCCTTGTCGAAGAAGGCGGCGTAGAAGCGGATCCACTCCGCGCGCCCGAGCGGCGTCTCCTCCATCCAGGCGGCCTCCAGGGCCACGGGGATCTTCAGGTCGAGCAGCCGGTCCTGGACGTCCGTCTCCGAACCGGTCGCCCAGGTGAAGAGCACGTCGGGCTTCAGGGAGTAGGCGATCTCCTCGTCGAAGGCGGCGTCGCCGCCCACCTCGCGGACCAGCCCCCTGCGCACGCAGACCGCGACCTCGTCGATCGACCCTTCGCGCAGGTCGCCGATCCCGACCACGGAGGGAATCTCGCCGAGAGCCTCCAGCGCGCGGAGCTGCGCCGCGGACCGGGCGACCACGCGCCGCGCGGGGATCCGCACGAACGGATGGACCTGCAGCTCCTCGGGCACCAGCGTGTCCGAGGCCGCGAGCACCATCGTGTAGGAACGCTCCGCGTCCTTCCAGGGGCGGAGCGTGCTCAGGACCTTGTAGTCGCCGAAATCGACGAGGCGGAAGTTGCGCGCGTGCTTCAGCCGCAGCGTGTCGCCCTGGAGCTGTCCGTTGTCGCCGCGCCATCCCCTTCCCGCGGACGGGCCCTGTCCGAAATGGCGCAGGCCGAGCGCGAGGAGGACGAGCAGGACGAGGAAAGCGGCCGCTCCGGGGAGCCTTCTCATCGGCCTCCGACCTTCTCGTCGAACGCGCGCTGCAGGTTGCAGTAGTGGTCGTGCGCCTGGCGTTCGCGGTCGCGGAACGCGCCGAGGCGGGCCATCATGTTGTCGAAGTCCACTTCGTGCGCGTCGAACTCGGGGCCGTCGACGCAGACGAACTTCGTCTTGCCGCCCACGGTCACGCGGCAGCCGCCGCACATGCCGGTGCCGTCCACCATGATCGTGTTCAGGCTCGCGACGGTCTTCACGCCGTAGGGGCGCGTGGTCTCGGCGCAGAACTTCATCATGATCGGCGGGCCGATGACGATGGCGAGGTCGGGCCGTTCGCCCTCGGGCAGCTCGCAGAGCTCCTTGAGCGGGTCGGTGACGCGGCCCTGGCGACCCGCGGTGCCGTCGTCGGTCACCACGATGTGGCGGTCGGCCAGCGCCTCCATCTCGTCCTGGAGGATCAGGAGGTCCTTGGTGCGGGCGCCGCTGATCACGGTCAGCTTGTTGCCGGCGGCCTTGAGCGCCTGCACGATGGGGTGCAGGGGGGCGACGCCGATGCCGCCGCCCACGCAGGCGACGTGGCCGAAGTTCTCGATGTGCGTCGGGCGGCCGAGCGGACCCACGAGCACGGGCAGCTCGTCGCCGACCTGGAAGCGGGAGAGTTCCTCGGTCGTCTTG
>JAGCEZ010000058.1 GCA_017650365.1 Fibrobacterales bacterium | reverse complement strand
GGCGAAATCCTTGATCCGGTCGTCGCCCTCGAGTCCCAGCATCGTGTTCAGGAAAACGACCAGGCGCGGCGCGTTGTTCTGCATCAGCAGCTTGAAGACCGCGTCGCTGAAGGGATAGACGTTCCGGTACTTCTTGCGGAATTCGACGATGGCGGACGGGTCTTCGCGCATCGCCCGGAGCAGTTCGTGGTACTGGGCCTTGTTCATCCGGCGGAATCTTCTCCTGCGTGGTTTGTGCAAGATGACGAAAATTGCGACAATAGTCGCTCATTCATTCGTCGTTGTAATAATACAACATATTGTGGAGAAACGGAAGAGGGGAGAAGACGGCAAATTTCGGGGTTTTAAACGCTAAAACGGCGCCGCCAGCCTTTTTTAGGACAAGGTGCTTTGTAAAAAAAACAACAATGTAAAAACGGCGTCACGATCGCGGTATCTTTGTGGCATAGCGTTCGCATCTCGCCTTTTGGGAGGACTATTATGCTCAAAAAGTTGTTTGCCGTTGTTGCAGTTGCGCTCCTGTTTGCCTGTTCGGAGAATTCGAGCACTGGTCCAAGCGCTGTTAACACTAATAGCGTGGCGAATACGTCTTCCGTCACACCTTCGTCGAGCTCAAACTGGAATTCTGGCGGGAACAGCTATGTGCCGACCTCATCGGCCATTCTTCCTTCTTCAAATTCGTATGGAAGCGTTTCCCAGACCTTGTATGCCGCTGAAATCGGGTATATCTGCGAAGGGTTCGATTTCGGCGCCGTCACCCAAGCTCGCGCCACCGAAGGCTATATCGCGATGTATTCGATCTGCGGTGACAGGGCTACGCAAACTACAGGCACGACATGCCGTACAGCGGCAGAAGTCGGCAACTGGCTCCTTTCGCTAAACATCACCACGGATCAAATTAACCTCCTCGACAATACTATCGCGGCATATGGTGCGGCTTTCTATTGGTACAACGCAACGGACGGCTACCAGCGCTACATCTACGTTGAACCCTGCTACGATGGCATTGGCCTCCTCAGCACCGAAGGATAGTCATATGATGCGCAAAAGTTTCCTCTTCGTTCTCTTTTTCGCTGCGGCGAACTCTTTTGCGGTCTACTTCGACATCGGACTTGGATTTGGCGGAACATCCACCAGCGTAGGAGGGAAAAGTTTCGGAGATGCCTGCGAAGGGTGTTCGGAACTCTCCGTCGACCTGGGGTTGCGCGTCGGCGGGCAGATCAACGAACAATTCTGGATTGCGGGCGAGTTCGGCGGGGTCGGCAACCGCTATTACGACTCCGAGAACTACGTGCAGTTCAACACGTACATGCTCGGTCCGAGCTTCATCTATTATCCTGCCGAACATGGCCAACTGTTTGGCACCGTGGGCTATGCCTGGACGGGAAACATGACCGATTTGCGGGACGAATACGGGTACACCGCCACCGTCTACAACGGTTCTGGATTCGCGCTTGCGCTGGGTGGCGGCTACAATTTCGGAACGGAGAACGGCGCATTGCTCGGAGCGAAGCTCTTCTTCTCCTCGGTGACGCTGGAAGAATCGCACAAAGACGAGGCAAACGTCGGGCTGTTGGTCTTCGTCCGGTTCGTGCACAAGTCCACGGGCGGCGGAAGCGGAAGACCCGATTAAGATCTGGCAAGTCCGTGCGCATGAGAAATCGCGTCATTGCCTTGATTGCCGCGCTTGCGTTGCTGAGCGGCTGCGTGGCGACTTCCGCGACGCTTCATTGCAGCGTGCAGGTGGATTCCATCGGACGCAACGATGGAAAGAAGAGCTATGTCCTGCTTCCGGGAAACCACGGCGTATCGCCGCAAGACATGCAGTATCTCGAGTTTGCGGAATACGTCAAACGCGTTCTCAAGAAACAGGGTTTTGTTGAAGCCGGCACGTCCAATCAGGCGCGCATCGCGATTTTTCTCAGGTACGGCATTGGAGATCCCAAGACGCACCACTACACGTACACGGTGCCGACATTCGGGCAGACCGGCACGCAGACAACGACAAACGCCTGGGCATCGGGCAGCTTTGGCGGTTTTGCGTCCTACCAGTCGCGCACAACGCCCACCTATGGCATCACTGGCACGCAGACATACACTGGATCTTATGTCACCTACACACGCTACATCATTCTTGAGGCGATTGACCTGGACGTCTACAACAGCAATCAGACGATTCAGCCGGTTTGGAAGACGAAAATCGTCAGCACGGGAAGTTCGGGCGACCTTCGCGCAGTGTTTCCAATCATTCTCGCCGCATCGCAATACCACATCGGGCGAAATACGGAAAGCATAATCGATTTGGACATTTCCGGAGACGACCCTCGCATTGACGAAATCAAGGGATTCGCTTTCACGGAATCCAGCGGGTCTTCGTATGGGAACAGAATAAATTCCAGAAAGACGCTGGAAAAATATTCCGATGACGCAGACGAGGAGGAATCTGAGGACGAAGACTTGGACGACGAAGACGAATAGCCTACGGTCTCGTCCGGGAGGATTTCTCTTTCCCTAGCCGTTCTGCGCGCTCTGGACGAGCGCGTAGAGCAGCCCGTCGAGCTCTTCCTGCGCTTCGCAGGGGCCGCGGCCGTCCGCGAGGCGGACGCGCGCGATTTTCATCGAAGGCCAGCGCGAGAGGTCGAGTCCGCTTCCCCAGATCGTGGAGGTGACGATGTTCTCCACCATGAAGGCGATCGGGAGGATGAGCGCCTCGGACACGTTCTTCTTCGCGAGCGCGTCGAGCGTCGCCTCGGGCGTGGGGCCCATCCACTTCGCGTTGCGCTGCGTCGGCGACGAGAAGGCGAGCGACCACTCCAGGCCGAGCGTGAGCGCAATCGTCCTGCAGGAGGCCTCGACCTCGCCCGCGAACTTGTTGTCGCGCCTGGCGGCGAAGCGCTTCGGCACGCTCGGCGCGACGAAGAGCAGGTGCGGCGCGGTCATCTTGTTCGCGTAGATCGCCTGCTTGACGAGCTGCTTCCACCAGGTGACGAAGAAGGGGTGCTCTCCGTAGGGCATGACGACGTCGATCTGGATGCCGAGGCCGAAGGGGACGCGGGCGAGGGCGTCGCGCGCCGCCGTGCGCGTCAGCAGGCTCGAGTGCGGGTGGAGCGGAAGGACCGTCAGCTCGCGGATGCCCGACTTCGCCATCTTCGCGACCGCATCGGGGATCTGCGGCTCGCCGTAGATGTAGGCGCAGCCGACCTGCGTGCCGTGGAGCGCCGCGGAGAGCCCGCGCGCGAGGGCGCCGGTGGCGCGCTTGAGGGGCGAACCGCCGTTGGAGAGGTAGCGCTGCCAGCCCGCGTCGAGCCGCTTGGCCAGGATCTGCCGCTTCTTCCACCAGCGGACCGGCGGGAAGGGGGAGAGGAGGTCGGGCGTCGAGAGGATCCGGTCGAGGAAGACCTTGTACTCCTCCTTGCTCTCGGGCGACCCGAAGTCGACCAGGAGCACCGCCTTGGTGGGGTCGGGCGAACCGTTCTCCTCGGTCTTGAAGTGCTGGAAGATGCGCGCGAGGATGCTCATCGTCCCTCCCTCTTCAGCAGGATTTCGGAGAGCGGAACGCGCAGCGCGTGGTTCGGGCCGGGTTCCGCGCCGGGCGCGGCCTTCCCGAGCGGGAGCAGGCAGATCGGGCGGATGTTCGCGGGGAGGCCGAAGGCCTCGGTGAGCTTCGCCGCCTCGAAGTTCATCACCCAGACGGAGCCGAGCCCGCGGTCGGTCGCCTCGAGCATCGCGTAGGTCGCGGCGATGGAGACGTCCACGGGGCCGCAGTCCGCGCGGTTCTCCTTCTTCCAGCGGCGGTCGTCGTCGCAGGCGAAGACCAGGACGACGGGAGCGCCGTAGCGGCAGGGGGTGCAGGCGTCGATCTTCGCGAGCTCTTCGGGCGTCGAGCAGACCAGGACGCGCACGGGCTGCTGGTTCTTGGCGGACGGGGCGACGCGGACCGCTTCGAGGACCGCGCCGAGGTCTCCGCCGGAAACCGGTTCTCCGGAGAATTTCCGGACGGAATAGCGTTTCGCGATGACGTCTTCGAGCTGCATGTCCTGCCTCCGCCGCCTAAATTAACAATAAAGGTGGCCGGAAAAGGAAAACGCCCCGGAGGACCGGGGCGTCAAGAGCGGCGGATGAGACTCGAACCCACAACCGTTAGCTTGGAAGGCTAATGCTCTACCAATTGAGCTACCACCGCGCGTCGCCAAAGATAAAAAAAACACCGCTCGGGGCGGTGTTTTCTTTTTCGAGTACTCCCGTCCGGATTCGAACCGGAGTTGCATGAATGAAAATCATGAGTCCTAGGCCTCTGGACGACGGGAGCAGAGACGCTCTTTCGAACGCGGACACAAAGATAGAAAACCCCGGAAGGATGTCAAGGGTTCGTGGAGATTTTTCGGAAAAAATTTCGGAAAATGGCTAGAATTCGGAAAATGGCTTTCGACTCCTCCCGGACACCGGCGCCCGAACCCGCGCCGCCGCTGGATCTGCGCTCGTTCGCGCGCGCGTTCGTCGGCGCGCGCTCGATGGTCCCGCCCGCGCTGCTGGGCGCGCTCTCCACGCTCTCCGACGCGGTCCTGCTCGGCGGGATCCGCGCCGGCGTCGTCCTCCTGGGCGCGGGGGAGGAGGGCGTTCCGTTCGCGGGGCGCGTCTGGGAGACGACGTGGGAGACCTGCCTTCTCCTCTGCGGCGTCCTCGTCGCCAGCGTCGCGGCCCGGTTCGCGCTGGGCGTGCTGCGCTGGAGGTCCGTGACGCGCCACGCCGCGCTGTTCGAGCGCGACGTGAGGACCGCGCTGATGGAGTCGCCCGTGCCGCGCGGGTCGGAGCAGAAGGCGGCGCAGCGCTTCACGCACGACGTCGGGTACCTGCGCCGCGGCGGGGAGCACCTGCACCAGTTCGTCCTCTCGCTCCTGCAGCTCGCGGTCTTCGTCCCGTGGATGGCCGTCCTCTCGTGGGAGCTCGCCTTCGGGATGCTGGTCGTCCTCGCGCCCGTGGTCGCGCTCCTGCAGCGCCGCCTGCACCGCATGGGGACTCCGATGGACCAGGCGATGGCGCGCAGCTCGTCGCTCGGGCGCGACTTCGGGGACTGGCTGCGGCTCCGGAAGAACTGGACGCTCCTCGCTCCGGTTTTCGCATTGAAGAAAACGCTCCTCGCCGAGACCGAGGAGCTGGCCGAGCTCTCGTGGAAGATCGAGTCCCGCCGCGCCTGGCTCGTCGGCGCCGCCGAGCTGGTCTCCGGCCTGGCGACCCTCGCCGTCCTCGTCGGCTCCGGCGCCCTCCTGAAGGCCGGGCGCCTGGACGTGGCCGACCTCGTCGCCTTCTGCGGCGCGCTTCTGCTCTGCTACCGCCCGCTGCGCGAGGCGTTCCGCCTGCCTCCCGTGCTGCGCGACGCCCAGATCGCCTGGGACCGTCTGCGGGCGCTGGCCTCCTCGCCCGAACCCGCGCCGCGCGTTCCGTGCGAGAACGGACGCCTGCGCGCGCACCGCCTCTCCTTCTCCTACGCGGCCAGGGAGCTCTTCCGCGACGCGGAGTGGACGCTCGACCTCTCGCGCCCGGTGATGCTCCAGGGCGCGAACGGCGCGGGCAAGAGCACGCTCCTGAAGCTCGTCGCCGGGCTGGTCCAGCCCCGTTCGGGCGAGATCCTCCTGCCCGGGAACGCGATGGGGACCGACATCGCCTACATGGCGCAGGAGCCCGTCCTGCCCGCGGGATGCACGTTCGCGCCGCGCGACGCGGAGGAACGGGCGCTGGTCGACGCGCTCCGCCTGCCCGAATCGAAGAGCCGCGCGGACGGCGTCCTGGTCTCCTCCTTCTCCGGCGGCGAACTGCAGCGCCTGGCGCTCGCGGCGGTGCTGCTGCAGGCGCAGTCGCTCGTGCTGCTGGACGAGCCCGTGGCCCGGATGCCGATGGCCGACCGCGCCCCCGTGCTGGAGGCCGTGCGGCTCTTCTGCGAGAACAGGGGGCTGATGCTGCTCGTCGCCTCGCACGACGCCGCTCCCGGGTTCGGGATCGCGCGCATCGAGGACCTCCTGGGCGGCGGGCGGCCCGAATCCGCGGACGGGGAGCCTTGAGGAAGTTCTCCCTCTACCGTCTGCGCGGACTCTGCGCCGGCGCGTTCGCGCTGGCGCTGCTCCTCCTGCCGCGGCGCTTCGGCGTGGACGGGTTCCGGCTTTCCGCCGCGGCGATCCTCCTCGCCGGCGCGGGGCTGCTGCGCGTTTCGGCGAGGCGGGAGATCGGGGAGCACACCCGCGCCGGCGAGCTCGCCGCGCCCGCGCTGGCCGTCTCCGGGCCCTACGCGAAGATGCGCCACCCGCTCTACCTCGCGAACCTCTTCGCGGGCTGGGGCTTCGTCCTCCTGGCCTGCCTTTCGGTCCAGAACGCGCTGATCCTCGCGCTCCTCTGGAGCGCCTTCTGCCGCCGGCTCGGCGTCCTGGAGGACCGCTGGCTGGAGGCGAAGTTCGGGGACGAGTGGCGGGAGTGGGCCGCGCGCACGCCCTTCTGGGGAGTCGCGCCGCGGAAGTCCGCGCCGTCCGCTCCGGAAAAACGCATGGACGAAAATCCGGAACCGTCCGCGCCTCCCCGCCGGAGCGCGTGGAAGGCGTTCCGCGCGGACTTCTGGACCTGGTGCTGGCAGATTCTCCTCGCCGCGCTCCTCGTTTCGCGGGAGCTCCTGCCGTGAACGCGCCGGAAACCGCGCGCGGCGACCGCGCGTTCCTCCTGGCCGCGCTGCGCCCCGCCGTCCGGTGCGCGGAACGGATCCTCGCCCGCACGCCGCTCGGGAAGAGGTGGGGACTCGCCGTCCGGTCGCGGACCGGGAACCTCTTCGCGGATCCGGAGCGCCCTGCGGTCTGGCTCCACGCCGCCTCGCTCGGGGAGCTGAACGGCGCGCTCCGGCTCGTCCGGGCCGTGGACCGCGAACTCCCGGACGGGTTCCGCGCGAACCTGGTCCTGAGCGTGCAGACCCCCGCGGCCTGGGCGCGGCTCGCCGCTTCGCCGCCGGCGTTGGCGCATTTCGACTTCGCGCCGGCGATGCTCCCGTTCGAAGACCCGCAGCGGCTCGCCGCGCTCTGGCGCTCGAACCGGGTCACCCTGGCCGTCGCCTGCGAGTCCGAGCTCTGGCCGGCGGTCTGCGAGGCGGCGCGGACGGCGGGCGTCCCGCTCGTCTGGTGGGCCGCCCGCCTGACGCCGAAGGCGTCGCGGCGCTGGGCGCGACTCGCCCCCGGACTCTTCGCCCGGATGGCGCGCTCCTGCGCCGCCGTCCGCGCCGCCTCGGACTCCGATTCCGCGCGCATCTCCGCGCTCGCGGGAATCCGCGTCCGGAGGTGTTCCGACCCCAAGCGGTTCCTCTCGCCCGACCTCTCCCTCTTCGGGAAGGAACGCCCGTGGGAGTTCGCCGCGCTCTCGGTCCACGCCGAGGAACTCCCGTTCCTCCTACGCGCGCTCGCGCTGCCCGGAGCCCCGGAAAGCTGGATCCTCCAGACGCGCTTCCCCTCCGAAATCCGGAAGGCGGAGGCGGCCTGCGCCCGCGCGGGCTGGCGGACGCGGTACTGGACGCCGGGGACGCTTCCGGAAAAGGGGAGCGTCGCGCTGGTCCGGGAGTTCGGCCGGACCGCCGAGATCTGCGCCGCCTCGCGCGCTGTCTTCGTCGGGGGCTCCGCGGCGGAGGGAATCGGGATCCACAACCCGCTCGAGGGGATCGAATCCGGATGTTTGGCGCTCGGCGGCCCATATTGGTATCTTCGGCGGGAGGAGATCGGCGTCCTGGAGAGGAACGGGCTCTGGACCGGGCTCTCCCCGGACCTCGCCGCCTGGCCCCCGCTCCCGCCCGCCGACCCGGCCCGCGCCGTCCGCGCGGCGGAGGAACTCGCCTCGGGGCGCCGCGCCGAAATCCGCGCCGCCGCGCGCGCCCTCGTCCGGACGCTCCGGAAGGAAGAAAAGGAGAAGCGATGAAGATCGTCCTCGCCAACCCCCGCGGATTCTGCGCCGGCGTCGAACGCGCGGTCCAGATCGTGGAACGCGCCCTCCAGAAGTTCGGCAGGCCGCTCTACGTGCGGCACGAAATCGTCCACAACAAGGCCGTCGTGGACGAACTCCGCGCGAAGGGCGTCCGGTTCGTGGACGACCTCGACGAAGTGCCCGAAGGCTCGGTCGTCGTCTTCTCCGCGCACGGCGTGCCCGAAAGCGTCTACGCGCAGGCCGAGGCGAAGCGACTGGTCGTCATCGACGCCGCCTGTCCGCTCGTGAAGAAGGTCCACAACAGCGCCAAGCGCCACGACGCCGAAAACCGCACCGTCATCCTCATCGGCCACGCGGGCCACCCCGAAGTGGTCGGCACGATGGGGCAGATCAAGGGGAAGATGCTCCTCGTCGCCACGCCCGAGGACGTGGCGCGGCTCGAGGTCCCCGAAGGCGCGCAGCTCGCCTACATCACGCAGACAACCTTCTCGGTGAACGAGACCAGGGCGACCATCGACGCCCTGCGCGCCCGCTTCCCCGACATCATCGGCCCGCAGCGCGGCGACACCTGCTACGCGACCACGAACCGCCAGCAGGCGGTGGAGCAGCTCTGCGCGCGGATCGACCTCCTGCTCGTGGTCGGCAGCGCCAACAGCTCGAACTCGATGCGCCTGAAGGAGATGGGGCGCGCGCTCGGCGTGAAGTCCTACCTCGTCGACGGTCCGGAGGAGATCCACGACTCCTGGTTCGAGGGCGCGGAGCGCGTCGGCATCAGCTCCGGCGCGAGCGCGCCCGAACACATCGTCCAGGACGTGATCGCGCAACTCCGCGCGAAGTACCCGGTCGAATCGGTCGAGGAGCTGACCACGCTCAACGAGAACATCCACTTCGCCCTGCCCGAGATCCTCCGGGAGGAGCGGGAGTGACGGAAGGCGGCGCGAACCGCGGATTCCCGTTCCCCGAGCTCCGCGGGCCCTCGCTCGAATCGCCCGAGGAGCGCGCGGTCCGGCTTCTGCCCGCGGACGCGGTGCTGCAGGAGGGCGGGGACGCGCTCTTCGGTTCCGGGAACTGGGTCCTTTTCCGCCGTCTGGACGCCCCGTCCGGAACGCGGCCCGAAACCGAACGGAAAGAGCCGGACCTCTCGTGGTTCCGGGCCGGAGCCGTCTCGCCGCCGCGCCTTGCCGCGCGGCGCTGCACCGCGGTCCGGGGAATCGGCGGGGGAGAGTTCGCGGAGACGGAACACCTGCTCGCCGCGCTCGCCTTCTGGGCGGGGCCCCGCGTCGTCGTCCATTGCGAAACCGCGGACGACGGCGATTCCGGTCTGCCCGCGCTCGACGGAAGCGCGAAGCCGTGGGTGGAGGCGCTCTCGAAGCTCGACGGCGCGGCGTTCGCGTGGCGGACGTGGAACGCGCCCCTGCGCTGGCGCATGGCCTGGGGAAACGGATTCCTGGAGGCCGAACCCTCCGGCGCGTTCGAGGCCGAGGCCGTCTGGGCGCGCGACGGGCTGGAACAGCGCGCGACGTTCCGCGAGGGCGACGACCCGGAACGGATCTGGAGGGCGCGCTCCTTCATTTCGGAAACCGAGCTGGAAGGGGCGCGGAAAGCGGGGCTCCTGGGCGGCGTGCGCCCCGGGCAGGGAATCCTCTGGCGCGCGGAGGAGGGAAGGCTCCGCGTCGTGGAGGGGGAACTCTCCGATCCGGACGAATTCGCGCTCCACAAGCTCCTGGACCTCGTCGGCGACCTCGCGCTCGTCGCGCCCGGGCTTCCGCGCCTGAAGATCCGCGCCCGCAACGCGGGGCACTTCCAGCACCACAGGCTCGTCGCCGCGCTCCTCCACGTCGTCCCGCGCGAACTCCGGCATTAGGTGTAGATTTTGGCCATGCGGAGTCTCGACGGAATCCTCGCGGCGCTTCCCGCCTCCTCGACCGAGGGGGCGCTGCTCGACCGCGCGGGAATAGAGGCGCTCCTCCCGCACCGCGACCCGTTCCTGATGCTCGACGCCGTCCTGGAACTCGGCGACGGCGAAATCGTCGCGCAGAAGAGGATCCGCCCCGACGAGCCCTGTTTCGCCGGCCATTTCCCCGGCGATCCGATTTTTCCGGGCGTCCTCCAGATCGAGGCGATGGCGCAGGCCATGGCCGCGCTGATGACGCTCTCCAATCCGGAATTCCGCGGCCGCCGCCCGCTCTTCCTCGGCGTGGACGACTGCCGCTTCCGCAAACCCGTCCGTCCGGGCGACGACCTTTGCGTCCACGCGAAGATCCTGAAGATCTCCCGCAACATCGGAATCTGCCGGGCCGAAATCCGCATGGACGGAAACCTCGTCTCCGGAGCGACCCTCCGGGCCTCCCTCGCGCCATGATCAAGATCCACCAGACCGCGCTCGTCGCCCCGGACGCCCGGCTCGGAGCCGGGTGCGAAGTCGGCCCCTGGGCCATCGTCTCCTCCGGGGCGGTCCTCGGGGAGAACTGCATGGTCGCCGCGCGAGCCGTGGTCGGTTCCGGCGCCCGGATCGGGAACGGCGTGAAGATCGGGGTCGGAGCCCTGGTCGCCGTCGATCCGCAGGACCTCAAATACGACGGCTCTCCCACGCTCCTGGAGGTCGGCGACGGCTGCACGATCCGCGAATACGCCACCGTCAGCACCTCCACCGACCCGGAACGGCCCACGAAGATCGGGCCGGGCTGCCTGCTGATGGCCTACAGCCACGTGGGCCACGACTGCGACGTCGGCGCGAACTGCGTCCTCTCCAACGGGGTCCAGCTCGCCGGCTTCGTCACGCTCGGCGACGGGTGCAACCTCGGCGGGCTCTCCGCCGTGGCCCAGAACTGCACGCTCGGTTCCGGCGCCTTCCTCGCCGGGCTCTCCAAGGCCGACCGCGACGTCCCGCCCTTCTCCAAGGCGATGGGCAACCCGGCCAGGTGGGGCGGCTTCAACCGCATCGCCGCCGAACGCATGGGACTTCCGCCCGAACGGATCGCACGCCTCGAACGGGCGCTGCGCGAACTCTACCGCTCGGGCCGACCGGCCGCGGAAGTCCTCGCGGAGCTCGCTTCGGACCCCGATCTCGGCGAATACGCCGGGTTCGCCTCGCGCCGCCGCATGGGGCTGATCCAGCTCCCGCACGGCAAAAACGCGTAAGTTAAATGTAAGTGTATTTGCCCTTTCCATTTTCATTGGAATGAGTTTATATTTGCGCTCGGGAGAATTTCTGCAAAAAAAATGAAGCGCGCCTAAACGGGAGCCCGGGACCTGGATTCTTGATCCTCGAGTCCTTGGCTTGTCCGCGCAGCGGGAATTTCGTGTTTGTTCCAACGAGGAGGTGATACGATGCTCTGTCGCAATCCGCACTAGTTTCCGGCCATCGCCGCCCGTCGCACGAGACGGCGGCCGACACCTGGTCTCCGAAGCGGAGACAAGCCTCCGGGCCCGGTGTCCAATGCAATTATCGGCAATTATCGCGCCTTCGGCGCCTGACTACGCATTAGCACGGCACCAACATCGCACTAGCACAGCAGCAAAACCCGACCACCGACCGCAGATCACCAACCACTGACCGGTCCCCATTTCCCGAAAAACGTAACTACGACATACTTGTCATAGTACGCTTGTTATCTTCCGGGAATGGGAAAGACGGACCGAAAGAAAGAGGATACAATGCGAAAGAAGGAGAACGGAATGCAAAAGAACGGAACATCCGCCGTGAAAGGCTATTTCGACAAGGTCGTCAAAGGACTCAAGGGCGCCTCGGGCGTCAGCGACGAAATCTCGAAGCTCGACTTCGTGACGCTGAAGGGCTACGAGTACTGGTATCGGTACATCAAGACGATGAAGGCCGACGACAGGCGCCCCGACCTGGACGACGCGATCGCGGTCCTGCCGTACGAAAACGCGCTGAAGGTCATTTCGAGCGTCGGGGAACATCTTGAAAAGGTCTGCCTGCGCGAGCGGCGGAAAATCGACGCGAAGCTCGCCGCGCCGACGGCGGCCGGTTCCGAAAAGCGCTCGTTCGAAATCAACCTCGGGGACTGCGGCGTCTGCATCGACGAAGACGAAGACGAAGACGATGCCGACGAGGACGAATGCGGCGAACTGAAGCTCCGCTTCTTCAAGCCCTCCGCCGACGAGCAGACGCTGAAACTCCGCCGCGGCGACGGATCCGAATACACAAAGCGGTTCCGCGCCGTCCGCGACATGCAGAAACTGTTCGAAAAGGACGACGCCCGCGAGGAGATGCAGCAGTTGGTGAGCCACTACATGCACTATGACGCGATCTTCGGGAGCGAGACGAAAAAGGTCTTCTACGAGGCGATGGGCGCCGAACTCCTCTCGATCCTCGAAAACGCCGAGTGCCGCGCGGACGATCCGTTCTTCCGCCGGGTTTCGATTCTCAAGGAGACCTACGGGCTCGACGACGAGGAGACCGAGGTGGTCGTCTTCTCCTGGGTCTTCCTGCGGAAGAAGATCTGCGGCCCGGTCGCGCAGTGCTGCGTCTCGGGGGGGATGCGGTTCGACGAACGCGCCTTCGGCACCTGCTATTCGACGGTTTTCCGGCGGAACGGCCTGGACAGGGTCCTGCGCGCCGACGGGACGCTTCGGAAAATGCGCATCCTGAACAACGAGTTCAAGCTCTCCTCGCTGCTCTGCGGCTTTCTGCGCGGCGCCGCGGGCGACGACCTCGATTCGGTCTTCTTCCGGATCTACGACGGTCCCTCCGTTCCCTACGCCCGGCTCGCGCAGGGGAATCCGAAGGTCGAGATGTTCTATCAGCTTCTGAAGCACGCCCAGCCGGGGCAGGCGCTGAACCTCTTCCTCTACGGCGTCGAGGGAACCGGCAAGACCGAGCTGGTCAAGGCGGTCGCGCGCAAGCTGAAACGCCCGCTGGTGCTCACCAACGTCAGCACCTTGGGCGGGAACCGCGAAAGCCGGGAAGACGGCCCCATCCAGTCCCGTCTGGCGAGGATCGCCTACGCCGCGCACAGATACAGGGGAAAGAAGGCGGTTCTCCTGGTGGACGAAGCCGACCTCATCCTCAACGGATGCGAGAAGGGCGCCCTCAACTTCTTCCTCGAGGAGCTGAATATTCCGATCGTCTGGATTTCGAACAACATCGGCTGCGTGGAGGCGAGCACGAAGCGCCGGTTCGACTTCTCGCTGAAGTTCATGCGGCTCGACGCGGAAAAGCGGCTGAGCGTCTGGCGTTCCGTCGTCAAGGCGCAGAAGGCGGAAGGGCTGCTGACCGACGACGAGCTGGAACGGATCTCGGCCGAGCTTCCGGTGGCCGCCGGCGGGGCGACGCAGGCGATCGCGGGGGCGCTCCGCCTGAAGAAGGCCGGCGTGAAGACGCCCGCCGCCGAACTGGTGCGGACCATCGCCGAGGGGCAGCTGGAGCTGCTCGGACTGGACCGCGAATTCCGCAAGCGGGACACGGAAACGCACGCCCCGGGCTATTCGCTCGAAGTGCTGAACATCGACGACGAACTCGACCGCGTCGAACGCGTCGTGCGGAAGTTCGACGAACGCTGGAAGGAGTTCCGCGAAGGCGAGCGTCCCGAGTCGCTCAACGTCCTGCTCTACGGCCCTCCCGGCACGGGCAAGACCGAGTACGCGCGCCATCTGGCGCGGAAGCTGGACCGCAAGCTGCTGATCAAGCGCGCGAGCGATCTGCTCGACCCGTACGTCGGGATGACGGAAAAGAACATCTCGGCGATGTTCAGGGAGGCCGAGGAGAAGAAGGCGATTCTCTTCCTGGACGAGGCCGACAGCATGCTGCGCGACCGCGCCGGGGCGAGGCAGAGCTGGGAGGCGACGCACGTCAACGAGCTGCTGACGCAGATGGAGAACTTCACGGGGATCTTCGTCGCCGCGACCAACTTCGAAAAGTCGCTGGACGACGCGAGCAACCGCCGGTTCGCGATCAAGTTGAAGTTCGGCTTCCTGAAGCCGGAGGGGATCCGTAGGCTCTGGGAGGTCTTCTTCCCGGGCGTGCCCGTCGCCGAAGAGGCCCTCTCGCTCCCGAACCTCGCGCCCGGCGACTTCAACGCCGTCCACGGCGCCTTCCGCTGGCACGAGGAGAGCGAAGTGACGCAGGAGGCCGTTCTCAAGGCGCTCCGTCGCGAAATCGACGCGAAGAAGGGCTCCTCCTCCGTCCGCAGGATGGGGCTGTAGGGCGGAAACAGGGAGGTGCATCATGGCGAAAGACGTGAACCAAAACAGCGAGTCCGAACGGAGAAAGGAGCTGCTCTACGACAACATGGACCTCCTGATCCGCCATCGGAAGGAAATCCAGGAGTCGCCGCGCTACGCGAACGTCGACGCGAGCTTCGCCCTCGACGGCTTCATGCCTTGCTGCTTCTTCTTCTCGGATGACGTCAGGAGGCTTGCGGAGGGCGCTGGCGGCGACGAAGTCCGTCTGTCGCTGAGTTCCCTTCTCGACATCTGGGAAACGGACGTTTTCAAGGATCGTTGCCACTGCGGCGTGGGAAGGTGCGACGGGACGACGCGCCTTGTGCGGGTCTTCATCTACTATGGAACCTGGAATTCGCGGAGATGCCGGGGAGTCTACCGATGCCTCAAGTGCGGTCGGACTTGGCGCGGCGGGGGGGAGCTGGCCCCGAGTCTCGTCCGCGAGGTCGTTGAGCGAATTTTCGACGCCCAGGTCGAAAAGGCCTCGGCCGCGCTTGCCGAAAAACCGGTGGCGGAGGGCGAGCCCGAGGCGACCATCGAAACGGTGATCCGGGAACTCCGACAGCAGGACGGCGTCGCGGCGGCGGAAAACGAAGCGAAGTAAGGAGGCGCATCATGTCGAAGATCGTGTTCGACGACAAGAAGTCCATCGATGAACTGCTCAAGACGCCCGACGACGGAAAGGGCTCGATCACGACGTTTCTGAAGCGGCAGGAGGCAGGGCTATCGCCCGTCAGCGACGAGATGCGCCAGGCGGCCGCCGACCTGAAGAAGATGGGCGAGATCTGGCGCAAAACCCTGAAACGCCGGCGCAAGCTGCTCTACGACAACCTCGCGCTCGTCCTCCGCCACAAGGAGGAGATCCTGAAGACGCCGCGCTACGCGAACGCCGACGCCAGCTGCGCGCTGGAGGGCGGCGGCGCCTACGTCGGCCCGCTGCTCACCGCGACGGGCTTCCGCCTCGCCGGCATGGAGAGCAAGATTCGGATCACGCTCGGGACGCTTCTTTCCGACATCTGGGGGAACGAGGCGTTCCAGGTTCCGTGCGGATGCGGCGCCGTCGCCTACGTCCGGGAGTTCGCCGGCTCGCCGCTTTCGGGCAGCGGCTGGGTCGAGGCGATCTGTCCCCGGTGCGGTCGGACGCACCACGAGGATTGCGGCGGCTTCGGGTCCCGGTATTTCCATGTCGGCCACATGATTCAGAAGGAACTCGAAACGGCCGCGCGCAGGTTCGTCGAAAAATGGAACCAGGCGGAGGCCGAGCTCCGGAACGACAAGCAGAAGTGGAGCCGTCCTTCGCCCGCGAACTATTTCGACGGCGAGGAGGAACCCTGCGACCTGGAGACGCTGGTCAACGAACTGCGCCTGAAGGAGATCGACGCCGAGGCGAATTCGGAGCTCGTCGAGCGGATCCGGAAAATCCGCCGGGAGAAGGACCGCGGGAAGGGCAGGCGCTCTCCGAGCGGAAAATAGAGCCGCCCGCTCCGTTTCCGCCCGCAATAGAATAGAATGGCTCTGTTCAACCAAAGTGTTGAAATCGCCGTTGGGATGACAGGGAAACACGCCTAAAACTCCTCAAACGCACCCATTTATACACACATTTATTTTTTCGTTAAAATCCCTTGCACTTCTTCCCTAAATAGTGTATATTATTATAAGTATCGGACTGATGTCGCTCGATTGACTTTATCAAGGAATACGCATATGGAAAACGACGATGACAAGTTCTATCGGCTCGCTCTTGGTTGGCCCGAACAAACCAATCTTCCGATGTTCATTCTGATTGACGAAGATACGGATTATAAGGTCAGGGATCACGAGATTGGTTTGGAGTTTCAGATCAACACGAATGAGAAGCCGGAACACTGGAATTTTTGCCAGATGACCTTGAACGGCGAGCTTGAATTCGATTGGGAAGACATCAAAGAACAGGAAGACTGCGATTTGTGTTATAGGGACATCATTGGCGTCAGAAATTTCGCTTCGAACAATAGCTATGCGCTGAAAGAAGTGGCCGACGGCAGAATTTCGGCCTCGGATTTCTGGGACATTTGCATTAAAGGCACGGGAAAGGCATCTGCTGAAAGAAAGCGATTATTGCGGGACGTCGTCAATGCCATGGAAGAGCTGGACGAAACACTATGCGAAGAGCGCGGAATGTTGAACGAGATGTCCAGATCCTTTCCGAACAAAACCGGATTGCCCGTGTTATTATGGGTAGACGACACGGGGAGGTTCGCCAACACACCGCATGGAGAACGAATCAAGTTCGACACCAGGGATGGCAACGGGCAATGCCCCATCGACATGAATGGGAAAATTCCCAACTCGGTAAGAAAAGTCAACAAATTGAGCAAGAAAACTTTTCAAGACGCGAAGCTGGTCGGTGAATTTGTGCAAAACAACGAGTATGTGCTCATGAAGATACTGAATCAGGAGATAACGTTTGCCGACGGAGAAAGATTCTTCATCAAATATGGCACGCACCCTACCAAAGAGCAGGTGGATTTGCAGAAACGGTTGGTTGATGACTGCATAAAGCAATCTCGAAAGTCCAGCGCCTTGAGAAAATCAACTCGCAGTTCCGACAAATCCGCCAAGATCAAGGCCGACATCGAGAAACGGAAACAAGGGCGCATTAAAAAGAACCAGTCGCGAAGAAAATAACAGTCAACAATCAAAATAGGAGAAGCAAATGAAGAAACCGAACGCTCATTACATCACGGAATTGGATCAGAATGACACCGGGCTTCCTATGCGTATTTGGGTGGATGAAGCCAACGGATACGAACGTTGTGGCCTTCCTAAGCAGATCTGGTTCCAAATCAACAGATCCGAAAAACAGCAGTATCGGAATCTGTGCCCCATGAATCTTAACGGCGACATCACGGACGACGATTTTGCCGAGGCGCTGGAAAACAGGTACTTCGACCTAGAGGAAGAAGATGTTCGAGCCCTTCAGAATTTCGTCCGCAACAACAGATATGCACTTGATAAACTTGCCGATCAGCTTCTGTATTTTACGGAATTTTATGAGATATTCATAGCTGGCGGTCGCAAGGCTTCCTTTTCGGCCAAAAAGGAGTTGTGGAAGAAGACGAATCGAATCGCCTTCAAACATCTTCGGGTGTTGGAAGAAGAGTATAGGCGTGACGAAGAACGGTTGCTTGTGGAAAACCCGAACATGTCGAAGGACGCCTTGGAGTCGCCGGTAAATTTCTGGCTTGATGACAAAGAACGAACAACCAAACACAGCAGTGACCGGTTGAAATTTCAGATGAACAAGAGCCATAATTTCGGCTCTAAAGAAGATTTCTATCCGATAAGTTCCGAGGGAGAAATCTATCATGAGGAAAAACTAAACGGAAAGAGAAATTTCGATTTAACACAAAGAGACATCAAGGAGATCAAGCAATTCATCAAGAACAATTCCAGCATAGCCCAGAAGGCCGTTAAAATGGAGATCGGTGCGGATGATTTTGCCGCGCTGGCTATCAAGGGGACAAAGAAAACGAATCAAAAAGAAAAAGACGATTTGGAACGTAGAACGAACGCTTTGATTGCGGACATGAAGAACTGCCGAAACAAAGACGAGAAACGGAAAGTCCGAAACAAGTACAAATATCGGAAACGCAAGTAGGCAAAAGGGAGAGGCGCGAAAACCTCTCCCTTCTTGGTTTCTTCCAGAACGGGCACCGGCCAAATACCACGACAGAATTCCAGTTTTTAGCCAGATTTCGAGGATTTTTGTGGGTTGGGGGCGGAATTTACAACGGTTTGGTATAACAGAGCCAATAGAATAGATTACGGGTAGAAACGGAGGTGTGGCATGGCGGAGTTCCGGGACTTGATTCGCCGTTCCGGCGTCTTGAACGGCATGACCGCGGCCGCGGCGTTGTCTGCGTTTCTTCTTTCGGCCTGCGGCGGCGGGGGTGGCGGAAACGGCGGCGAGGGTCCGTCGGAGGACGACCGGCTGCAAGTCGTCTCCTACGACGACCTTCCCGACTGCGACGAATCGCTCCAGGGGAAGACCGCCGTCGTGGAGGTTGAACGCGCCGAATACGCGTGCGAAGACGGCCTGTGGAGTCCTGTCGGCGGTTCGGACGACCCGGGGAAAAACGATCTGGGCGAATGCGGGAACGCGAACAAGGGCGAAATCAAGCTGAGCGCCTATTTCGAAGACTATAGAATCTGCAACGGGACATTCTGGGAAAGCGCCACCGACGAGGAGCGCGACACGACGGGGCGGGGCGGCGCGGCCGACGGTGCGATTCGCCAGGGCGAGGTCTCCGGAACGAGCTACAAATACGATTCGACGCAGGCCTCCTGGCTCGAAACCGACGACGCGGACGTCGATCTCGGATTCGGCGGTTGCACACAGGGCCGAGAGCGCGAAGTGGGCAAAGTGTACGACGACGAATACTACATCTGCAGCGACGGACGCTGGAGAGAATCGACGTTCGCCCAATACGACGCCTACGGCAACCCCTGCGGGAAGAACGCCGAACTCGTCGCTGGAACCGTCGTGGGAACGAATCTGTACGTCTGTGACGCCGACACGTTCCGGGCCGCGACGAATCTGGAAAGGGCAGTGGGCCACGGCTGCACCAGCTACAACCGGAACGAGGAAATCTCGATGGCCGGCGGCATGCGCTGTTCGAACGCCTGGAACGCGACCACGGACGACATTGTCAAGGGGACGTTGACCGACGATCGCGACGGGCAGACCTACAAGACCGTCGGAATCGGCCCCTTCACCTGGATGGCCGAAAACCTGAACTACGATTACAAGATCGCCGACTCGTCCTACGGCAGCCGCTGCTACAACGACAGCGCCCACTATTGCGCCCGCTACGGACGGCTCTACACCTGGGCCGCCGCGATGGATTCCGCGACGACCGGCTGCGGCAGCTACGAAGACTGCGGAGTCTCCGGCAAGGTGCGGGGCGTCTGCCCCAGCGGCTGGCATCTTCCCGACGCGGTGGAATGGGAGGTGCTGTTCGACGTCGTCGACGAAAGACGCCAGGACGACGACTGGACGACGTCGGGCGGAAAGCTCAAATCGGCCGGCGGGTGGATCGCCGACTGCGGAGGCGGCGCCAACGAAGACCGCTACGGGTTCTCGGCGATCGGCGCCGGTTTCATGGACGAGTGGATCTGGACATGGGATCTCTACGACGTGTTCGTCCATGCGGACACGACCGCCGTTTTCTGGTCTTCGTCCAAAGGCGACTGGCTCTGGGACTCCTACAACGGCGAGGGGAGCGGGGGGTATGCCGCAACCCTTTTCTGCAGCGGGATGGCCGACATAGAGGAAGAGTATACGTCCCACGCCCTCTCCGTCCGCTGCGTGAAGGACTGAGTGGAACGCAGAATGGCGTTTTAAGCCGATTTTCGCCATTTCTTGTTTCCCAAATTCGAAATTTTCTCGTTTATGGGAAATAGGAAGGCGGGAAAAGAGCGATTTCGGCGAAAATGTGCTGTATAGAGCACATACTAGGAATATCTTTAGCTTATGCGTTTGTATCACATGAATGGGATTGAATTGACGTTTAAGCACTCTTTGGGGCGATAATTCGCATATAATTATGAAAAAAAAACGAACAGAACATGACCAGAAAACGCAGTGCGATAGCGTAGAGCTTGTTCCCAATCCCGTCTTTTTGATGCAGTCGATGCGCCACATCGGCTATACGCTGGATACTGCTCTGGCGGACATCATAGACAATTCAATAGCGGCTGGCGCATCCTCGATTTCAGTTCAGTACCGCTGGGCCGACTCCAATCCCTGGATAGCCATCATCGATGACGGATGCGGGATGTCCGAAGACGAATTGAAAGCGGCAATGCGCTTTGGCGGAGAAATCTGTTCAACGGCACAGCGACGCTCCACCGACCTTGGTCGTTTTGGCTTGGGGCTGAAGACGGCTTCTTTGTCGCAATGCAGACGGTTGACAGTCGTATCGAAGAAGACCGGAGCTGTCGGAGCATGTGTCTGGGACGTCGACGCTCTTTCCGAATCCACTGATCCGAAATGGACTGCGCTGTTGCCTTCCATTGAAATGTTGAAGGCTGATCGAGTTGTTGCGGAGTTGCTGCCTAGGCTTGATGGCGTCGAAAGCGGAACGATCGTCATTTGGCAGAAATTGGACAACCTTTCCGAAGACAGCAAAGGCTTCGGTTCAAGCAATTTCAACGAAGTGATGGTGCGCGCCAGCGGACATATCGGCCTAGTGTTCCACCGCTTTTTCGTGATGGAAAAGGGCAGCAGAGTCGTCAGAATCGATTTCAACGGCATTGAAGTCGAAGGCGTGAATCCGTTCGGCATGGCTGTTCCCGCCCGCCAAGAATTGCAGGAAGAGACGATACCGATAGAAGGAAGCAGAGTCGTCATACAGCCTTTTGTGCTCCCGCACAGTTCGAAGGTGTCGAAACAGGACTACGAAAAGTGCGGCGGAGAGGACGGGTATCTGCACAACCAGGGATTCTACGTATATCGCAACAGGCGCCTAATCATAAAGAGCACGTGGTTCCGAATCATGCCGAAAACCGAGCTGACGAAACTGCTCAGGATCCGCATCGACATACCCAACTCCTTGGATCATCTCTGGCAATTGGATGTGAAGAAGTCCAGCGCGTATCCTCCGCTGCCGGTGCTGGTTCGCCTTAAGGAACTGTTGCCAAAACTGTCTTCGCGTGGCAAGCGCCCGTACACAAAAAGAGGCACAAGGGCTATTTCCGACAAGGTGTACATCTGGCGCCGCGAGTTCTCGGACGGGAAAGTGAGCTATGTCATCAATGACGATCATCCGTTTGTTAAAGCACTAGTGCAAAACGAGAAGGGCGAGGTCGATGCGCAGAAGCTCTCCTATCTGCGGATTATCAGCGGAGCCTTCCCGTCCGATGTGTTCCACCTTGATGTCAACAGCGATGATAAGGCTGTAATCGTCCCGATAGCGCAAAAAGACGAAATGGAGAATGCGGTGAGAAACCTCATTGCTTCGTATAGGGCGATTGGAATGAATTACGAAACGGTCAGAGCGAACATTTCTCAAAACGAGTTGCCAGTCAGTGGTGAACGGTTCGAAGAAATCCTCAAGGAGGAGTTCAATGGCAGACATTGACGCCTTTGTCGATAACGTTTATCCACACTTGGCCAATTTGGGAGAGATTCCGGCATATGATCGATTGCTGGAGTTTGTCCGTTTGCAAGCGAAGTCTTTTAGTCTTTTGTCCGGAAACGGCCCATTTACGGAAGAGGAAATCAAGGGGGCGGTAGACAGAATTTGCACGCGCCACGATACTAAAATGGGCCTTGGCGCGTTGTTCGAGGACCCTGAATCGTATGTTCCTTGGCTGGCAGACAAACGCGGCGAAATCTCTTTCCTCTATTGGAATCGCTATAAGAAGTGGTTGCAGAAGAAGTTTTCAGGCGATGTTGTCGAAAGCCTTGATGCAATCACCGACAAAATATTGGATCATCTCGAAAATCCGCAAAAGAAAGAGGGAAAATGGGAGCGGAAAGGTTTGGTTGTCGGAAATGTCCAGTCGGGCAAGACAGCAAACTATGTCGGTGTGATGTGCAAAGCGGCAGATGCCGGATATAAGGTGATTGTCGTTCTCGGCGGTATGCTTAATTCGCTAAGGAACCAGACCCAAAAGCGCATCGATTTCGATTTCCTGGGTTATGACACCAAATGCCGGAAGCCCATCGGCGTTAGCCAATTTGACGATCCGCTCAATCCCGTGCTTCGCCCGTTTAGCATGACGAGCGCCACGCAAGATTTTAAGACGGCACTTGCCAATCAAATGCAAATCGAGTTGGAAGGGCTTAAAGTGCCAGTCATACTCGTCTTGAAGAAAAATGCCACTACACTTAAGAGTTTGCGGGATTGGCTTGATACCAGTAACAATAGCAGATTGAGCGAATATCCGTTGCTGCTGATTGACGACGAGGCCGACCAAGCCAGCATCAACGTGAACAAGGCTGAATGCGACCCAACGAGAATCAACCAAGAAATACGCGAATTGCTGAAGATGTTCCCGCGGAATTCGTATTTGGGCTACACGGCCACGCCGTTCGCGAACATCTTTATTTCTCCTGAAAGCGAACATGAAATGACGGACGGGGAGATGTATCGGGACTTATTCCCGCGTGATTTCATTTTGAGCCTCGATCCACCCTCAAATTACGTTGGACCGACTACGGTTTTCGGCGAGAATTCCGAAGACGGCATTTATCGGGAAATCGACGACAACGACGATTTGTTGCCGCTCAAACACGATAAAACGTTCATTCCAGGGTTGCCGGAATCGCTGAAAAAGGCAATTCGCTGTTTTATGCTAGTCAAGACGATTCGGGAACTTGACGGGCAGAAGCAGAAACATCATTCCATGATGATTAATGTTTCGAGGTTCACCGATGTGCAGGAAAACTTAAAAAGCACGGTCTTGAAGCATTTAAGGGAATGGCAGAACGAAATCAAGTCCTGGTCCGGGTTGCCGGAGAATGCCGCATTGCGCGAATCTCCGTTCTTGCGAGAACTAAAAGAGACATGGGAGGAGGAATTCGCAGGAACAGAAGGGGCGTTCGCAAAACGCCGGTTCTCTTGGCCAGAGGTCCAAGGACAACTCAACGCATCTGTCAGCACCATTGACGTCGTCAGCATCAACAACAAGAGCACGGATCGTTTGGATTATGACGACTATCCGGATGGAAGATCCATCATTGCGGTTGGCGGCCTGGGGCTGTCCCGCGGATTGACGCTTGAAGGGTTGAGCGTCAGTTATTTCCTGCGAAATTCGGTCATGTACGACACACTTCTGCAGATGGGACGCTGGTTCGGTTATCGCGAAGGGTATGGGAAACTGTGCCGGCTTTTCATGACGAAGAGGTCCTACTCTTGGTACGCGCACATAGCGTCGGCCGTAGAAGAACTGCGTGGAGATTTCCGCGAAATGGAGCGGAGCGGTCTTACTCCGATGGAATTTGGCTTAAAGGTTCGTGCTCATCCCACGGCGCTGATTGTTACGGCCCGCAACAAGATGCGCGATGCGGAACAATTTGTCCGCCAGATTGCGTTGGAAGGGAGATGTGCGGAAACAAGCCGTCTAATCAACAAAGACGAGGTGCTAGCCGACAACCGGGTCGTTTTGGAAGATGCTGTCAAGTTCGCCGACCAAAACGCTAGGCGAGAAAAAACAAAGTTGGGCTGGTTGTGGCAGAATGTGCCCTTGGAAGTCATCGAGAAGGTCGCCCGCGAATTCAAAAACGCGCCGGATTGCTTGCTGACGACAAAAGATCCTCTCCTAGAACATCTCTCTTGGTTGAAAGGGGATAAAGGCATCTCCTTCTGCGATGTTCTGTTGAAGGGCGATCCCAACGGGGATGCGGAACATTGCGCCGGAATAGGATTCGATCCGATTAAACGTTCTCTCGAAGACCAGAATCTGACCGGCAAACGACTGACATTCATCAAGAGACATGTTCTCTCCAGAGGTGACGAAGCCGCAGGCTTGTCTCCGGAGGAAATACAGGCGGTCGAGCAAGGGTATGATGGGGAAAATGTCCCTGACGCCGAATTCAGAAGGTATAAGCTGCGTCATCACAACAGACCGTTGCTCATTCTCGTTTTCGCGTCGGTGTATTCATCTGTGAAAAAAGTCGTTGGTGACAAAGCGCGCCGTGAAAGGAATGACGAACACAAAGTCGTTCCGGCCTATTGCATAAGCTTTCCGGGCGATTCTACTGGGAAAAAGCGCCCTGAAAAAATGGTCTCGTACACCGTCAACAAGGTGTGGCTGAAGGATAATGCGGAAATCCCCGAGTACGATGATGACGACATCGAGGAGGACGGATGATGAGCAACAATCCGTGGGAAGACATTGCCACGCCGGATTCCGAATACAGCGTGCGCTTGATTTCCGATAAGCATCCGCTGAAACTCTTCTGGGGAAAAGACGTACATGGCGGCTATCTGTTCATTGCACAGTTTTCCAGCGAAGCTGCGCCGGACAAGAAGTCGTTGCCGGAACTGGCGGGTATACGCATTGCTATGGCGCCTGCACCTGATTGCTGCAGGTTGGTGTTGCTTCTGAACGAAGTGCAGAATTGGGAGATTTTCAAAGCGCTGTGCGTCGATTTGACGCATGCAAGCGAAAGCTACGCCAATCACAGCGAAGCCGTGAATGTCATCGTCGGGCGCCTTCGCAGATGGCATGAATTTCTGAAACGGGAAAAACAGCATGCGCTTTCCGAGGAAGAGGTCAAAGGTCTGATTGGCGAGCTGCTTTTCATGCGGGAAACCCTTGTTCCGAAATTCGGGTGGGCAGACGCCGTTTCGTTCTGGAAAGGGCCGTTGGGCGCTCCGCAGGATTTCACTGTCCACGACATTGCTGTGGAAATCAAGGTGCAGTCTGGAAGCGCAAAACCGTATGTGCACATTAGCTCGTTAGAGCAACTGGAAACGCAACTGCCTTCCCTCTATTTGGTGGTCAACACCCTGGCCACGACGAATCCCGACGACAAATCCGGGTTCACGCTCAATTCTCTCGTCAGGGAAATCCAGACCGAGTTGTACCGTTCCGACGATTTTACGAGGGACCTTTTCGAATCGCTTGTCTTGCAGACGGGTTATGAGCCAATCGAGCACTACGATTCGCCCAGTTTCCGTTGCATTGTCAGCAGGTCGTTCGCGGTGGGCGAGGGGTTCCCGCGGCTGATGGTCGCGAATGTTCCTTCGGGGATAACGAAAGCGACCTATCAGATTAGCCTTGACGCGTGCATGCCTTTTGAAAGCGAAATCGCGTTCGACTGAGGAGCAAAATGACGTTCGAAGAGTATTACACCGACTTCAAGCAGGAACTGCTGGCTGACTCCGAAGAGGACTTTGTCAGCGATTCGTTCGTCGAAAAAATGTGTGCGGTCATCGCCGAACAGGGCGCCATCGACGAAGCAGAACTTGTCGGGTACAAGTTCACGCAACGCGGCATCGCCGTCGACGCCATCGCCAGAGATCCGGAGCGCAACCGTTGCACGTTGATCATCGCAGATTTTCGCAATTCCGATGAAGCAGAGACCATAACGAAAACAGATATCGAAAAGAGCCTGAAGCGTCTTGACCGCTTTGTTGAGATTTGCGGCAAGGATGATTTCGTCGATGGTCTGGAAGAATCGGATCCGGTGTTTCCATTCGCCAAATACATCCGCGAAAACAAGGAATTGCTCCAGTTCGATTTCATTCTAGTGACCGATGCAAAAATGAGCGGGCGCGTCAAAGAAATGACGCCGGCCGAATATGGAATCAAATTCGCCAAGCGCTGCGACTTGTGGGACATCCAGAGGTTGTTCGAACTGGAAACTTCCGGTTTGGAACGGGAAACCTTGGAAGTCGATTTTACGCAGTATTCGCCGCAAGGCATAAGCTGCCTTAGCGCTTCCACTGGAGCCGATTCCCTGCAGTCCTTCCTTTTCGTGCTTCCGGGGAGCATTCTCGCCGATTTGTATGAAAAATACGGCGAACGCCTTTTCGAGCAGAACGTGCGCACTTTCCTGCAGTTCCGCGGGAAGGTGAACAAGGGAATCCGAAACACGATTGTGCATCAGCCCGAGATGTTCTTCTCTTACAACAACGGCATTTCCGCCACGGGAGAAGCCGTCGTTTTGGACAAGAGCCGCAACCGCATCAAAAAAATCAGGAACTTGCAGATCGTCAACGGCGGCCAGACCACCGCTTCGATTTACGCGACATGGCACAAGGAAAATGCGCCGCTGGACAATGTCTTCGTGCAAGTCAAGCTGTCCGTCATCGAAAGCGACGTGATAAACGAAATCGTTCCGAAGATTTCAGAATACGCGAACACGCAGAACAAGGTCAATGCCGCCGACTTCTTCTCAAATCATCCGTTCCATCTTCGGATTGAAGAGTTTTCGAGGCGACTTTGGGCACCCGCGTCGGACGGCAGTCCCCGGCAGACGCATTGGTTCTATGAACGCGCACGCGGCCAGTATGTGAACGCGCAGACGAAATTGTCAAAATCGGAGGCGTCCAGGTTCCTCTCGCTCAATCCGAAAGAGCAGATGTTCACGAAGACCGACTTGGCCAAGTACTATCTGACGTTCAAGGAAATGCCCGCAATCGTCTGCCTTGGCGCTCAAAAGGCCTTCGCGGGAACGTCCGGTGGCCGAAAAGGTTTCGTCTCCATCATCACCGAAGAATGGGAGAAGAACAAGGGCAACGACGGCAATAACACGTCGATCAACGAAAAATGGTACAAGGACGCGATAGCGCAGGCCATTCTCTTCCGTTCGCTGAACAAAAGCTTGGTCGGCATGTTGCGCGAGGTCGATTTCGGGAGCTTCCGGTCGGTGATAGTGCCATATACGCTGGCGAGATTCGTCCATGAAATCGGCAAATCCGATTCCTGCCTGGATTACGGTGCGATATGGCAGCGGCAGAAAGCGCCAGCGCCAGTAATGGAGAATCTGCTTGAAGTCGCGAGAGTCATCATCAAGTACTTCAAGGATTCCCAGACTTCCGTGTCGGAATTGGCGAAACGGGAAGTGTGCTGGCAGCAAATCAGGGAGCTGCCTATACGGTTAAGCAGTTCTTTGGAACCATGCCTGCGGAACAAGAACGACGTGGCCGACGAGAACAGGTACGCGAAGAAAGCACAGCGGGAAATGAATGATATCCAGGCGCTCCAGTATGTCGTGGAAAAACCGGAAAGTCATTGGCTGAAGCTGAAGGCTTGGGACGAAGAAAAGCATTTCCTGTCCTCCAAGGAACGGTCGATTCTTGGAATAGCCTGCAGGATTTCGAAGGGGATGATGCCTTCAGACGCCCAGGCCAAAGTGCTTGTCGCGGCCGAGAAACTGGCGATTGAAGAGGGATTTTATGACGATTAGGCGCGATGCGGGAAGCATTCCCTTCATTGATCTTTTTGCTGGTCCGGGTGGTCTTTGCGAAGGTTTTTCGCACGAAATCGAGGGCAGGCGTCCGTTCAAGGCGGTTTTGTCCATAGAGAAGGACACGACTGCATACAAAACATTGGAATTGCGGGCGTTCGTCCACTACTTCACACGCAATGGACTGGAACTCCCAGACGAGTATTATGCCTATGTATCTGGCGAAACAACTCGTGATGAGCTGTTCCGCGCACATGAAAAAGCCGCCAAGGAAGCGAAAAGTGTCGCTTGGTGCGCGGAGCTCGGCGGTCAAGATGTTTCCAATTCGGAGTTCGATTCCAGAATCGCTGAAGCAATCAACGGCGTCAAGGATTGGCTTCTTGTCGGCGGACCGCCATGCCAAGCGTATTCGCTCGTCGGGCGTTCGCGTTCCGTAGGCGGCATCAAGAACAAGAATGACATATCCCGCGAAGAAGCAGAAGTGGAATTCAGCAAGGATAGTCGGCAACGGCTCTATCAGCAGTACCTGCGCGTCATTGCCGTGCATTCCCCCGCGGTTTTCGTGATGGAAAACGTCGCTGGTATGCTTTCCGCCAAGGTTGACAATGAGCCCATTTTCGCGAAGATTCTGAATGACCTGCGTTCCCCTTGCGAGATTGCCAAGAGCTATTTCCCAGAATTGGCAAAACGTGGCAAAAGGAAAAAGCACACATATCGCATATTCTCGTTCGTGACGGGCAAAGAGGAAAATGCGGAAAACGGTGATCGTTTCCTTATTCGTGCGGAAGAGTATGGCGTTCCACAATGTCGCCACAGGGTAATCTTGCTGGGAATAAGAGACGACTTCTTGCCTAATGTGAACGAAGTTGGCAGGCTGGCTCCTTCGACCGTGAAACGGACCGTTAGAGATGCTATCGGCGGTCTTCCCAAGAAGCGCAGTTCAATATCGAAAATCGGATCAAGAAAGAAGCTGAGCGTTGCTGAATGGCGCGAATATGTTTTTGGCATTCGGAAAGACAGCGTATTTTCTCAAATAGACGCTGATGTGCGAAAGGCCATCTGCAATGCTGAGACCAAACGCGGTGCATTCTCGGCTGGTGGTAAAAAGGACGTTGATCTCGCCAACTGGTTTAGAGATGGACGCTTGAATAAGCCGCTGAACCACGAAGCGCGTTCACATATGGCGAGTGATTTGTGGCGTTATCTCTTTGTCTCCGCATACGGCGCCGTTCATGGGCATTCACCTGTTCTTGCGGAATTTCCCGATGGTCTTTTGCCTGCTCATTCGAATGTCCGCCACGGTGGCAACGAGGCAGAGCAGGCTTTTGCGGATCGTTTCAAGGTGCAGTTGTGGGGGAAACCGTCATCGACGATTACATCGCATATTGCCAAGGACGGACACTACTTCATACATCCAGACCCCGCGCAATGCAGGGCGCTGACCGTCAGGGAAGCCGCTAGGCTTCAAACATTCCCCGACAACTATTTCTTCGCGGGGAACCGCACGGAGCAATATCATCAGGTCGGCAATGCCGTTCCACCCTATCTTGCGCACCAGTTGGCGAAGATAGTGTGCGCATTGTTTGATCGTAATCGGCAAGAGCGGTGACTCAAATGCGGCGAATCGAGTTCACAGTATAGCAAAACGCATTGAAAACTATTGCGTTTTACTGCCATAATGCATATATTGTGACTATAGACGCAGGAGGACTCCATGCCTATGGCCGTGTTGCAAATCCGTCTGGAAGAGAGCTTGAAGAACGACGTTTCGGCCCTGTTCGACCGTTTGGGGATGGACATTCCCACGGCGGTTCACATCTTCTTCAAGCGCGCGTTGGTGGAAAACGGGCTGCCGTTCGAGGTCAAGAGCAAACCATGCACCCCGAACGGGGCCGCGCTCCTGGCCGCATTGCGCGAAGCGAACGAAATCGCACGGAAGAACGGCATCCTCGGCATGAGCGAAGAGGAAATCGAAGCCGAGATTAGTGCCGCCCGTGCGGAAAGGGCAGCCAAGTGATTTACGCCGTTCTAGACACGAACGTCATTGTTTCCGCAGTCATCGCCCGCAATCAAGACGTTTCCGTGCCCTACGGAATCTTCGAATGCGTCGCGAACGGGAAAATCATTCCTCTCGTGGACGAAAACGTTCTGAACGAATATCGAGACGTTTTGTATCGTCCGAAGTTCCATTTGTTCAAGAATGCCGCGGATGCCATCGTCAATACCATTTTGCACTGCGCAATCAATCAGGAAGTGCCGAAAACGAATGCTGTTTTGCCCGATATGGCGGATGTTGTCTTCTACGATGTGGCGATGGCGCATCGGGACAAAAGGGCGTATCTTGTGACCGGCAACCTCCGGCATTTCCCCGGTTGTGCGTTTGCCGTTTCGCCGCGGAACTTCTTGGAAATCATAAAGGAGCAGGGGATGGAAACCAATTCCGTAGGAGAAAACTCTCCGCGCTATGATCGTTTCGGCTTGCTGGCTGCTCTGCGTGAGCTCAACGAACAGGCCAAGGCGGCCGGCAGCGTCGGCATGAGCGAAGAGGAGATTGAAGCGGAAATCAGCGCCGCCCGCGCGGAAAGAGCCGCACGTCGCGGGAAAGCATAACGGAATTCGTTCCCTACCACGCGCCGCCGCGGGCCTGGTCGGAGGGGCGGATGAACTTGGAGAGTTCGTCGATCAGCGCCTGGCACCCTTCGCCCGTGACGGCGGAGGTGGAGATGGCGTCGACCTTCTTCGACTTGAAGAGCGCGAGTGTCTCTTCGGTGCCGAGGTCTGCCTTGTTGACGGCGACCACGCGCGGCTTCTGGAGCAGCAGGGGATGGAACGCCTCGAGCTCCTTGAGCAGGAGCTGGTAGTTCTCCCAGGCCTTCTCCTCGAACCCGTCGATCACGAAGAGCAGCGCGGAGGTGCGCTCGATGTGCTTGAGGAAGCGGTGCCCGAGCCCCTTGCCCTCCGAGGCCCCTTCGATGAGTCCGGGGATGTCGGCCACGACGAACGAGCCCGCGTCGCGCATCCGGACGATGCCGAGGACCGGTTCGAGCGTGGTGAAGGGGTAGTCGCCCACCTTGGGGCGCCCGCTGGAGATCCGGTTGACCAGGCTCGACTTGCCCGCGTTGGGCAGCCCGACCAGGCCGACGTCGGCCATGATCTTCAGCTCGAGGCCGATCTCCTTCGTCTCGCCCGGTTCGCCGGGCTGCGCGTAGAGGGGGGTCTGGTGGGTGGAGCTCTTGAAGTGGACGTTGCCCAGCCCGCCGCGTCCGCCCTTGGCGACCACGCAGCGCTGCCCGGGTTCGGTCAGGTCGGCGAGGAGGTTCCCGTCGGCGTCCTTGACGAGCGTCCCGGCGGGCACGCCGATCACGCAGTCCGCGCCGCAGCGCCCGGTCATCTTCTGCGGGCCGCCGTTCTGGCCCTTCTCCGCGCGGAAGATGCGGTCGTAGCCGAGGTCGAGGAGCGTGTTGAACTGCGGGTTGACCTGGACGACGACGTCGCCGCCCTTCCCGCCGTCGCCGCCGTCGGGGCCGCCGTGGGGGACGTACTTCTCGCGGCGGAAGGTCGCGTGGCCCGCGCCTCCCTTGCCCGAAACGACGGTGATCTTGACTTCGTCGAGGAGCATGGATTCCGCCCTACTTCGCGCCGAGTTCCTTGGAGCGTTCGGCCGCGGCGACCACGGCGTCCATCAGCGTGCCGCGGAAGCCGGCGCTTTCGAGGACCTTGAGGCCGTAGACGGTCGTCCCGGCGGGGGAGCAGACCTTCGCGGTCAGGTCGCCCGTGCCGCCCATCTTCGCGCGGAGCATCTTGACGCTCCCTTCGATGGTGGCGAGCGCGAGCTCTTCGGCGACCGGGCGCGCGAGGCCGGCCTGCACGCCGCCGGCGGCCAGCCCTTCCACGAACTGGAAGACCCAGGCCGGGCCGGAGCCGGAGAGGCCGGTCACGGCGTCGAGCTGCGATTCGGGCACGGCCATCGCCGAACCGACGTGGGCGAAAAGCCCGACGACCTCGTCGACGATCTCGGCGGGAACGTCGTCGGAGGCGACGGCCACCGCGCCGCCCTTGACGACGAGCGGGAGGTTGGGCATCGTGCGCACGAGGACGGCGCCGTCGCCGAGGGCGGCGCGGAGCTTCGCGCGCTGGATCCCCGCCATGAGCGAGACGACCGTCTTGCCGGACGTCTTCGCGAGGGCCGCGGCCACTTCGGGCGCGACCTTCGGGAAGACCTGAGGCTTGACCGCGAGGACGACGACGTCGGCGAAGGCGACCGCGTCGGCGACCGGCATCCGCTTCGCGCCCGTCTTCTTCGCGAGCTCCTCGGCGCGGGCGTCGTTCGGCTCGGCGAAGGCGCATTCGAACTTCCCGGTGGCGGCGAGGCCCTCCAGGAAGGCCCCGCCCATCTGCCCGGCTCCGACAAAGGCGATCTTCTTCATGCCGCGTCCTCCTTACTTGTTCATCAGCGCGAGGAACTGCGCCGTGGTCTTGGTCTTGGACATCTTGTCGCGCATGAATTCCATGATCTCCAGGGAATTCATCTCCTGCAGGAAGCGGCGGAGGATCCAGACCTTGTTGAGGGTGTCCTCGTCGAGCAGCAGCTCCTCCTTGCGGGTGCCGCTCTTGAAGATGTCGATGGCGGGCCAGATGCGCTTCTCGGCGATGTGGCGGTCGAGGACGAGCTCCATGTTACCGGTGCCCTTGAACTCCTCGAAGATCACCTCGTCCATGCGCGAACCGGTGTCGATCAGCGCCGTGCCGAGGATCGTGAGGCTGCCGCCGTTCTCGATGTTGCGCGCCGCGCCGAAGAAGCGCTTGGGGCGCTGCATGGCCATGGCGTCCACGCCGCCGGAGAGGATCTTGCCGGAGTGGGGGATGACCACGTTGTTCGCGCGGGCCAGGCGGGTGATGGAGTCGAGCAGGATGACCACGTCGCGCCCGTGCTCCACGAGCCGCTTGGCCTTCTCGATCACCATGTCGGCCACCTGGACGTGCCGTTCCGGGGGCTCGTCGAAGGTGGAGCTGAGGACCTCGCCCTTGACGTGCCGGCGCATGTCGGTCACTTCCTCGGGGCGTTCGTCGATCAGCAGCACCATCAGCGTCACCTCGGGGTGGTTCTGCGCGATGGCGTTGGCGATGTTCTGCAGCAGGACCGTCTTCCCGGTGCGGGGCGGCGCGAGGATGATGCCGCGCTGGCCCTTCCCGATCGGGGTGAAGAGGTTCATGATGCGCGTGCTCAGCTCGTTCGGGTCGTATTCCAGGTCGAGCCGCTCGGTGGGGTGCAGGGGGGTGAGGTTGTCGAACTGGACGCGCTTCTTCTGGAACTGCGGCGCTTCGGAGTTGAGCGTGTCGATGCCCTTGAGGGCGAAGTACTTCTCGTTGTCGCCGGGCGTGCGGACCGTGCCGACGATGGTGTCGCCGGTGCGGAGGTCGAACCGCTTGATGAGGCCCGGGGCGATGTAGATGTCGTCGGGGCCGGCGAGGTAGGAGTGCTCGGCCGAGCGGAGGAAGCCGTAGCCCTCCTTGGTCACTTCGAGCACGCCTTCGGCGTAGATCGGCTGGTCCTCGCCGGTGGTCGCCTCGAGGATCTTGTACATCAGCGCCTGCTTGCGCAGGTAGCGGGCGTCGGGGATGTTGTGCTCGGTCGCGAGGTCGTGGAGCTCGTAGATGCTCTTGCCGCGCAGCGCGCGCCACCGTTCCTTGGCCTCGGCCACCTTTTCGGGGTCCGGCGGCGGGCCCTGGAGGAGGTCCTCGTCGTTGAACTGGACGTCGGGCATGCCCCCGCGGCCGAAGCGGCGGTTGTTGCGGTTGTTGCGTCCGCCGCGGTTGCCGCGGGCGCCGTTCTGGCCGCCCTGGTTGTTCTGCTGGCGCTGTTCGCCGTCGCCTTCCTGGGGCGCGTCGCCCTGGGGCTGGCCGCCTTCCGCGCGGTTGCGGTCGCGGCGGCCGCGGCGGTCGCGGAAGCGGTCGCGCCGGCTGCGGCGTTCTCCGCCTTCGCCTTCGGCGGCTTCGCCGGATTCGGCGGAGGAGGGAGTTCCTTCGGATTCGGCGGCCGCCGCGTCGTTGCGGAAGACCTCCGCGCTGCGTTCTTCGGGCCGGGGCTGCGGAGCGGGTTCCGCGGTCTGCATGGTTTCGTCGCTCAAAAGCGGCTCCTTTGGCAGGGAACGAAAAGGGAAATGGGAAGGGAATGGAAACGGAGGGTCCGGGAACCGGCGGCGGAATGCGCTCTGCCGTTCCCTTTCGCGAAAATATAGCACAAATCCCCCGCTTGACGGAGATTGTTGCCCGGGGCGCGGAGACGATTGTTGCCCGGGGCGCGGAGATATATATTTCGAGGCATGAAACTCACTCTTGCCATCGTCGGTCTGGGGAGCAACATCGGCGACCGCGCGGCCTACCTCGCCGCCGCCCGGGCCAAGCTCCAGAAGCTCTTCCCCTCCGATTTCGCCGCCAGCCCGATCTACGAGACAAACGCCCTGACCGAAGGCCAGGACCCCTACCTCAACCAGGTCGTCTATTTCGCCTGCCGCGAGACGCCCCAGGACCTCGTCCGCATCCTCCGCGGGATCGAGCTGCTCGTCGGGCGCAAGGTGCGCGAAGAGCGCCACGCCGACCGCGAGATCGACCTCGACCTGCTGGCCCTCGGCCGCCAGGTGGTCGACGAGGACCACTGCAAGCTGCCGCATCCCGAGATGGGCAACCGCCCCTTCGTGCTCCAGCCCCTGAACGACCTCCTGCCCGAATGGCGCCACCCGATCGGCAACTGGACCGCGGGCGAACGGCTCTCGGTCTTCAACTCCGCCGACGCCGGCTCCGTCATCAAGAAGTGGGAAGAGTAGGGGAGAGGCCCGCGCCGTGAACGACACCCCGGAGTTCCAGCTCCCCGCAGACGTCCGCTACCTCGCCATCGAGGGCGTGATCGGCGTGGGGAAGAGCACCCTGGCGAAGATCGTAGCCGAACGCGGCAACGCGCGGCTGATGCAGGAGCAGTTCGAGGAGAACCCGTTCCTCACGAAGTTCTACCAGGACCGCAGGACCTACGCCTTCCAGACCCAGCTCTTCTTCCTGCTCTCGCGCCACAGGCAGTTCACGGAGCAGTTCGCGCAGCAGGACCTCTTCCACCCGTTCACGGTCACCGACCACACGTTCGACAAGGACCGCATCTTCGCCCGCGCCACGCTCGACGACGCGGAGATGGCGCTCTATTCGCGCGTGGCCGACGTCCTCGAGCGCGACGTCGCCCGCCCCGACTTCGTGGTCTACCTCCAGGCCGACGTCGAGGTGCTGATGCAGCGCATCCGCAAGCGCGGGCGGCACATGGAGCGCGACATCGACCCGGGCTACCTGCGCGAGCTGATCGCCCTCTACAACGAGCACTTCTTCCGCTACCGCGACTGTCCGGTGCTGATCGTCAACACCAACAACATCGACTTCGTGGAGAACAACGAGGACCTCGAGACGCTCCTCGGCCGCATCGCGCAGGTGCCGCCGGGGATCTCGGCCTTCATTCCGGAGAGCCGCTGAAATGAAACGCTGCAAGACCGTGGAAGCCCTGCGCCGCGAGCTGGGCAAGCTCCGCGCGGGCGGGAAAACCGTCGGGCTCGTGCCGACGATGGGCGCCCTGCACGAAGGGCATCTGACTCTGGTCCGCGAGGCGCGCGCGAAATGCGACGTCGTCGTGGTCTCCGTCTTCGTCAACCCGCTGCAGTTCGGGCCGAACGAGGACTTCGAGAGCTACCCCCGCCGCGTGGCGCAGGACGCGAAGCTGCTCGAGGCCTGCGGCGCGGACCTGCTCTTCGTTCCGACGACGGAGACCTTCTACAACCCCGACCACCAGACGATGATCGTCAACCCGGCGGTCCAGGGGCTCTACTGCGGGAAATACCGCCCGGGCCACTTCTCCGGCGCGCTCACGGTCGTGGCGAAGCTCTTCTTCGCGGCGCAGCCCGAGTTCGCCTTCTTCGGGAAGAAGGACTGGCAGCAGGCCTGGCTGATCGCCAAGATGGTCAGCGACCTGAACTGGCCGATCAGGATCGTGAAGGTGCCGACCGTCCGCGGCAAGGACGGACTCGCCCTCTCGTCGCGCAACGAATACCTCGACCCGAAGTCCCGCGCCGGCGCCCCGGCCATCCGCGCGGCCCTGGTTTCGCTCAAAAAGGCGCAGGTTTCGGGCGAACGTAACGTCGCCAGGCTCGCGGAAGAGGCCAAAAAGACCATTTCCCGCGCGGGCGGCAGGGTGCAGTACCTCGAAATCGTCTCGCAGAAGTCGCTTTTGCCCCTGAAGAGCGTTTCGGAACCCGCGGTCGTGCTCGTCGCGGCCTTCTTCGGGAAGACGCGCCTGATCGACAACATCGAGCTCTCCGCGCGCTGAATTTTTGCGGAATTTTCGCCTTTCCCCGTGCGCGGAACGCGTTTCGGAATTAGAATAGAAGTATGCAAAGAGCCTCGCTCTCCGTCCTTCTGGCGCTCCACGAGCAGCCCACCCTCGACCCCGCGGCGGCCGAGGAGATCGTCTCGCACTTCCTCTCCGGCTGCGTCGAGTTGCTGAAGCGGCCCCAGGCCAAGCTCTCGCTCTACCTCTCGGGCATGTGGCTCGAGCTGGCGAGGCAGCGCCGGAGCACGCTCCTCAAGGAGCTGCGGCGCGCGACCGAGGAGGGGCGCGTGGAGTGGATCGGCGGCGGGTGGCACGACCCGGTCCTGCCGTTCGTCCCCAAGCCGCTGCAGGAGCTGGAGATCCGCCAGCACCGCCAGGCGCTGGAGAAGCTGACGGGCGTCCGCCCGCGCGGCTTCTGGCTGCCCTCCGGCGTCTGGGAGAGCGGCCTGCTTTCGCTCCTGGCCGAGCAGGGGTTCGAGTACACCTTCCTCTACGACTACCAGATCGACGAGGCGGCCTGGCGCTGCACCGACCGCTACGGCTACCGGACGGTCGAGGACTGCGGGCGGATCCTGCGCGTGGTCCAGATGGAGAGCGGGCTGGAGAGCGCGCTCTTCGCGGGCGACGAGGCGAAGTTCGACGAGGCGCTCCGGGCCTCGCAGACCGACGAGGGCGACGACGGCTACGCGCTGGTCGCGGTCCCCTTCCTCCGCGCCGCGCGGGGCGTCTACGAGCGCGGGCTGTTCGAGCGCCTCGGGGCCCTTTTCGACCGCGGCGCGAGGAGCGGCGGGCAGATGGTCTTCAAGCTGGCCTCCGACCAGATCGACGAGCGCCGCTCGGCCGGCGGCATGAACCTCGTCTCCTCCGTGGACCGCAGCTTCGGCATCGACCGCTCGCTCAAGTCCTGCCGCGACCTCCTGCTGATGCAGCCCGAGAGCAACGAGATCCAGAAGCGGATGCTCCAGCTCTGGCGCCAGATCACGCACCTGCCCGCGGGCCGGACGCGCCAGGCGATCACGGAGAAGCTCCTTCCGGTCACGTCGGTCTACTGGTACCGCAACGACCCTTCCGCCGGCGGGATCCGCTTCCTGGCGGACCGCGCGCAGTGCCGCAGAATCCTGATGGAGGTGGAGCAGCAGCTGCGGCGCGCCCGGGCGGTGGAGGGGGCCTCGATCGAGGCGATGGACGTCCTCGGCACGGGGACTCCGCAGATCTACTGCTCGGGGCAGAACTTCAGCTTTCTCGCGGAACCCGGGTTCGGGGGGCGCCTGCGCTCGCTCGAGAACCATCCGCGCAAGGTCTCGCTGATCGACGGGTTCCACCCCGCGCGCACCGTGGGCGACGTCGGCCTGCACTACGCGGTCGCGCCGGTCTGCGGGTTCCGGGACTGGATCGCGCCCGAGAACTTCTCCGACGCGGAGAAGTGGATCGGCTGGCTCGCGGACGACGCGGGACTGCTGCAGGGCCCGATGGAGCACCAGTACCGGATGCGGCGCGACGGCGCGCAGATCGTCTTTTCGGGGAACCAGTGGTGCGAGCTGGAGGGCCGCAGGCGGACGGTCCACGTGGAGAAGGCCTTCAGCCTGAAGAACGAGGGCGACGCGCTCGTGGTCGCCACGCAGATCTCCAACCCCGACTTCTACCTGCTGCAGGGCAGCTACCTCTGCGAGCTCAACCTCTCGTTCTCCAAATGGGCGCCCGGTCCGCAGAAGCTTCTGGCGGGCGGCGCGGAGATCCCGCTTTCGGGCGCGGCGCTGAACGACGGCGTGGAGAGCGTCGAATACCGCGACGACGACGAGAAGACGCGCGCGGTCTGGAGCTTCGTCAAGCCCTGCCGCCTGCTCTCCTTCCCGATGTCCACGCCCGGGCCCGACGGCGGCCCGCAGCACTTCCAGTGCCTGAAGCTCTTCGCGGTCTGGGACCTCGAGCTGATGGGCCAGGGCAAGCTCGGGCTCTCCTCTTCGCTCAAGGTTAAGAAAAGCGGGTTGTTCGGATGAAGGACCGTCTCGGCATCCAGATGGAGAACTCCGGGCGCGACACGACCGTCGTCACGCTCGCGGGGTTCCTGCGCGCCGATTCGCTCGACGAGCTCCGCGCCCGCGTGCGCCACCTGGTCGAGGACGGCGCGAAGATCCTCCTCTTCGACCTGCAGAACGCGGAGATCCGCGGGGACGAGGCGCGGGCCTTCTTCCTCGAGGTCCTCGACGACATGAAGGGGAGGGGAGGGCGCGTCGCGCTCGTCGCCAGGCGCTACGACGTCGTCTCCTACTTCTCCGGCATGCGGAACCTGCTGCCGATCTACCCGAACCGCGCGAAGTTCAAGCGCTCCGACCTCTTCCAGTCGATCCGCCGGCAGATGGTCGCCTATTCGAAGAAGACCGGCGTGCGGCTCTCGCCCGCGATGGCCCTGCTGCTGGTCCTGCTGATCGCGAGCTGGATCTTCAACCTCGCCTCCGCGAACGACGCCCAGGCCGAACGCCTGGAACGGCAGCGCGCCCTCCTCGCGCAGTACGAGACCGAGCGGCTCGAGCTCCAGAACGAGCTCGACGAGCTCAAGCGCAAGCTCGCGCCGCTGAACCAGCTCGGGCTCGTCTCCGACTCCCTCATGGCGGCCGGCTTCACCGCGACCGACGACTGGATCGACCACCTCGAGGACCGGTTCCGGCGCAAGCAGCGCGCCGACTCGCTCAAGGCCGAAGAGGAGGCGCGGGCGGCGGGGAAGGGGAATCCGTGAAGATCCGCCTCCCCAGGCTCCCGGCGACGTTCCGGCTCGGGACCCTCCAGCTGGTCCTCCTGGCCGCGGCCTGCACCGCCGCGATTCTCGCGCCCGCCGCGCAGAGGCTCTACAAGGCGCACGAACTGGAGCTCGTCGACGCCGAGCAGATGGCCAGCCAGGCCGCGATCGTCTCGCTGCGCGACGAGATCCGCCTGCTCAGGCAGTACGACCGGATCCTCTCCGCGCTCGACTTCCTCTCGCAGGGCAGGCTCGACAGCGCCGACCTCCTCCAGACCACGCGGATGCTCTGCGCCCTCTCGCGCTCCGTGGGGTTCGACCCGCTGCTGATCCTCGCCGTGGTCAGCGTGGAGAGCCGCGGAAACCCCTACGCGCAGGGGCGGTTCCGCTCGGGCGACGCCAGCGGGGCGGTCGGGCTCATGCAGATCAAGTTCGAGACCGCGCGGCTCGTGGGGAAGCGCATCGGGACGCCCATCCGCGTGGAGCGCGAGCTGCTCCGGCCCGACGTCAACCTCCTCTACGGCACGGCCTTCCTGCTGCAGATGGTCCAGCGCTACGGGTCGCTGGAAAAGGGGCTCATCGCCTACAACATCGGCCCGGGCACGCTGGAGCAGAAGATGACCGCGCGGACCCGCCTTCCGCGCCGCTACTACAACCGCGTCCTGAGCAACTACCGCGGGCTCGTCAACCGCTTCGGCGAAGACCCCTTCGCCCGGCGCCTGGAAGAGGAATGACGCGCCGGGATTTGGCGGGCGCCGTCCAATTAGTTATTTTAGCCATAGTGGGCGCCATGCGCAAAATCGCGTTCGGCTTGGCCGCGCTTTCGATCTGTGGAACGGGGCTTTTCGCGGCTCCGCTCACGCTGGGCGAATATCTCCAGGCCGCGTCCGACCAGGACCCGACTCTCCAGGAGACCCGCTACAAGCGCGAACTCCAGCGGATCAAGAAGGACGAGCTGGTCCACGAGGCGATCCTCCCCAAGTTCGAGCTGACGCTCGGCTTCGGCCCCTATCCCGGCGTGCGCGAGGGCAAGTACTACACCGACGCGGACGGGACGATCCGCCAGGGTCGCGACGAATACGACTTCACCACCTACGCGCCGATGTTCGCGACCGAGCTGGAGGCCGTCCAGCCGCTGAACTTCGGGCGGCTCCGCCTGGGGCGGCGCGCCCTGGAGGCGGGCGGCAAGGTCGAGGAGTGGAAGATCCGCAAGTCCGAGCTGGAACGCGAGGCCGAACTGCAGTCCTACTGGTACGGCCGGCTCTACGCGCTCGACATGCAGAACCTGCTGAAGGACGCCCGCCGGCAGTTCGACAAGCTCCTCGACAAGGTGGAGGAGATGCTGGACGAGGGCGACGAGTCGGTCTCGCAGCTCGACCTGCTGGAGCTGAAGACCAACCTCCACGCGCTGCGCGAGGGCGAGGCGCAGGCCGCCAGCGGCCTCAGGAACGCCGAGTCCGCGCTGCGGTTCGCTCTCGGCGATTCTCTGGGCGCCGATTTCGCGCCGGCCGACACGCAGCTCGCCATCCGGCCCGAACCCCTGCCCCCGTTCGAGACCCTGGCGCAGGCCGTGGGCGAACGGCATCCCGAATACAAGCAGCTGGAATACGGCCTGGAGGCCCGCCGCCGCCAGGTGGACGTGGCCGCCGCGAACCTCGGCCCGGACTTCTTCCTCTTCGGGCGCCTGCAGTACTCCACGCTCTGGGCGCGCGAGGGCGACGAACACTTCAGCCGCGACCAGACGGACGACGTGGACGGCGCGCTCGGCGTCGGCATGCGCCTCCGCCTGAACTTCTGGAAGGGGAGCGACAAGCTGAAAAAGCAGAAGTGGGAGCTCGGTTCGCTCGAACGCAAGGCCTCCTACGCGAAGAACGGCCTGGAGACCCTTCTCCGGACCCAGTACGAAACCGTGGTCGCGCAGAAGGAGACCGCGGAGAGCGCGGCCGAGGCGCTGCGCGTCTCGGACTCCTGGCTCAAGGGCGCGGCGATGCGCTACGACATCGACCCCTCCGAAGGCGGCCTCCTGGTGAAGGCCTTCTCCAACTGGGTGAAGATGCGCCAGACCTGGGCCAAGGCCGTCCACGCCTACAACTGCTCCTACGCCAAGCTGATGGCCGCCGCCGGCGTCCCCTATTCCGAATACGGCACGTTCGGCTCCGCGAAACCCTAGACCCCGAAACCGGAGGCAGACATGATCTCCACGCTGCGCAAAACCGCCCTCCTCGTCCTTGCCGCGTCCGTCCTCGCGGCCGCCGCCCCCGACCCCGTCGGCATGGTCCGCGCGAAGGACACCGAGCTCCGCGCGCTCCTCAAGCAGCAGAAGAAGGCCGCCACGCCCGAGCGCCGCGAGAAGATCAAGACGCTCATCAACTCCGTCTTCGACTTCCAGGAGCTGGGCCGCCGCGCGCTCCCGAGCCAGACCTGGAAATCGGCCACGCCCGAGCAGCAGAACGCGTTCGTGACCGAGTTCCGCCGCATGGTCGAGAACTCCTCGGTCAAGCAGCTCGACTCCTACGAATCGGACAGCTCGAGCTACCAGCCCGCCAAGATCAACGGCGACAAGTGCGAAGTGACCGTCAAAATGTGGAACAAGGGGACGATGTCGGTCGTCGTCTACAAGATGAAGCAGGAGAACGGCCAGTGGCGCGCCTGGGACTTCGTCATCGACGACCTGAGCACGATGCGCAACTACCGCGACCAGTTCGCGAAGATCCTCAAGGAGAAGGATCTGGACGGGCTGATCGAGACGATCCGCAAGAAGGCCGACGAACCCTAGCGGTTCCGGAAACGAGCGAAGGGGCGTCCGATGGGCGCCCCTTTCCGTTTGCGCGCTCCGCGGCCCGGGTCAGAGCCAGCGGCGCCAGTTGAGGGAGAGGCCGAAGAGCGCGTAGAGCTCCAGCGTGGCCTCGGCGGGACGGTCCGGCAGGGGGCCGACCTCGGGGTCGGTCCGGCTCTTGCGGGCGCGGCGCGAGAGGCCGCACTCCAGCTTCGCGCCGTAGCGGTCCTTCAGGAGGAGGTCCGCGCCGAGCGCCAGCGAGCCCCCGCTCACCGCGACGAGCGAGAACGGGGAGTCGAACGGCTTCTTGACGCCTTTCTTCCAGGAGATCTCCGCGTCGTAGACGGTGTAGAGGAACCCGAGCAGGAGATAGGGGTGGATCTCGACCTTGGGGCGCGGCACGAAGCCGTAGCCGATGCGGGCGCGGGCGCCGAACTCCCAGCGGTCCACGGTCCAGTCGCGGATCGCCGGGTTGGTCTCGGGATTGAACTTCATGTCGTAGCGCGACCACTGGAGCACGGCGGCGATGCCGAGGAAGCGCGCGTACTCCACGCCGTATTCCGCGAAGACCAGCGGCGAGGAGTCGGTGATCCAGTCCCAGGCGGAGGCGGAGTCGCGGTTCTGCGTGTAGTGCTCGACCTGCGCGCTTTCGTGCCCGCCGAAGCCCTGGATGTAGCCCGAACCGACGGTCAGCCGGAAGTCGAGCGGGAGCTGGTCGCGGTAGAAGGCCTCGGGCTCGCGCCGCGCGGCTTCGCGCTCCTGCTCGGTCGGAATCGGGGAGGTGGGTCCCTGGAAGAGCGGGGCGACCTCCCCGAAGGCGCTCTCCCCGCGCACCCGGAGAAGCCGCGCGGGAATCCGTTCGCCGTCGTGGAAGAGGACGAGCCAGCTCTCCTTCCCGTCGGACTTGAAGAGGAAGAGGTAGTCGTCGCGCCGCTCCTCGAGCGTCTTGCGGACTTCGGGCCTGCGCGCCTCGAGGTCCTCGGCGCGGACGCCGGGCCGGAGGTTCGCGGCGACCCAGAGCGCGTAGTCGTTGAACGGGACGTTGCGCCGGAGCGAGCCCGCCACCGCGCACCTGGGGCGGCCGAGGTCGGGGTTGGCCTTCTTCAGTTCGGCGCAGAGCTCCTCGGGGGAGACCTCGGCCGAATCGGCGGTCTGGAGGATCTCGAAGCGGGCGTCGCGATAGAGCGCGAGCGGGCGCTCTTTCGCGACGGCGCCCGAGGGCAGCGCGAGGGCGAGGGCCAGGGCGGCGAGGAGGAGGGCCCGATTCACGGTTCGATCTCCGGGTAGAGGCGCGATTGGCGCTGGACGTCGAGGAAGAGGCGCTTGCAGAGGGCGTCTATCGCGCCGAACGAAAGCGGGCGGACGAGCGGGGCGGAGGCCTGCGCGACGCCGTAGGCGCGGTACTGCTGGAGCCTGTTGTCCCAGAGCGTCCAGACGAGGAGCGCGGAGAGGGTTTCGGGCTTCTCGCCCGGCTCCGTGTAGGTGTTCGCGAGCTCGTAGTCGTAGAGCGAGCGGGCCTGGAGGTCGAATCCGAGCGTCAGCTCGCCCACGAGGAGGACGACGTCGGGGACGGTCTCCCCGGAACGGAGCGAGTCGCCGGGCCAGGGCCAGCGGACCGGGACGAAGACGCGCCCCTCCACGCGCCGCTTTTCGCTTTCGGGGAGCCCGAGCGAGTCGGCGGAGGGCAGGCGGACCTTCGCGCCGAGGTTCTCCTCCGCCCACTTCCCGAGGAGCGAGTCCACGCGCGCGGCGAGCGCGGGGTGGACGTCCTCGCTGTAGATCTTCAGGTCCTCGACGAAGAGGTCGCGCCCGTCGAGGATGAAGTCGCCCGGGCCGAGCGACGTGAAGGCGATCGTCCCGGCGGGGGAGTCCGGGAAGGCGTCGTTGGCGCGGTGCAGGCGCGCGGCCTTCTCCGCGCAGCCCGAGAGGGCGAGCGCGAGGGCGGCGAGCAGGATGCGGAGCGCGCGGGTCCCCATCGGATCCTAGGCCTTGGCCCCGTACTGTTCGCGGTAGGCCTTCATCCGTTCGATCTGCCCGTCGGGAATCGGGAAGAGCTTGCGGATCGAGCGGTCCTCGAGGGCGCCCATCAGGTCGTCGATCGTGACGATCGGGACCGTGCGGATCCCGTATTCCTCCTGCACCTGCTGCAGGGCCGAGAGGGGAGAGTCGCCCACCTTCTCCATGCGGTCCACCGAGACGACCAGCCCCTCGATCTTCGCGTTGGGGAAGGACTTCATCAGCTCCATCGTCTCGCGGACGGAGGTGCCGGCCGTGATGACGTCCTCGACGATCAGCACGCGGGTCGGCCTGTCGTAGGGCTGTCCGACGATCGTGCCGCCCTCGCCGTGGTCCTTGGCCTCCTTGCGGTTGAAGGAGACGCCGAAGTCGCGGTTGTAGAGGCGGTGGAGCGCGGCCGCGGAGGCGACGGCGAGCGGGATGCCCTTGTAGGCGGGGCCGTAGAGGTTGTCCACGGAGTCGCCGAAGTGGTGTTCGATCGTGTGGGCGTAGAAGTCGCCCATGCGCGCGAGCTGCATGCCGGTGCGGATCATGCCGGTGTTGATGAAGTAGGGGCTTTTGCGGCCGCTCTTCGTGGTGAAGTCGCCGAAGCGGAGGGCTTCGCATTCGAGCAGGAATCGGATGAAGGCTCTGCGGAAGGGTTCCATGGTTGACCTCGTCTAGGAGAGTTGGACGTCGAGCGCGGGGGAGACGTGGGTCCGGAGGGCGTCCCGGACGAAGTCGAGCGTCGCGGTGCCCGCGCTGGGGCAGCTTCCGCAGGCCCCGACGTAGTGGATGTAGGCGACGCCGTCCTCCAGGCCCATCAGCTCCACGCCGCCGCCGTCGCCGGCGAGGTTCGGGCGGACCTTGAGGTCGAGGACCTTTTCGATCCGTCGGAGCTTGCCGTCCAGGTCGAGCGCGTCGAAATCGCCCGCGGGCTCGAGCTCCTCCGCGTTTTCGGCGAGGGCGCGGGCGCCGGACCAGGGTTCGAGCCGTTCCTCGAGCGTCATGACGATTTCGGGCAGGAGCTCCTCCCAGTCGCCCTCTTCGGTCAGCGCGACGGTGACCGAGTCGCCGAGGAGGAAGACGGAGGAGACGAAGCCGAGCCCGAACAGGGCCTTGGCGGCGGGATGCCGTTCGGCGTGGGCGGCGTTGGAGAAGGAGAGCGGGGAGTGCCCGGCGACGGGCAGGTCGATCTTGAACCGCCGCGCCCGGGGGTTCGGGGTTTCGAGGATCCTGACCACGTTCGCCATGGCCCAAAAATAGGTTTTTTCTAGATTTCCGCCATGCAGGGCGAGCCCGAAATCCCCTTCGTCGACCACGACTACGCCGCGACGGCGGGGGATCGTCTCCTTTCGCTGATCAAGCGGCTCGTCCCCTCTCCCGAAGCGCGCCACAGGCAGCTCGCCAACTTCGCGAAGTGGGCGCCCTTCGTCCCGTTCAAGCCCTCGCCGAAGATCCCCTACGGCATGCGCGCGAAGAAGCCGCTCGAACGGGTGATCCGCTTCTCCGACAAGAGCAACCCGCTCTACCTCAACTGCCCGATCATCCTGGCCGCCGGCGGCAACAAGGAGGGGACCGACCTCGCCGCCTACGCGAACATCGGGTTCGGGGGCGTCTCCGTGGGGACCGCGACCCGCGTCCCGCGCGAGGGGAACCCCTTCCGCCCGCGCATCCGGATGCTGAACGCCGACCGCGCGATCCAGAACTCGATGGGGCTCAACAACCCGGGGATCGACGTCGTCGCCAAGCGGGTGGACAGCCAGTTCGGGGCGGCGCGCAAGCGCGAGCTGGCCGTCGGCCTCTCCATCGCCGAGACCCCCGGCCTCCAGGACGAGGAGGAGCGGCTCGACGACGTGATCTACTCCTTCCGCAAGGCCTACAACGTCGCGGAATACGTGGAGATCAACCTCTCCTGCCCCAACACGGGGCACCAGCGCATCGACGCGCAGCTGAAGTACCTCGACCGCGTGCTGCAGAGCGTCATGCACATCCGCAGCAGCATCCCGGTCCGCAAGGCGGTCTACGCCAAGCTGAGCCCCGACCTGGGCGAACGCCAGCTCCAGGCGCTGCTCGAGCTGGTGACGCAGCACAACATCAACGGGCTCGTGCTCTTCAACACCTTCCCGGGCTCCCGCTCCGAGTTCCTGGAGATGCGGACTCAGCCCGACGCGCTGAAGCCGGTCCGCCAGGACGGCGACCTCGGCGGCCTCTCGGGGCGCCCGCTCTACGTCAACACCTTCCGCGCGGTGGAGTACATCAAGAACAAGCTCCCCGACAAGAGCATCATCGCCGTCGGCGGGATCGACCACGGCGCCAAGGTCTTCGACCTGCTGCGCATGGGGGCCGACGCGGTGCAGATGTATTCGGCGCTCTCCTACCGCTGGTTCGCGGCGCGCCGCATGCAGGCCGAGCTCTACGAATGCCTGGAGAAGTCCGGTTGCTCCACCCTGTCCGAACTGCTCGACGGGGACTCGCTTTGACCCTCCGGCTCCGGGGCGCGCTCTTCGCGCTCCTCCTCTGCGTCGCGTCCCTTTTCGCGCACTACGGCGAGTTCGGGCAGGACGAGGCGGAGCTGTTCCGCCCGCTGGAGCCGGTCCGCTACGGCGCGCAGTGGCATTTCGGCGCCGACTTCTCCGCGAACTTCATCTTCGCGCAGTTCGACCTCTGGAACGGGATCTTCGCCTCGCGCTGGGGCGAGCGGTTCGGGTTCGAGGCCGACCTCCACTGGGGCTGGGAGATGGAGGAGCTGCGCGAGACGGTCGCGTGGGGCTTTCTCTTCGGCGACGAAGGGGCGCTCGCCCGCGGGTTCCTCAGTCTGCGCGGCGGGCTCTTCCATCCCGCGGACTTCGAATCGGTCTCGCCCTGGCTCGGGGTGGGCTGGTCGCAGGAGTGGAAGGTCGCCGGAAGGTTCCGCCTGGAAGGGGGGACCGAAGCCGGCGTCCGCCTCGGCGACGAGTTCGCGGAACGGTTCAAGGGCCGGTTCGGACTCGAAGAGACCCGGCTCGCGCGCTGCTGGGCGGCGCTCTTCCTCAAAGCGGGGATTTGAAACGAAGCGGTTCTAGCGAGCCTGCCTGGCCTGAAGCGCGGCGAGGCTGCTCCAGACCTCCGGCGTGAGCCATCCGTCGCCCGAAAAAGCGGCGTCCCAGATGCAGACGCCCGTGGGGTGGGGGAGGTCGTTCAGTTCGCCGATGTGCGCGACGATCGAGGAGCCGCGGCCGCCTTCTCCCCATTCCCCGAGCCAGCTCGGCATGCCGATCAGCAGCTTCTCCGGAGGCAGCGCCGCTTC
>JAGCEZ010000057.1 GCA_017650365.1 Fibrobacterales bacterium | reverse complement strand
GAAAAGACGCCCGCTCCCGCGGCCCCCGAAGCCAGATCCGCCGCCGCGCCGGCCGAGGCCCCGGTCAACGCCCCCGTCGTCCGCCCCGGATCCAGGCTCGCGCAGAAGGCCCCGGCCCCCGCGCCCGAAGCCGCGCCGGCGCCCGACGCGGACGACGGGGCGTCGGCGATCGACCCCAAGGGCGACTGGTGCCTGCAGGTCGGCGCGTTCGCCGACAAGGGCAACGCCGAGGCGCTCCAGAAGCGTCTCTCCTCCCTCCCCGGGACCGTGCGCATCGTCCAGATGCCCTCCGAAAAGCGCGTGCTGCACCTCGTGCGGATCTACGCCTTCGCGACCAAGGAGGCCGCGGAACGGTTCCGCGAGCGGCACATCAAGCCGATGGGGCTGATCGGGCAGGCGCGCTCGCTCAAGTAGCCCTCCCCGCCCTTTTCTATCTTTGGCCCACTCGCCGGGATGGTGGAACTGGTAGACGCGGCGGACTCAAAATCCGCTGTCCGCAAGGACGTGAGGGTTCAAGTCCCTCTCTCGGCACTCCCCCGAAACGGAATCTCCCCGATGCTCCGCGCACTCCGCACCCGCGTTTCCGCGATCCTCCTCCTGGCGGCCTTCCTCGCCTGGGGCGCGGACCAGTGGTACGGGTTCGACTGGCAGGAGGCGGGGCTTTCGCAGAGCGAATTCCAGGCCGTCAAGCGGAGCGGGATGTCCAAGGAGAAGCTGGAGCACCTGCTGGAGATCGGCGTCCGGCCCGGCCTCTACCTCCAGAAGCCCTGGGAACGGCTCGGCGTGAGCGAGGAGCACTGGCTGGCCGAGCGCTCGGCGGGCATGGAGGACACCGACATCGACCGGACCTTCGGGCAGACGGAGAGCGGGCGCTCCGACGCGGCGCTCTCCCTGCTGCTCCCCTCCTGGTACCAGTGGAAGAGCCGGCAGCCCTGGAAGGCGGCCGCGATCGACCTCTGGTTCGCCTCGTTCGCGGGGTGCGCGGTCTGGCTGACGGCGGAGGGGGACGACGACGCGCTCTGGCTCTGGCTGGGGGCCGCGGCGGCCAATTTCTATAGTTTCATCGACGGAATGGCGGACAACCCCGTCTACGACGCGCCGGACGACGACCTCGCGGTCGCCCCCCTGTTCGGGCCGCGGAGGCTGGGGTTCGCCGCGCGGATCCGGTTCTGAGGCGAAGATGCTGCTGGAGATGCTCAAAAGCAAGATCCACCGGGCCACGGTGACCGAGGCGAACCTGGACTACCAGGGTTCGATCACCATCGACCGCGCGCTGCTGCGCAGGGCCGGGATCCTGCAGTGGGAGAAGGTGGCCGTCTACAACCTGGCCAACGGGAACCGCTTCGAGACCTACGCGATCGAGGGCCCGGAGAATTCGGGCGTGATCTGCCTGAACGGCGCGGCCGCCCTGCTCGCCAAGCCCGGAGACCTGGTCATCGTCGCCGCCTACGCGCGGATGACGCCCGAAGAGGCGGCCGCGCACGTCCCGACCGTGGTCAAGGTGGACGGCTCCAACCGCCCCGCGGAGAACGCGTGAACATGCGCCCCGCCGCCGCGCTCGCCCTCTCCTGCCTCGCCGCGCTCCTCGGCGCGTGCGGCGGCGACGCCGGCGCGGCGCCCGAAGCCAGGCTCGCCTCCGCCTCGCTCCCCGCGCCCGCGATGCGCGTGCCCGGGCACGTCGAGGTGCTCAACGGATGCGGGACCCCCGGCGCCGCCGAGAAGATGCGCGTCTTCCTGACCGGGCGCGGATTCGACGTCCTCGAGACCGGCAACGCCGGCGACGCGAACTACCGAAGGACCATGGTCGCCGTCCGCACCCCCGGCTGGGAGGGGACGAACCGCCTCGCCGCCGCGCTGCGCACCGACCGCGTGGTGACGCTTCTCAACAGGTATTCCACGGTCGACGCGACCGTGTTCATCGGACACGACTTCCAGGAGATCATCGCCCATGGCAAACAATGACAACGAACGGAACGTCCCGACCGGCAAGGCCCTGATCGACCTCTGCGCCGCGGAGCTCTTCGCGCGCAAGGCCGAGGACGTCGTGCTGCTCGAGCTCTCCTCGGTGAGCGACGTCTGCGACAGCTTCCTCATCGCCACGTGCCGGAGCGAAGCCCAGATGCGCGCCATCCTCCAGGGGCTGCAGCGCGCGCTGCGCGACGTCGGGATCAAGCCGATCGGCAACGACTCCGGCGAAGGGGCCCGCTGGGCGGTCCTCGACCTGGGCGAGCTGATGGTCCACCTCTTCGAGGAGAACCACCGCGCGCACTTCTCGCTGGAACGCCTCTACGAAGACGCCCCGCGCACCGTCCTGAACCCCGAGGACTACGCCTCCGCCTCCGCGACCGGAGAAAGCCAGGACAATGGATTCATCTAAGGAAAAACTGCTCGCCGCGCTCGCCCCGCTGCTCCCCGAACTCCCGGCGGAACAGCTCGAGCGCCTCGTCTGCGTCCCCTCCGACCGCGTGAAGGGCGACTTCGCGCTCCCCTGCTTCGTCCTGGCGAAGGCCCGGAAGGCGAACCCCGCCGCCATCGCGCAGGAGCTCGCCTCCGCCGTCGCGCTCCCCGAGGGGTTCTCGAAGGCAGAAGCCGCGGGCGGCTACCTGAACTTCTTCGTCGACGCGGACGCCGCGACCTCCGCGCTGCTGCGCAAGATCGAGTCCGAAGGCGCCGCCTACGGCTCCTCGCCCGCCAACGGCAAGACCGTGGTGATCGACTACTCCTCGCCCAACGTCGGCAAGCAGCTCGCCTTCCACCACCTCCGCTCCACGATGATCGGCAACGCGCTGCTGCGCTGCTACCGCGCCGCGGGCTGGAACGCCGTCGGCATCAACCACCTGGGCGACTGGGGGACGCAGTTCGGCAAGCTGATCGTGATGGCGCGCCGCTCCGGCCTCCCGCTGGACGACGAGTCGCTGAAGGCCTTCACGCTCGCGAAGCTCAACGCGATGTACGTGGACTTCGGGCGCCAGGCGAAGGAACACCCCGAGATGGAGGAGGAGGCCCGCGCCGCCTTCGCCGCCATGGAGGCCGGCTCCCCCGAGGAGCTCCGGCTCTGGAAGGCCTTCCGCGCCACGACGCTCGCGGAGCTCGAAGAGCTCTACGAGATGCTGAACGTCAAGTTCGACGTCTACACCGGCGAGTCTTTTTTCAATGACAAAACCGGCGCCGTCGTCGAGCTGCTCAAGTCCAAGGGGCTCCTCTCCGAAAGCCAGGAGCGCCAGGTCGTCGCGCTCGACGACGAGGGGATGCCGCCCTGCCTGATCCTCAAGGGCGACGGCTCCACGCTCTACGCCACGCGCGACCTCGCCGCCGCGCTCTACCGCCACGAGACCTACAATTTCGACCGCTGTCTCTACGTCGTGGACAACGGGCAGTCGCTCCACTTCCGCCAGGTCTTCACCGTGCTGAAGAAGCTCGGGTGCGGCTGGGCGGAAGGATGCCGGCACATTCCGTTCGGACTGATCCTCCAGCAGGACGCCGAGGGCAAGTGGTCCAAGGGCTCCAGCAAGCAGGGCAACTCCAACTCGCTGCGCGAGGTGATGGACGCCGCCGCCGCGAAGATCCTCGCGACGATCGACGAGAAGAACCCCTCGCTCCCCGACAAGGAGAACGTCGCCCGGAAGATCGGCGTCGGCGCGCTCGTCTTCGACGACCTCAAGAACCGCCGCCTGATCGACGTGAAGTTCAACTGGGAGCAGGCGCTCTCGTTCGACGGCGACACGGGCCCCTACGTCCAGAACGCCCACGTCCGGCTCTGCTCGATCCAGCGCAAGGCCGGCCGGCGCGTCGCCTCGTCCGAGGTCCGCTGGGAGAAGCTCTCCGACGCCAATTCGCAGCGCCTGGTCCACAAGCTGGGCGAGCTGCCCGAACGCGTCGTCGAGGTGACCCGCGACCACGAGCCCTCCGCCCTGGCGCAGTACTGCCTCGAGCTGGCGGCCGAAAGCCACCGTTTCATCCACGACAACCGCGTCCTGGGCGACGAGGCCGAAACCGAGCGGCTTTTCCTGGTCCAGTGCGCCCAGACGGCCCTGCGCAACGCGCTGGAGCTGCTGGGGGTCGCGGCCGTCGAGCAGATGTAGGGCGCCCCGCCCCCGGTCCGCGCCGGGGGCTTGGGGATCCCCCGCGGGTTTTTCTATATTCGGCCCGTCCGGACGATTAGCTCAGTTGGTTCAGAGCGCCGCTTTCACACGGCGGAGGTCACTGGTTCAAATCCAGTATCGTCCACGAAAAGAGGAGACCTTCGGGCCTCCTCTTCTTTTTTTTCGGCGCGATTGTTTCCGCCGGTCCCTGGGGCCTGGCACCTGGTCACTGCTTCCGGCTATCTTTCGCGCATGCCGTCGAGCAAGGAACAACTGGACTACGTCCTCGACCAGCTCTCGCTGCTGGAAGGCGTCCGGTTCAAGCCGATGATGGGGGAATACGTCCTCTATTTCGAGGACCGCGTCTTCGGCGGCGTCTACGACGACCGGTTCCTGCTGAAGTCCACGAAGGCCTCCGAGGCGGCGTTCCCCGATTCGCCGCGCGAAATCCCCTACCCCGGCGCGAAGCCGATGGTCTCCGCGGATTGCGGCGACGGGCTCGAGGAGCGGAAGCGCCTCAAGGCCGTGGTCGAGGCGATGGTCGCCGAACTCCCCGCCCCAAAACCGCCCCGGAAGAGGGGATAGTCCGGAACCGCCCCTCCATGCCCGAACTCTCCGTCCACGAGATCCTCGCCCGCGCGCTGTCGGGCGCGCCCCAGGCCCGGATTTCGCCCGAGGAGGCGCTCTTCCTCCTGCGGAACGCGCCCCTGGACGAGCTGGCCGCGGCCGCGCACGAGATCAAGGCGCGGCGCCACGGCGCGGACGTCGTCGGCTACACGCTCTTCCAGGTGGTGAACTACACGAACGTCTGCCGGATCGGCTGCTCCTTCTGCTCCTTCTGCCGGAAGCGCGAGGACGCGGACCATTGGACGCTGTCGCCCGCGCAGCTCCGCGCCAAGGGACTTGGCGCGAAGAGCCGCGGCGCCCGGCAGATCTTCCTCCAGGGCGGCGTGAACCCCGCCTTCGGCCTCGAAGAGGCCGAAGAGGCGCTGCGGCTCTTCGCCGGCGAACTCGGAATGGAGGTGCGGGGCTTTTCGCCGGCGGAGCTGCTCGGGTTCGCGGAGACCTCCGGGCTCCCGCTCGAGACCGTCCTCCGCCGCCTGAAGGCGGCGGGACTCTCCTCCGTCCCCGGCGCGGGCGCGGAGGTGCTGAGCGACCGCGTCCGCGCGATCCTCTCCCCGCGCAAGCCCTCGACGGCCGAGTGGCTGCGGGCGATGGAGGCGTGCCACCGCGAGGGGCTGCGCGGAACCGCGAACATCGTCTTCGGGTCCGTGGAGACCGGCGAGGAGGTCGTCGAGCACCTGCGCCTGGTCCGAGACCTCCAGGACCGGACCGGCGGCTTCCACAGCTTCGTCGCCTGGACCTTCCAGCCGCAGACCCGGAACTTCCCGATCCGCGACGTCCCGCCAGAAGAGTACCTGCGGACGATCGCCCTCTGCCGGCTCTTCTTCGACAACGTGGACCACGTCGAGGTGAGCCTGCTCGGCATGGGGCCCGAACTCGGGCTGCGCGCGCTGCGCGGCGGCGGCGACGACGTCAACAGCGTCGTGCTGGAGGAGAACGTCCTGCGGAGCCGCGCGCCGACGACGATCGGCGGCATGGAGGAGCTGCTCCGCGGCGCGGGGTTCGTCCCGCGGTTCCGCGCGTTCGACTTCTCCGACATGGAGCGCCCGGCCGGCGTCCCGTGAGCGCGCCCGCTCAATATTGCATGTACGAAAATTCTACCGGACCCTGATCACCAGGGCGGTCACGCCCGAGGCGTCCTGCAGGTCGCGGACCGCCTGCTCGGCCTTCTCCTTCGTGGGGAAGGAGCCGCCGCGGATCTTGTAGAAGGGCGAGTCGAAGACGAGGTAGAGGCCGTAGCCGGTGCGGGCGGCCAGCGCCCAGCGCCGCTTCTGCGCCGCGTCGAAGTCGCCCACGGTCTCGAACTGGAGGGCGTAGAGCTCGGCGCTCTTCTTCCCCTCCTCCGCGGCCTCCTCGGGCTTCTGGATCAGCGAGGAGTCGATCTTCGCCACCTTCCAGGCCTTGCCGGCGACCAGCGAGTCCACGGCGGTCTCCGGAGCGGGGGCGGGGGCGGTCTGCTTCTGGGCGCGCGGCCATTCGGCGCGGGCCGGGGAGGAGCATTCGCCCTGCGCGGCGGCGCAGGAGGCCAGGATCAGAAGGGCGGCGATCGCGGGAACGAAGCGCATGGGACCTCGCTTGTCGAGTTCTTCTAAATTTAGCTCGTTCAAAGGAGACGCGATGCAGGAGATCGACCAGCTCATCTGCAAGGCCATCGACCTGATGGTGGACGGAAAGGGCGCCGAAGCCGAAAAGACCCTCGAAAACGCCATCGCCCGGGTCCGCGCCCGGCTGGCCTCCGAGACGGACGACGGGACCGCCGCCCGCCTCCACGAGCGCAAGGGCGACTCTCTGGCCCTGATGGCCGAGCACGAACAGGCCCTCCTCAGCTACGAAGAGGGGCTGAAGCGCGACCCCGCCAGCCGCGACCTCCTCTGGAAGATCGTCTCCGTCCTCCTGGAGAACCTGGAACGCCCGGAAGAGGCCCTCTCGATCCTGGAGAAGAACCTCCTGCCGCTCGACCCCGAAAACCAGCGCTACCTCGAGGCCCGCGACGCCGCCCGCGCCCAGCTCCGCCACGCGGACGGAACGGACTCCGCGGAAGAGGGCGGACACGAATGCGGCTGCGGGCACGACCACGGACACGAGGGGCACGGGCACGACGGCTCCTGCGGCTGCGGGCACAGCCACCCCTACGCCAACTGACCGGGAAAGACTTCTCCGCCCGGCTCAGCCGCCGAGCAGGCCTGCGCCGAAGGCGCCCATCAGCAGGGCGAACCCGAGGTTGAGCGCCGTGGAGGCCAGCAGCACGACCACGTCGGACCTGGAGAGCAGCGCGACCTCCTCCACGGGGCCGTCGGAGGTTTCGAGCAGCAGGCGCATCACCGGGAGCAGCTGCAGGCACGGAATCGCGCGCATCAGCGAGATGGCGCCCATCAGCAGCGGGCGGTCCGGGAAGAGCGCCGGCGCGAAGAAGAAGAGGATGTAGGCCGAGCTGAAGAGCAGCGGCGAGAAGTCCGCGCGCCAGCCGCGCTTCGACGCGAGCGACATCGGCAGCACGAACATCGAGAGCGTGAAAATCGGGAAGAAGGTGTTGATCCCCGCGCGGGCGAGCGGGCTGACCGGGACGCCGAAGCGGTCGCGCATGCAGCGCCAGAGCCGGTACTGCCACCACGTGAGGTAGAGCCCGCCCGTCAGGCAGGTCAGCGCCACGAAGGAGAACGGCGAGTGGAGTTCTTCCGTGCGGGGGGAGGCGTCTTTCATCGGGTCCAACATACAAAGAAAAAGAGGAAACCGGTTTTCCCGGTTTCCTCTTCGTAGGCGATGAAGGGCTCGAACCTTCGACCCGCTGATTAAGAGTCAGCTGCTCTACCAACTGAGCTAATCGCCCAAGCGAACGCAAATATAGAAAACGGCCCGGAACGGTCAAGTGTAGGAGCGCGATTTTTCCTCGTAGACGGCGATCAGGTCGCGCTGGTGGAGCGTTCCGACCACCTTTCCGCCCTCCAGAACCGCCATTTGGGACGCGTTTTCGGCCAAAAACTTCTGCAGGGCGATGTGGAGGTCCATGTCGGGGGAGAGCCCGGCGGAGGGGCGGAGCATGTCCTGCGCGATGACCCAGCCCGCGAGCGAGTCGTCGAAGATGGCCTTGCGGAGCTCGTGGACGTCGATGACGCCGGCGAACCGCCCCTCCCCGTCGACGACGGGGAAGATCTCCTCGGCCGTGCCGGGGAGCGCGGCGCGGATCTCGGCCAGCGTCGCCTCGGGCGGGAAGCAGACCGGGCGCTTCCCGGGGTCGAGGACCTGCCGGACCGTCGCCTCGCGCAGGATGTCGCGCTGGAGCTCGTGCCGGTGCGCCGGCGACGCGAACTTGTTGACGGGCTGGCTGGCGTAGACGGAGCGGCGGTTGGCCAGGGCGACGTGGACCGACGAGGCGACCAGGAGCGGCGCCAGGAGCGAGTAGTCGCCGGCGATCTCGCAGACCATCACCACCACGGCGATCGGGGCGTGGGCCACGCCGGCGAAGAAGGCCCCCATCCCGACGAGCATGAAGGCCCCGGGCGGCGCCGCGAAGCCCGGGAAGAGGAGCGAACAGAGGGTCCCGAACCCGCCGCCGAGGAGCGCCCCGACGAAGAGCGACGGCCCGAAGAGGCCCCCGGACTGGGTCACGCCGACGGTCAGCGCCGTCGCGACCATCTTCGCCAGCGCGAGCGCGAAGAGCAGCAGCGCCGCCGCGACCCCGGAGGCCCCGACGCGCATCAGCCCGCCCAGCTCCGTCCAGCCCCCGACGATCGCGGGGAAGGCGCAGGCGAAGGCGCCCACGGAGCAGCCCGCCAGCGCGGACTTCAGCCAGAACGGGAGCTTCCAGGCGAGCGACTTCTCCCGCGTCCAGCGGAAGATCTTCAGGAAGAGGCGCGAGGCGAAGGCCATCGCGGCCCCGAGCGCGGCGTAGAGAAGGATCTCGCGCGGGTCGCGGAACGAGAACGGCGGAAGGCGGCCGAGGATCGGGAGGTAGCCGTCCACGGCGCAGAAGGTCGCGTAGCCCGTCACCGAGGCGACCACCGCGGGGAGGAAGGCGTCCGATTCGAAGTCGCTCTTGTAGAGGACCTCGACCGACGTGAGCGCGCCGCCGAGCGGCGCCTTGAAGATCGAGCCCAGGCCCGCGGCCATGCCCGCCACGGCGAGGATCCGGCGCTGGCGCGCCGAGACGTCGAGCCCGCGGCAGGCCAGGGAGCCGATTCCCGCGCCGACCTGCGAGATCGGGCCCTCCACGCCGGCGCTGCCGCCCGTGCCGATGGTGACGATCGAGGAGATCCCCTTGAGGAACGCCGTGCGGAACTCCATCCGCCCGCCGCGGTTGTGGAACGCGTCGATCGCCGCGTCGGTGCCGTCGGCGAGCTCCCCGATCGTCCCGGGGACCAGCTTCGAGATCAGAAGCCCGGTGCAGAGCCCGCCCAGGCCGGGGAGCGCGAAGAGGCTCCAGCGCGGAAGGCGGCCCGCCCCCTCGACCCAGCCGCCCGCGAGGCCGCCGACGGCGAACGAGGAGAGGGCGGAGAGCGCGCCGTGGAACGCCACGGCCACGAGCCCGGTCGCCACGCCGATCACCGCGGAAAGGAGCATCAGACGGCCGATTTCGCCAGGGGAGGAGCCCAGGCGGAACGGGCGCGGGCGCGGAAGGCGCGGAATCCGGAACGCGGACATGGCCGAAAAGATACCTTCGCGGAGCCGCCGGGCCCGGGGTTCCGCCCATCTTCTATCTTTTGCCGGCACGCCAAAAGGAGCGAACATGAGCCCGGCCGAAACCCACGACGTCTTCGAAAGCCCCCTCAACACGCGCTACTGCTCGAAGGAGATGAAGCGCGTCTGGTCCCCCGAGTTCAAGCACACGACCTGGCGCCGGATGTGGACCTGGGTCGCGGAGGCGCAGCTCGAGCTCGGGCTCAAGGGCCCCGACGGCAAGCCGGTCGTCACGCAGGAGCAGGTCGACGAGCTCCGCGCGCACCAGAACGACATCGACTGGGAGGTCGCGCGCGCCGAGGAGAAGCGGCGCCGGCACGACATCATGGCGCACGTCCACGCCTACGGCGTCGCCGCGCCCAAGGCCAAGGGGATCATCCACCTCGGCTGCACCAGCGCCGACATCGGCGACAACACCGACCTCATCCAGACCCGCGAGGCCCTCAAGCTCGTCCGCGCGCGCCTCTGCCGCGTGATGTCCCGCCTGGCCGACTTCGCGATGGAGCACCGCTCGCAGCCCCAGCTCGGCGCCACCCACTTCCAGGCCGCGCAGCTGACGACCGTCGGCAAGCGCGCCTGCCTCTGGCTCCAGGAGATGCTCCTGGACCTCGAAGAGCTCGACCGCCTGGAGAGGAACCTCCCCTTCCGCGGCATCAAGGGCACCACCGGCACGCAGGCCAGCTTCTTCGACCTCTTCGGCGGCGACCACGAAAAGGTGAAGGCCCTGGACAAGCTCGTCTCGAAGAAGGCCGGCTTCGACCGCGTCCTGACCATCTGCGGCCAGACCTACACGCGCAAGCTCGACTCCATGGTCAGCAAGGTCCTCTCGTCCATCGCCGAGACCTTCTCGAAGTTCAGCACCGACGTCCGCCTGCTCCAGGGCCTGAAGGAGATGGAGGAGCCGTTCGAAAAGGACCAGATCGGCAGCTCCGCGATGGCCTACAAGCGCAACCCCATGCGCAGCGAGCGCATCGGCTCGCTCGCCCGCTTCGCGATGGCGCAGGTCAACGCGACCGCCTTCACCGCCGCCACGCAGTGGTTCGAGCGGACGCTCGACGACTCGGCCAACAAGCGCCTGGCGATCCCCGAGGCCTTCCTCGCCGTGGACGCGATCCTCATCATCGCGGAGAACGTCTGCACCGGGCTCGTGGTCTATCCGAAGATCGTGGAACGCCGCATCCGCGCGGAGCTCCCCTTCATGGCGACGGAAAACATCATCATGGAATGCGTGAAGCGCGGCGGCGACCGCCAGGAGCTGCACGAGGCCATCCGCCGGCTCTCGATGGAGGCCGCGAAGGTCGTCAAGCAGGAGGGGAAGGACAACGACCTCCTGGAGCGCATCGCGAAGGAGCCGATCTTCGGGCTGTCGCGGAAGGAGCTCGAGGCGATCCTCGACCTCGACAAGTTCGTCGGGCGCGCGCCCGAGCAGGTGCGCGAGTTCGTGGAGAACGAAGTGCGTCCCGCGCTGGCGGCGGTTCCGGGCTGGAACGCCCTCGACGCCGGGGAGATCAAGGTCTAGCGCGGGGAGGTCCCGCGCTTCCCGACGCCCCCGAACCGGAGAGAGACGAGTGAACGAAAGATCCGCGCTTCCCTCCACGCCGCGCCCCGCGTCCGCCGGGGTCCTCCTGTGCGCGCTCGCCGCGTGCCTCCTCTCCTGCGGGCGCGATTCCGCGGAGGCCGCCCCGAAGGGCAAGCCCGCCGGCGGCCCCTCCGCCCTGCGCGTCGAAGGCTACGTCGCCCGGCCAGCGGCCGCCGAGACGGAGTTCCGCGCCACGGGCTCCGTGCGCGCCGCGGAAAGCGTCGAACTCCGCGCCGAGACCTCCGGCCGGGTCGTCTCGATCCCCGCCCGCGGCGGGAAGAAGGTCTCCAAGGGGGCGCTCCTCGTCAAGCTGGACGACGCGGAGCTCCAGGCGCAGCTGAAGTCCGCGCTGGCCTCCCTCGACCTCGCCAGGAGCGCGCACTCCCGCGCCGAGGCGCTCCACGGGAAGGGTTCCCTGACCGACGCCGAACTCGAATCCTCCGCCGCCTCCCTGCGCGCCGCCGAGGCCTCCGCCGAACTCCTCCGCGCCCAGATCGCGAAGACGGAGATCCGCGCGCCGTTCGACGGCGTCCTCGGCCTGGTCGACCTCTCCTCCGGCGCGCGGCTCAACGCCGGGGACCGCGTCGCGACGCTCGCCTCCGCGCAGAGGCTCGAGGTCGACTTCTCGCTCCCGCAGCGCCACGCCCAGGCCCTGAAGCCCGGCTCGGCCGTCCGCGTGGAGGACCCCGACCGCAAGGGCTCCTTCCCCGCGAAGGTCCGCGCGCTCGACGCCGTGCTCGCCGAGGGGAGCCGCATGCGCCGGATCCGCGCCGAGGTCGAGGACCGCTCCGGGAAGCTCCTCGCGGGCTCCTTCGTCGAAGTCGCCGTCCCGCTCGGGTCCGCGGACCCCGCCCGCAGCTTCCCCGTCCCCGCCGAGGCCTTCACTCTCGACGACGAGGGCGCGTTCCTCTTCGTCGCCCGCGGCGGGAAGGCCGAGACGCGCCGCGTGAAGACGGGCCTCCGCACCCCCATCTCGGTCGAAGTGTCCGAAGGGCTCTCCGAGGGCGACACCGTCGTCGTCTCCGGGACGATCAACCTGCGCCACGGCGCCGCGGTCGAGGTCGTCTCCGTCCGCAACGCCCTCCGGGGGACGGAAGAGCGGTGAACGTCGCCGAGCTCTCGGTCCGCCGGCCCGTGCTGATGACCGTCCTGGGGATCGGCGTGGTCCTCCTCGGGCTGCTCGGCTTCGCCAGGCTCGGCGTCCGCGAATACCCCAACGTCGACTCCCCCGTCATCACGGTGACCACCGCCTACGACGGCGCGAACGCCGCGGTGGTCGTCTCCGAGGTGACCGAGGTGCTCGAGGAGTCCATCAACTCCGCGAACGGCATCAAGTCGCTCGTCTCCTCCAGCACCGACGGGCGCTCGCGCATCACGGTCGAGTTCGAGGTGGGCTTCGACCTCGAGACCGCGGCCAACGACATCCGCGACCGCGTCTCGCGCGTGCAGAGGCGCCTCCCCGACGGGGCCGACGCGCCGACGATCTCCAAGGCCGACGGCGACTCGGAGCCGATCATGATCCTCAGCGTCATGTCGGACGTCCGCGACGCGATGGAGGTCTCCGAGATCGCGCGCAACCAGGTGAAGGAGCGGCTGCAGACGATCGACGGCGTCTCGGAAGTGGCCATCTGGGGCGAGAAGCGCCCGGTCGTCCGCCTCTGGCTCGACCCCGTCCGCATGGCCGCGCTCGGCGTCGCGGCCTCCGACGTGAGGAGCGCGCTGGCGCGCGAGAACACCGAGCTCCCGTCCGGGAGGATCGAGGGCGAGAAGGAGGACCTCTCCATCCGCACGCTCGGGCGCCTCGGGAGCGTGGAGGAGTTCCGGCAGGTCGCCCTGCGCACCGCCTCCGACGGGCGCATCGTCCGGCTGGGCGACGTGGCCGACGTCCGGTTCGAGCCCAAGGACCCGCGCAAGGGGTGGAAGCGCAACGGGAGGAACACCATCTCCCTGGCCGTGGTCCCGCAGCCCGGCGCCAACCACATCAAGATCGCGAACGCGGTCCGCGAACGCCTGGAGGACCTGCGCCGCGACCTCCCCGGCGACGTCGCGCTCGTCCTGGGCATGGACGCCTCCAAGTCGATCCGCGCCTCGATCCGCGAGGTCTTCGAGACGATCCTCGTCTCGTTCCTGCTCGTGGTCGCGGTCATCTTCGTCTTCCTGCGCGACTGGAGGACCACGCTGATCCCCGTGGCGATCATCCCGATCGCCGTCGTCGGCTCGGTCTTCGTCCTCTACCTCTGCGGGTTCTCGATCAACGTCCTCACGCTGCTGGGCATGGTCCTGGCCATCGGGCTGGTCGTGGACGACGCCATCGTCATCGTGGAGAACATCCACCACAAGATCGAGCGCGGCATGGCCCCGAAGGAGGCCGCCGTCGCGGGGACGAAGGAGATCTTCTTCGCCGTCGTCGCCACCTCGGTCGCGCTGATGGCGGTCTTCCTCCCGCTGCTGACGCTGGGCGGCGTCACCGGGCTGCTCTTCCGCGAGTTCGACGCGGTGATGATCGGGACCGTCTTCATCTCCACGCTGATCGCCCTCACGCTCTCGCCGATGCTCTGCTCGAAGATCCTCCGCAAGCACCGGAGGACGCCGTTCTTCGAGAGGACCGAGCCCTTCTTCGTCCGGCTGAACGGGCTCTACGCCGCCTCCCTCGACGGGGCGCTGAAGCTCCGCGCGCTCGTCTTCCCCTTCCTCGCGCTGCTCCTCGGGCTCTCCCTCCTGCTGCTGGAGACGATCCCGCGGGAGATGGCCCCGATGGAGGACCGCGCGCGCTTCATGGCCAACCTGCGGCTCCCCGAGGGGACGGGCGTCTCGCGCACGCGCGCCCTGGCCGAGGACTACGCCTCCGCCGTGACGGCCATGATGGACAGCTCGGAATACGTCGAGGTGCAGTCCGGCATCTGGGGCAATTCCAACACGGCCATGCTGCGCGTGACGCTCGCGGACGACGCGAAGGCCCGCCGCCCGCAGGCCGAGCTCGCCGCGAAGGCCCAGGCGCTCGGCCGGAACTGGCCCGACATGCGCGTGATGGTCTTCGAGCCGCAGACGCTCTCCGTCTCGCGCGGCGGGCTGCCCGTGCAGTTCGTCCTCCAGGCCTCCGACCTCGAGGAGCTCCGCGCGCTCGTCCCCGAGTTCGTCGCCGAGGCGCAGAAGAGCCCCGTCTTCACGGTCGTCAACACCGACCTGGTCTTCACCAAGCCGGAGCTCCACCTCGAGATCCTGCGCGACAAGGCGCGCGAGGCGGGCGTCTCCGCCGGCGACATCGCCGGCGCCGCGGAGCTCGCGCTGGGCGACGTCGCCGTCGCCGACTTCTACCTCGACGGGCGCCGGTACGACGTCGTCGCCGGCGTCGGGCTGGAGCGCCGGCGGGACCCGCAGGCCCTCGGCGCCCTCTCCGTCCGCGACAGATCGGGCGAGATGCTCCCGCTCGAGAACTTCGTCGCCGCCTCCGAGCGCTCCGCCTCCCCCTCCATCCCGCGCTACAACCGGTTCAACGCCGCCACGGTCTCCGCCGGGCTCGCGCCGGGGAAGACCGTCGGCGAGGGCATCGCGGAGATGCGGAAGATCGCCGCGCGCGTCCTGGCGGACCACCCCTCCGTCGGCACGGCGCTCGCCGGCTCCTCCAAGGAGTTCCAGGAGAGTTCGTCGGACCTCTTCTTCGTCTTCTTCGTCGCCGTCGCCTTCATCTTCCTCGTGCTCGCGGGGCAGTTCGAGAGCTTCCGGGCGCCCTTCGTCACGCTCCTGACCGTCCCGCTCGCCCTGGCCGGCTCGCTCGGCGCCCTCTGGGCCTTCGGGGTCACGCTCAACATCTTCAGCGAGATCGCGCTCATCCTCCTGGTCGGCATCGTCGCCAAGAACGGCATCCTGATCGTGGAGTTCGCCAACCAGATCGCCGAGAAATCGGGCTGTTCCCCGCTCGAGGCGGCCCGGGAGGCGGCCAAGCGGCGCTTCCGGCCCATCCTCATGACCAGCGTCTCCACGATCCTCGGGGCGGTCCCGCTGATCGCCATCGGCTCCCCCAGCCGGTTCGCCATGGGCGTCGCGCTGGTCGGCGGGCTGGCCTTCGCCACGTTCCTCACGCTCTTCGTGGTCCCCGCGGCCTACTCCTACGTCGCCCCCCGGCGCTGAGCCCGGTTGCTATCTTTGCGACCCGCGGCCGGAAGGCGCCCGTCGTCTGCGGGAGAGCCGAAGCCGGCCCTGGAGAACAACATGAAGCGCACGCACCACTGCAGCCAGCTCCGCAAGGAAGACTCCGGGAAGACCGTGACCCTCGCCGGCTGGATCGACCGGCGCCGCGACCACGGCGGCATCATCTTCATCGACCTCCGCGACAAGCACGGCATCACGCAGGTCGTCTTCAACCCCGACCACGACGCGGCCCTCCACGCCCAGGCCGACGCGCTGCGCAACGAATGGGTCGTCTCCGTGGTCGGCAAGGTCCGCCCGCGCCCCGACGACATGGTCAACCCCAACCGCGAGACCGGCGAAATCGAAGTGCTGGCCGACGGGCTGACCGTCCTCAACAAGTCCGAGACCAGCCCGCTGGTGATGAACGACTTCACCGAGACCAGCCGCGAAGGCGAGGACATCCGGTTCCGCTACCGCTACCTCGACCTCCGCCGCCCCTGGGTGCAGAAGAACCTCCTGCTCAAGAGCCGCTTCCTGGCCGCCACCCGCCGCTGGTTCGAGGCCAACGGGTTCGAGGACGTCGAGACCCCCGTGCTCTGCAAGTCCACGCCCGAAGGCGCGCGCGACTACCTCGTGCCCAGCCGCATCCACCCCGGCGAGTTCTACGCGCTGCCCCAGAGCCCCCAGACCTACAAGCAGCTGCTGATGATCGCGGGCTTCGACCGCTACTACCAGATCGCCAAGTGCTTCCGCGACGAGGACCTCCGCGCCGACCGCCAGCCCGAGTTCACGCAGATCGACGCCGAGATGAGCTTCGTCGAGAGCCCCGACGTCCGCGAGACCTTCGACGACTACGTCAAGACCGTCTTCGGCGAGGTCTGGCCCGAGCTGATGAAGCAGGTCTCCTTCCCGCTGCCGACCATGACCTGGCACGAGGCCATGCTCAAGTACGGCTCCGACAAGCCCGACCTCCGCATCGACTGGGAGATCGCCGACTGCACCGACCTGGTCAAGGACTGCGGCTTCGCCGTCTTCCGCAACGTCGCCGCCAACGGCGGCGTGATCCGCGGCCTCGCGGCCAAGGGCTGCGTGGACCTCACCCGCAAGGCCATCGACGACCTCACCGCCTACGTGGGCCGCTACGGCGCCAAGGGCCTGGTCTGGATGCGCATGAAGGAGGGCGACGAGGTCGAGACCCAGGTCGCCAAGTTCTTCAAGCCCGAGGAGCTCGTCGCGCTCCGCGACCGCACCGGCGCCAAGGCCGGCGACATGATGTTCTTCATCGCCGCCGACGAGAAGACCGCCGCCACGGCCATGGGCCAGCTCCGCCTCGAAGTGGCGCGCCAGAAGAACCTGCTCGACCCCAAGGTCATGAAGATGCTCTGGGTGGTCGACTTCCCGATGTTCGAGTGGTCCGACACCGAAAAGCGCTACATGGCGATGCACCACCCCTTCACCGCCCCCATCCCCGAGCACCTCGGCAAGTTCGCCGAGAACGACCTCGGCTCCATGCTCTCGCAGAGCTACGACCTCGTGCTCAACGGCGTGGAGGTGGGCGGCGGCTCGATTCGAATCCACAACCCCGAAGTGCAGAAGCAGGCCTTCGCCGCGCTCGGCCTCTCCGACGAGGAGGTCCGCGTGAAGTTCGGCTACTTCGTGGACGCCTTCAAGTACGGCGCCCCGCCGCACGGCGGCCTGGCCTTCGGCGTGGACCGCGTGGTCGCGACGATGGAGGGCGTGGACTCGATCAAGGACTTCATCGCCTTCCCCAAGACGGCGGCCGCGGCCGGCCTGATGGAGGAATGCCCGAGCCCCGTCGACCCCAAACAGCTCCTGGAAGTGCACATTTCCGTCCGCCAGGGCCAGAAAAACTGACGTTTACACGGCTCTTCCCCGAAAATCGCGTCCAAAAGATGTATTTTCGGGGAAGAAGTTCCACGGAGAATACTCTATGAAGAAGATTGCATCCCTGTTGGTCCTCTCTCTGGCCGTGATGTCCCTGGTCGGCTGCGCCGGCAGCGGCAAGGGCGGCGAAAGCGGCGGCGAAGGCGGAGAAGGCGGCGAGGCGGCCGAAGAGGTCAAGGCCTCCGACAGCCAGGTGAAGAAGGCCGCCGAAGAGGCGATGGCCCTCGAAACCGAGAACCACAAGATCCGCCAGGAGATCTTCGAAAGCAAGAACAAGCTGGGCATCCCGACCGACACGGCCGAGGAAGAGAAGTAGTCCCGGCGCGGAACCTTCCGACGGCGTCCTCCGGGGCGCCGTTTTCGCGTTCCGGGGCCCCGAGGATTTTTTCGCGAAATGCGCCCGCCGCCCTTTGAAACCGCGCGGGATTTTTCTACACTTGGCACAACTTGGGAGAACAGATGGACAAGTCCTTCTTCTCGCTGACGAACATCGCCGTTTTGGCTTTGGGAATCGCGGTGATCCTGGTCGGGTTCTGGATGCTCTCCCAGGGACCGGTCGACGGTCCGAAATCGATGACGGTTGCGCCTCTGCTTCTGACATTCGGTTATCTCGTCGTCGTCCCGGTGGCGATTCTCGTCGGAAGACGGGGACCCGAAGACAAGTCGGGCGATTAGCTCAGCTGGTCTAGAGCATCTGCCTTACAAGCAGAGGGTCACTGGTCCGAATCCGGTATCGCCCATTGAAAGTACGGCTTTGGAGCGGTAGCTCAGTTGGTTAGAGCGCTGGTCTGTCACGCCGGAGGCCACGGGTTCAAGTCCCGTCCGTTCCGCGAAAGGGATCCGAAGAAATTCGGGTCCCTTTTCGTATTTGGGAGCATTGGGGAACGATTGGAGCCCAATGCGGAACAAGGCGCCCACGGCGCGATTATCCGCACTGGCCACTGGCACCTGGCGACTGGCGACTTTTCATCCCATTTGCGTTTTTTAGAATATCTTATAGACGAGACCTCCCGACCTTGGAGGGGAAGACGATGAAAACCGCCACCGCCCTGGCGCTCTCCGTCCTGATTTCCATGTTCCTCGTCGCCTGCGGCGACGACGGCGGCAGCGGCCCGTCGAATTCCGAAGCGACGCTCTCCTCCGACGGCGGCTCCTCGGGCGCTTCCGGCCCCGGGTTCTCCTCGGACGACGAAGGCTGCCCCGACGGCGAAGGCTGCTCTTCGGAAGAGGAAGACGACGGCGACTCCAGCTCCAGCCGGAAGAAGCGAAGCTCTTCCTCTTCCGCCACCACCTCCTCCTCCGCCGCGGGCCACGCTCCGACCCTCGCCGAGGACACGGAGGGGCTGACCTGCGGGGACGACGCCGCGCTCGTCGCCGGAACGGTCGAAGCCGGGAACTCCTACGTCTGCGACGGGGGCTCGTTCCGCGCCGCCACGAACCTGGAGAAGACGGTCGGCGCCGGCTGCACGAGCTACAACCGGAACGAGGAGCGGCTGGTCGCCGGCTGGATGAAGTGCGACGCGTCCGGCAAGTGGACGGTCCCGGACTACCCGAGGCAAGCGCTGGACTCGATCGTCGACTCGCGCGACGGCAGGCGGTACAGGACCGTCGGCATCGGCACGCAGACCTGGCTGGCCGAAAACCTGGACTACTCCGACAGCGTCGCCACGCCGGCCCTGCGCGGCGCGAGCTGGTGCGCCAACAACGACACGACGAAGTGCGCGAAATACGGCCGGCTCTACACCTGGGGCGTCGCGATGGACAGCGCGACCACCGGCTGCGGCGACGGGAAGAGCTGCTCCGCGAGCCGGCCGCGCGGCATCTGCCCCGAAGGGTGGCACCTGCCCGATTCCACCGAATGGAGCGTGCTGATCGACGCGGTCGGCGGCGCGGGCGACGCCGCGCGCTGGCTCAAGTCGGGCCAGGGCACCAACTGGGAGTATTGGGGGAACGACTTCCTGGGCTTCGCGATGCTCCCCGGCAACTGGAGAACCGCGAGCGGGTCGTTCCGCAGCTTCTACGCGGCCGCCTGGTCCTCGTCCGAAACGGAGGCGACCAAGGCGCATTTCATCCAGTTCAAGTCGGACAGCTACGCCGTGCAGCCCCTGGCCGACCGCAAGGCCTCGGGGATGTCCGTCCGCTGCGTGAAGAACTAGGCGGAAAACCGTCCGTTTTCCGCCTTTCCGGGGCGTTTTCGGCTCTTTCTTTTTTATGATTTGACGGGGAAACCCACCTGGGTCTCCGCACGGAGCGCACTATGCAACATCGCTGGGAAAACTACGCCACCTTCACCGCCGAAGAGGCCGACCGCTTCCTCTCCCACGTCGGGGACCCCTTCTCGCTGCTCGGGATGCACCCCATCCCCGAACGCAAGTGCGTCGCCATCCGCGTCTACCAGCCCACCGCCTACTTCGTCCGCGGCCGCAACCTCAAGACCGGCGAGGCGCTCGAGTTCATCCGCATGGGCGACACGGGCCTCTTCGAGCACGTGACCGAGGACACCGTGGAGTGCTTCGAGTACGACGTCTCCGTCTTCACCTCCGCCGAACGGCACTACACGGTCCGCGACCCCTACTGCTTCCTCCCCGTCCTGGGCGACCTCGACCTGCACCTGATCGGGCAGGGGACGCACTACAAGCTCGACCACGCGCTCGGCGCGAACCCGCGCGTCCACCAGGGCGTCAAGGGCGTGCTCTTCGCGGTCTGGGCCCCCTCGGCCCGCGGCGTCTCGGTCGTCGGGAACTTCAACTCGTGGGACGGGCGCCGCAACCCGATGCGCCCGCGCGGCTGCAGCGGCGTCTGGGAGCTCTTCGTGCCCGACCTCGAGCCCGGCGAGATCTACAAGTACGAGGTCTTCACCGCCGACGGGCGCGTGCTGACCAAGCTCGACCCGCTGGCCCGCTTCTCCGAACTGCGCCCCCGCCTGGGCTCGGTGGTCTGGAACCGCGACGAATACGCCTGGGGCGACGCCGACTGGATGCACCGGCGCGCCGCGGATTCCGTCTACAACCGCCCGATCTCGATCTACGAGGTCCACGCCGGCTCGTGGAAGTCCGCGGCGGGCAAGGAGTTCCCCGACTGGGACGACCTCGCGCAGACGCTGATCCCCTACGCGAAGGAGATGGGCTTCACCCACCTCGAGTTCATGCCGATCGCCGAGCACCCGCTCGACCAGTCCTGGGGCTACCAGGTCAACGGCTACTACTCCGCCACCGCGCGCTACGGCACGCCCGACCAGTTCAAGCGCTTCGTGGACGCGGCGCACAAGGCGGGCGTCGGCGTGATCCTCGACTGGGTTCCCGCGCACTTCCCCAAGGACGCCGCCGGGCTCGGCCGCTTCGACGGCACCGCGCTCTACGAGCACCAGGACCCGCGCCAGGGCGAGCATCCGCACTGGGGCACCTACATCTTCAACTACGGCCGCAACGAGGTGAAGAACTTCCTCGTGGCCAACGCGCTCTACTGGCTCGACGAGTTCCACGTGGACGGCCTGCGCGTGGACGCCGTGGCCTCGATGCTCTACCTCGACTACGGGCGCAACGCCGGCGAGTGGATCCCCTCCGAGCAGGGCGACAACATCAACCGCCAGTCGATCGAGTTCATCAAGCACATGACCAGCGTGGTCCGCGGCCGGCACGACGGCGCGATGGTGATCGCCGAGGAGTCCACCGCGTTCCCCGCCATCACCCGCGCGCCCGAGGACGGCGGGCTCGGCTTCCACTACAAGTGGAACATGGGCTGGATGAACGACATGCTGACCTACATCGGCAAGGAGCCGGTCTACCGCAAGTACCACCAGAACCTGCTGACCTTCAGCATGCTCTACGCCTTCAGCGAGCAGTTCATCCTGGTGCTCTCGCACGACGAGGTGGTGCACGGCAAGGGCTCGATGATCAACAAGATGCCCGGCGACGTCTGGCAGAAGTTCGCGAACCTGCGCCTCTTCTACTCCTTCATGTGGGGCCACCCCGGCAAGAAGCTCCTCTTCATGGGGAACGAGTTCGCGCAGTACGCCGAGTGGAACAGCAACAACGAGCTCGACTGGAACCTGCTCGACCACGCGCCGCACCGCCAGCTGCGCGAGATGGTGAAGACGCTCAACCGCATCTACGCCCGGGAGTCCGCGCTCTGGAAGTGCGACGACTCGTTCGACGGCTTCGAGTGGCTCGACTGCGACGACGCCGACAGCTCGGTCGTCGGGTTCGTCCGCCGGAACCGCGAGGGCGACCAGATCGCGGTGCTGTGCAACTTCACGCCCGTGGTCCGCGAGGGCTACCGCTTCGGCATGCCCTGCGCCGGACGCTGGGTCGAGATCTTCAACTCCGACTCGGAGTTCTTCGGCGGGAGCAACGTGGGCAACGCCGGCGGCGTCAGCACCGTCCCCGAGCCCTGGCACTACCGCGACAACTCGATCGCCGTCACGCTGCCGCCGCTCGGCGCGGTCTATCTCAAGCTCCAGAGGTAGCGCGCGGCGCGAAGACGCGAAGACGCGGAACGACGCAACGCGAAAAGCCCGGCGCGAGCCGGGCTTTCGCAGTCTCGGAAACCGACGGCCTAGTAGAGGCGCTTGCGGTTGGCTTCGGCGAGCTCCTTCGCGCGCTTGCGGCGCACGGAGGTGATCTGGCGCTTCTTCACTTCGGAAGGCTTTTCATAGCACTGACGGTTCTTGACGTCGGAAATGATGCCGTTCTTTTCGCAGGACTTGGTGAAGCGCTTGAGCGCGCGTTCGAAGGGCTCGGCAGGGCGAACTGTGACTCCGATCAAGACGATTACCTCTTTCGGTGGTGGTTGAACGGGGCAAATATAGCCAAGTCGGCCGGAATTGTGAAGAGGGCCCGCCAAAGGGCGTTTTTCACTTTTCCAAGCGACATATCTCCCGCAAATACCGCAACTTATGTTAGTTTTTGCACAGAGAACACCGTGGGGGCCACCATGCGTCGCAAATTCCCGTTCCTTGCCCTGTTCAGCGCTTCCCTTCTCGCGCTCGCCGCCTGCTCGTCCGACGAGCCCGAACAGGCGCCCGCCGCCCAGCCCGCCGCCGCGCCGGCGGAAGAACCCCTTCCCGCGATGGACGACATGTCCGCGCTCAACGCCGCGCCCCAGGCCCCGGCCGCCAAGGCCGCGCCGCAGACCGCCGCGCCGTCGCTCCAGCCCGGCTCCAGCGGCCGCTACGTGCTGCAGGTGAGCGTCTGGGACAACCCCGCCAGCGCCAGGAAGCACGTCCGCGACCTCGACGCGCTCGGCATTCCCGCCTACGTGGTCAAGGTCGAAAACCCCGGCGGCCTCGAAGGCGAGTTCTGGCGCGTCCGCGTCGGCTTCTTCAAGACCGTGCCCGAAGCCCGCGCCTACGGCAACGAAGTGCTGAAGGCCCGCGGCCTCGGCTTCTGGATCGACAACCGCGCGAACGACGAAGTGGGCGACCCCAACAACGAACACGCCGCCGAGCCCGCGCAGGAATCCGCGCCCGCCTCCTCCGACTGGCAGGAGCAGCCGGCCGCCGAACCCGCTCCCGAACCGGCCCCGGCCCCCGAGCCCGAACCGGCCCCCGAACCCGCGCCCGCCGCGGAACCGGCCCCGGCCGCCGAACCGGCTCCCGCCCCCGCCGCGGTCTCCGACGACGGTTGGGACTGATCCCTCCGGAACACCGAAGCGAACGGCGCCCCGCGGCGCCGTTTCTATTTTTGGAGCGATGGAAAACGCGCGCGCGAAACGCCCCTCCTCCGTCTATCTCCTCAACCTGGGCTGCAGCAAGAACCAGGTGGACGCCGAGCACCTGCTCGCCGAGTTCGCGTCGGCCGGCGTGAAGCGGACCGAGGAGCCGGAGAAGGCGGACCTGCTGGTCGTCAACACCTGCGGCTTCATCGACAGCGCCAAGGAGGAGTCGATCCAGGAGATCCTCCGGCTCTCCGAAGGGCGGACCTCCGCGCAGAAGGTGATCGCCGTCGGGTGCCTCTCGCAGCGCTACGGCGAGAGCCTCCGGAAGGAGCTTCCGGAAGTGGACCTGATGCTCGGCACCTACGAGCCCGGCGAACTCCTCTCCCGGCTCGGCCTGAAGCCCGGCGCGAAAGGCTGCTCCGGCCGCGTCGTGCTCGACGGGCTTCCGCACCACGCCTACCTCAAGGTGGCCGAGGGCTGCCAACGCCGCTGCGCCTACTGCGCCATCCCCCTGATCCGCGGCCCGCAGAAGAGCCTCTCCCCACGCGAGATCCTCGCGGAGGCCCGGCGCCTGGAGAAGTGCGGCGTGCGCGAGGTCAGCCTGGTCGCGCAGGACCTCACCTACTACGGGCGCGAGAAGGGCGGTCCGGAGTCGAACCTCGAGGAGCTGCTCCGGCTCCTGCTCGCCGAGACCGGAATCGAGTGGTTCCGGCTCTGCTACGCCTACCCCGCCTTCGTCACGCCCTCGCTGCTCGAGCTGATGGCCTCGGAGAAGAGGATCTGCAAGTACCTCGACATGCCGATCCAGCACGGCTCCGACCGCATGCTGGAGAAGATGGCCCGCGGCCACACGCGGCGCGGCCTGCTGACGATGCTCCGGCGCATCCGCAGGACGGTTCCCGACATCGCGCTGCGCACCACGCTCCTGCTGGGCTTCCCCGGCGAGACCGAGGACGACGTCCGGGAGCTCGTGGACCTGATGGAGGAGGTGCGGTTCGACCGCCTGGGCTGCTTCACCTACTCCGAGGAGGAGGGGACGCCCGCGGCGGAGAGCCGCGACCCGCGCGTGGACCCCGACGTCGCGACGGAGCGCGCGGAACGGGTGATGCGCCTGCAGGAGGAGATCTCCCTGGAGCGCAACGAGGCGCTGGTGGGGCGCGAGCTGCGCGTGCTGGTCGATTCGGTGGACGAGACCGGGACGGCGCACTTCCTGGCGCGCACGGAGTGGGACGCCCCCGAGGTGGACAACCAGGTGCGGATCGCCGAGGGGAGCGCGAAGCCGGGCGAATTCCGCATGGCGAAGATCGTCGGGGCGGAGGCCTACGACCTCGACGCCGTCCTCCTCCCGAAGGGCTCCCGGAGGGGCTGATTCCGGGAAACAGGAAAAAGGCCCGCCGGAGCGGGCCTTTCTAGGAGGGGAGGAGAATGAAAACCGAAGAGGTTGCCCTCGTTTTCTGTCCATAAGCTACCTCTTTCCGGAAACCCCATTGTCACGGAAACGTCACGGCGGGGCAAAAGATTCCCCGCGCGTTGCCTCTTTCCCTCCGCGTGGGTATATTGGGGCCATGTTCGGCGATCCTCTCTACATAGCGGTCATTCTGGTCGGCGTGGTCCTCTCCGGAATCACGTCGATGATGGTGAAGTCCAGCTTCGCGCGCGGCGAAAAGGTCGGCCTCTCGCGCGGATACACCGGGCGCGACGTCGCCGAGGCCATCCTGCGCTCCGCGGGCATCCGCGACGTGCGCGTCGTGGAGCACCGGGGCTTCCTCAGCGACCACTACAACCCGGCGGACAAGACTCTCAACCTCAGCTCCGCGGTCTACCACGGCATCAACGCCTCCGCGGCGGGCGTCGCGGCGCACGAGACCGGGCACGCCATCCAGCACGCGCAGGGCTACGCGCCGCTCAGGATCCGCTCCGCGGTCGTCCCGGTCGCCAGCCTGGGTTGCAACGTCGGTCCCTGGCTGATCATCCTCGGCATCGTCCTCGGCGCCGCGGAGGGGCTCGCCGGCCCGACGCTGGTCGCGAAGATCGGCGTCTGGCTCTTCGCCGCCTCCACGTTCTTCACGCTGGTGACCGTGCCCGTGGAGTACGACGCCTCGGCCCGCGCGAAGAAGCTGCTGGGCTCGCTCGAGATCACGCGCACCGCGGAGGAGGCCGGCGCCGTGAAGGACGTCCTCTCCTCCGCCGCGCTCACCTACGTGGCCGCCGCGATCACCTCGGTTCTGACGCTGCTCTACTGGGCGATGCGCGCGGGGCTGCTCGGCGGACGCCGCAACGACTAGACGGGAGGAAGGACGATGGCCGGAAAGTGCCCGATCTGCTCCGAAGGCGAACTCGCCGAAATCAACGTCCGCGGCGTCGGCCTGCGGATCTGCGCGCGGTGCCACTCCGCCGTCTTCCCCGAAGGGAAGATCCTGGAGATGGCCCGCAAGCTCCTGCAGGGGACCGTGGACCGCTGGGCCGACGCGCTCGAGCGCGAGGCGCCGCTCGCCGCCCCCTCCGCGCCGAAGTGCCCCGAGCACGGGGAGCCGATGGCCCGCGGAACCGTCAAGGGCTTCGGGCACGAGTGCTGGAAGTCCTCCTGTTGCGACACGATCGCGCTCTCCCCGGCCGACGCGGTCCCGGTGCTGCGCCTGCTGCGCGCCAGCGCGATCGGCGAGGCGGAGCACAAGGCCCCCGACGTCTTCAACCCGCTGATGTTCGTCAGCAAGCTGCTCTTCAAGGGCGAGAAGAAGGACAGGGAGATGAGCGACGCCGAGCTCGGGCTGGACGACGCCCAGTTCACGCTGAAGTTCGCGAAGGCCCTCGGGCTCAAGGAGGGCGAATGACCCCGCGCGAAGTCTTCTCGGGCGCGAAGCTCGCGCTCCTCGACCAGGACGGCACGCTCTTCCTCGGGGGCAAGGCGCTTCCGGGCGCGCGCGACTTCGTCTCCGCGCTCCGCGAGCGCGGGATCTCCCCGGTCTTCCTCAGCAACAACACGTCGCGCTCGCTCCGCCGGACGCTCGAACGCCTGAACGCGCTCGGGTTCGACGCCGCGCCCGACGAGGTCCGCGACGCGGGCTGGGCGACGCGCGCCTTCCTCGTCCGCGAACGGATCCGCCGGATCGCGCTCTTCGCCAACGAGGAGGTGACCGCGGACTTCTCGGAGGCCGGGTTCGAACTCGACTGGGAGAACCCCGAGGCGGTCGTCCTCGCCTACGACACCTCCTTCACCTTCGGCAAGCTGGTGCTCGCGCAGTCGCTGCTGATGCGCGGGGTGCGCTTCATCGCCACGCACCCCGACCGCCTCTGCCCGACGGAGAACGGCTTCGTGCCCGACATCGCCAGCCTGATCGCGGCGCTCCGCAGCGCCGGCACGCCCGAACCGCTCGTCATCGGGAAGCCCTCGCCCACGATGGTCCTCCCGATCCTGCAGGAGCGCGGCGTCCTCCCGGACGAGTGCGTGATGGTGGGCGACAGGCTCTACACCGACATCCGCATGGCCGAGGAGAGCGGGCTGCGTTCGCTTCTCGTGCTGACGGGCGAGGCCGACCGGGCCGCGCTCGCCGACAGCCCCTGGAAGCCCGACGCCGTGGCCGAAAACCTCGTCGGCCTGCTCTAGGCTCCCCTATCCCGCGAGCCCGAGCAGGCGCCAGAACCGGTCCAGCGCCCCTTCGCGGTGCCAGCGCAGGAACTCGCTCGGCTTGAAGGGCTTCTTCTTCCCGCGCCAGACGCGCTCCGATGCGTGCATCAGGAAGAGCCGTTCGCGGGCGCGCGTGACCGCGACGTAGAAGAGGCGCTGCTCCTCCTTCCGGTCCGCGTCGGCGATCGGGAAGAGCCCCTCCTCCAGCCCGACGAGGAAGACGACCTCGTACTCCAGCCCCTTGCTCGCGTGGATCGTCTGCACGACCGTCTCCGCCGGGACGCCGAACCGCGCCAGCCCCTTGCGCACGGTGTCGCAGAGCCTGTTGGAGCGCGCGAGGACGGCGATGCGGTCCCACGGGACGCCCGTTCCGTTCGCGGTCCGGGCGAGCCGCGCGACGCACCGCATCTGCTCCCAGCCGTTCCGCGAGTCGATCCGGACGACGCGGGGCTCCTTCCCCTCCGGCGCGCGCGGCGAGCGCAGCGTCTTGCGGAAGCGCGGGTCCTTGTCGAGGAAGATGCGGTTCGCGAGGTCGAGGATCCGCTGGTCGGAGCGGTAGTTCGCCTCCAGCTTGACGAGCGTCCCGTCCGGGAAGTCGTCGAGGAACCGGAGGATGCAGCCGGGGTCGGCGCCGCGGAAGCCGTAGATCGCCTGGTCGTCGTCGCCGACGACCGTGAGGTTCGGGGAGTCCCCGAGGAGAAGCCGGCAGAAGGCGTACTGCCCGGGGTCGATGTCCTGGAACTCGTCCACGAGCAGGTGGGCGCAGCCCGCGCGCCAGGCCGCGAGGTGCTCCGGGCCGGAGCGCAGGAGCCGCCGCGCGAGGAGGACGAGCTCGTCGAGCTCGACCGCGCCGCGCTTCAGCGCGTTTCCGAGCGCGGCGGCTTCGGCCGCGG
>JAGCEZ010000056.1 GCA_017650365.1 Fibrobacterales bacterium | reverse complement strand
GTGGCGAGGTAGCCGCCGATGGTGTAGGGCAGGACGAAGTAGCCGTCGGCCAGGCCCTGCATGAGCGCGGAGGCGCCCAGGCGGTTCGCGCCGTGGTCGGAGAAGTTGGCTTCGCCGACGACGAAGAGGCCCTCGAGGTTCGACATGAGGTCGTAGTCCACCCAGAGGCCGCCCATGGTGTAGTGGATGGCCGGGTAGATCTTCATCGGGGTCTTGTAGGGGTTCTGCGCGGTGATCTTTTCGTACATGTGGAAAAGATTGCCGTAGCGCTGGCGGACCACGTCTTCGCCCAGGCGGCCGATCGCCTCGGAGAAGTCGAGGAAGACCGCGCGGCCGCTGGCTTCCACGCCCAGGCCGGCGTCGCAGACCATCTTCGCGTTGCGGGAGGCGACGTCGCGGGGGACGAGGTTCCCGAACGAGGGATAGCGTTCTTCCAGGTAGTAGTAGCGGTCCTCTTCCTTGATCTGCTCGGGCGTCAGCTCGCCCTTGCGGACCTTCTCGGCCATTTCCTTGGTGCGGGGCACCCAGACGCGGCCGTCGTTGCGCAGCGATTCGGACATCAGCGTCAGCTTGGACTGCTGGTCGCCGTGCACCGGGATGCAGGTGGGGTGGATCTGCGTGTAGCAGGGGTTGGCGAAGTAGGCGCCCTTCTTGTACGCCGCCCAGGCCGCGGAGCAGTTGGAGCCGCGGGCGTTGGTGGAGAGGAAGAAGGTGTTGCCGTAGCCGCCGCTGCCCAGCACGACCGCGTGGGCCCAGTGGGTCTCGATCTGGCCGGTCACCAGGTCGCGGGTCACGATGCCGCGGGCTTTGCCGCCGATCACGACGAGGTCGAGCATCTCCTTGCGGGTGTGGAGCTTGACGGTGCCCTTGTGGACCTGGCGCATGAGCGACTGGTAGGCGCCGAGGAGCAGCTGCTGGCCCGTCTGGCCGCGGGCGTAGAAGGTGCGGGAGACCTGGGCGCCGCCGAAGGAGCGGTTGTCCAGAAGCCCGCCGTAGTCGCGCGCGAAGGGGACGCCCTGCGCGACGCACTGGTCGATGATGTTGCGCGACACTTCGGCCAGACGGTGCACGTTGGCTTCGCGGGCGCGGTAGTCGCCGCCCTTGATCGTGTCGTAGAAGAGGCGGTAGACCGAGTCGCCGTCGTTCTGGTAGTTCTTGGCGGCGTTGATCCCGCCCTGCGCGGCGATGGAGTGCGCGCGGCGCGCGGAGTCCTGGATGCAGAAGCAGTCGACCTTGTAGCCCAGTTCGCCGAGCGACGAGGCCGCCGCGCCGCCGCCCAGGCCGGTGCCGACGACGATGATCCGGTACTTGCGCTTGTTGGAGGGGTTGACCAGCTTCAGGTCGAACTTGTGCTTGCTCCACTTCTCGGCCAGGGGCCCTTCCGGGATGCGGCCGTCGAGCTTGGCGCCTTCGGTGACGTTGACGTTGTAGTTCATCGGATGACCCCGCGGATGAAGACGGTGACGCAGATCGCCGTGGTGGCGACGCTGACGAAGAGGGCGTAGGCCTTGGCGCACACTTCGAGGATCGGAGTGTACTTGGGATGGCGGATGCCGAGCGTCTGGAAGAGGCTGCCGGCGCCGTGCCAGAGGTGGAACCCGACCAGGACCATGGCGACGATCATGGTGAGCGCGTACCACCACTGCGACATCCAGTAGACGTAGACGTCGTAGAGGTCGATGTTCTCGACGGAGCGGCCGACCCCCTCGCTGATCACCTCGGGGAAGAGCTTCAGGCCGAGCTTGATCGTGCAGATGTGCGAAATCAGCCAGACGAGCAGGTAGACGCCGGAGATCACCATCGTGAACGAGGGGAGGCTGCGGTCGCCGACCTTGACCTTCACGTCGTAGGCGACGTTCCCGCGGGCCTTCACGTTCTCGAGCTTGGTGCGGATCGCGTTGAAGATGTGCGTCGCGAACAGGACGACCAGCCCGGCTTCCGCGATGTAGAGCAGGAACTTCATGCTGGCGTAGGTGTTCGCGACCGTCATGAACGCTTCGTGGCGGGCGGCTTCGTCGGGAATCAGCAGGGAGGCGTTGCCGACGGTGTGCACGAGCAGGAAGCCCAGCAGGCACCCGCCGGAGACCGCCATCAGCTGCTTCTTGCCGATGGAGGAGTTGACGTATTTGCAGATCCAGGACATGTGCGATCCTCTGTGTTGTTGACTGGAACTCTTCTAGACGGTGGCCAGCTGCCGGGCCACGGCGTATTCGACCGGTTCGGATTCGTCGAACCAGTAGGAGATCTCGCGCTTCGCGCTTTCGGGGGAGTCGGAGGAGTGGACGACGTTCTCGCCCACGCTCGGCGCGTAGTCGTAGCGGATGGTGCCGGGGGCGGCGTTGGCGGGGTTGGTGGCGCCGTTGAGCGCGCGGACCTTCGCGACGGCGTCTTCGCCGCCCAGGACGAGCAGCGCGACGGGGCCGGAGGTCATGAAGTCGACCAGTTCGCCGAAGAAGCCCTTGTCCTTGTGCTCGGCGTAGAACCCTTCCGCCTGTTCGCGCGTCATCTTGACGACGCGGATCGCCTGGACGGCCAGGCCGGACGCTTCGTAGCGGGAGAGGATGCGGCCCAGCAGGCCGTGCTTCATGCCGTTGGGCTTGACCATCGCGAATGTGCGTTCCATCTCGTTTTCCTCTTGGGGAAGTGGCTTCAATTTAGGAAAAAATGGCTTTCCCTCCGCCCTCCGGAGGGGCTACTCCGCCGTTTTTTCCGCGTTTTGGGCCAAAGCGGCCGTTTTGCAGCGCCCGCACTTGATGTCCTCGATCATGAACTTCGCGTCGTCCAGGAGCTCGGAATCGGGGCAGTCGGCGGCCAGGGTCTCGAAGGAGGAGAGCGCGGCCTGCTCTTCGTGGAGGTTGTTGTCCTGCAGGAAGCCCCGCATGAAGAGGGCCTTGCAGCGCTCGGCGGCCTTGGGGTAGAGGAGGAGGTAGCGGGTGAAGGCCCCGACGGCCTCCTGCGGGCGGGCGGCGTCCATCAGGGCGCGGCCGGCGAGGTAGGTCAGGCTGTCGCGGAGGGAGGGGTTCGCGGCGACCAGCTTCAGCCGGAGAGCGCGGGCGGTCCACTCCACGGCCTCGGCCGGGCGGTGCGACGCGATCAGCTCGACGGCGCGGTCCACGGCGGCCCGTTCGCTGCGGGGCGAGGGCGAGCTCCAGAGGGAGTCGATCCAGACCACGCCGACCTCGCGCGCCAGGGAGTCCACGTGGCGGATCCGGATGGCTTCGACCGACGCGGGCTCGGCGGCGGCCACGAGCATGTTCAGCTGCTCCGCGTAGGTCTTCGCGCTGTCGGTTCCGAAGACCTCGGGATGCGAGAGGCGCTGGAACTCCAGCTCCTCGGGGTTGCCGAAGACGAGGATCGCGGCGACGGAGGGCCGGGCGGCTTCGGGGAAGCCGGCGAAGGCGACCGGGTTCGACGCGGCGACGGAGTCGATCTGCGCCTCGGTCAGCCCGAAGCCCTTCTCCATCACCTCGCGGACGTAGCGCGCCACCCAGAGGTTGTCGCGGCGGACGGCGACGGTCTCGAGGTACTCGGGGTCGGAGTCGAGCCCCTGGTCGAGGCCCAGCTTCTCCCAGAGCTTCCACTGGAGGAGGATCTCGAGCCCCTCCTTCGGGTTCGCCTTCGGGAACTTCTCGAGGAGCTCGGCGCCCTTGACGTAGGGGCGTCCGGCCCTGGTCGCGAGGACCTCGTCCGGCCCCACGGCGGCGGAGGGGTCGCGCTCGGCGACCTCGACCTTCGCGGCCTTGCGGAGCTCTTCGGTCATGCGGACGAACGCGTCGTGGCGTCTCCCGAGGAGGAACTGCTTCTCCACCTCGCCGCGGACCTCGTCCAGCGCGGGGCGGTGGCCGCGCTCGATCGAATTGAACTTCATCACGAGGAACTTGCCCGGGGCGATTTCGGGGCTGCCTTCGAACACTTCGCTGACGTCGCCGGCGGAGGCGCCGGACTTGCGCAGGAACTCGGCGATTCCCGGGTACTCCGCCAGGACGGGGTGGCGCTCGTCGTCGCCGATCCAGCCCCAGTAGCCGCCCTGCGCGGCGGTGGAGTGCTCGGAGAACTTCTTCGCGGCCGATTCGAAGGATTCGCCGCGCTTGAGCGCCGCCAGGACCTTCTCCATCCGCTCCTTCGAGCACTCGATCGCGCTCACTTCGCGGCGGCCGGGGCGGTGCCAGCGCCCGCCGTTGGCGGCGTACCAGGCCGCGAGATCGACGGTGTCGAGCTCCATCGCCTCGGCGACCTTCTGTTCGATCTCCTCGAACGGCTTTTCGGCGTCGGCGCCGAGCTTGGCGCGGTTGGCCGCGAACCACTGCGCCAGCTCGCGCGGGGTGTGGCCGATGCGGCGGTAGACGTTGACCTGCTGGGCGTAGCGGCAGAGTTCGCGCGAGGCGAGCGCCGCCTCGCGTTCGGCGCCGGCCTTGCGGTCTTCGGCGAAATGGCGCTTGGCGGCCATGGCGAGCGCGCGCGTCTCCACCATCTCGCGGATGAACGCGCGGCGGGCGACGGTGTCCTCGAGCGCGGTCCGGCGGGCTTCGGCGAGCTTGGCGATCCGGCTCTCCGCCTGGCTCAGGCGGAAGTTCTGCGAGCCGATCCGGGCGACGACGGGGTCGGAGGAGTCGCCGCAGGAGGAGAGGAGGAGCGCGGCGGAAAGCGCGAGGGAGACGAGGAGAAGGGGCTTCTTCATGGGATTCCCGGAAACGTTGGAAACGGACGGAAAAATACAAAAGCGCCGTCCGTCCCCCCGATTCCGCCACCTATATTTATAGTGGTTGAACCAGAAGATGCCCACAAGGCGAATCGGGCCCGCGGGATTGGCGGCTTGCGTCCTCGGAGGGGCGCTGGTCCTGGTCGTCGCGGCGCTCGCGACAGTCCCCTACGCCATCGAACGCCTCCTCGACCGCGGGGGCGAGGTCGGGGGCGTGCGCTGGAGCGCCTCGGGCGCGAGCTTCTCCTGGCCCCTGGACTTCAAGGCCGACACCCTCGTCGTGGAGAAGGACGGCGTGCGCGTCTCCATGGTCTCGCCCGCGGTCCTGCTCGGATTCGAGGACGGGATCTTCGGCGACCACCCGCTGGAGGCCAAGGCCCGCAAGGTCGAGGTCGTCCGGGTCCCCGGAACCCCGCCGGAGGACGGAGCGGACGCGGGCGGGGACTCCCCGGACGGCGGATCCCCCGCGGCCGGCGGGGAGAAGGAACCCGGCGTGCCCGCGCTGCCCGCGCACCTGGCCCTGCCGCTCGCCGCCTCGGTCGGAATCGACTCTCTGGAAGCCGACCTCGGCGGCGAGAAGATCTCGGCCGCGGGAATCTCCCTCTCCAACCCCTCCGGGAAAAGCGCGGAGCTCAAGGTCGCGGAACTCCGCTCGCCGCGGCTCGACGCCCCGGCCTCGGTCGACCTCCGGGCCGACTGGTCCGGGGACTCGCTCGACGCGCACGTCGCGCTCGCGCTCCCGAACGACACGATCCGCCTGGACGCCCGGGCGCCCGTGGAGGACCTCCGGCTCTACGACGCGGAGGCCGACGTGGCGATCGCCGACCCGAAGAAGATCTCCGAGGCGCTGAAGGACGCGCCGATCGTGCCCCGCGACATCCGCGTGAAGGCGAAGGCGACCGCGCTCGTCGGCTCCCCCCTCCCCCGCTACGAAACCGACGTCGTCTTCCGGACCGACACGCTCTATCCGCTGCCGCCCCTGCTCTGGCGCCTGAAGGCCGCGGGGCTCGGGAAGTCGGTCGACGCGCAGATCGAGGCGAAGGGGCCGCGCGCGGAGCGCGTCTCGTTCAAGGGGAGGCGGACCGCCTCGGGCGAAATCTCCGCGCAGGGCGGCGTCCACGGGATGGACATCGACATCGTCCACATGTTCAAGCTCCCGATCGACTTCACGGTGCCGTCCGCGGAATGGGACGGGAAAAGGCTCGCCGCGACCGTCGTGACGAAGGAGGGGACGCGCGTGGAGGCGAAGATCGACCATCTCGCCGACTCCGCGAGGCCGATGCGCGGGACCTTCACGATGCACATGTCGCCCGACGAGCCCTGGGCCGACACCTGGACGAACAGGAACACCCACTACGAGCGGGGGATCACCTACGGGGAGTTCGGCGCCGGCATGGTGGACATGGACGTCCGGCTGGCCGGCGTGACCGCCTACGGGTTCGCGGCGGAGTCGCTGCTGACGCGCCTGAAGATCGACAAAAAGGGGCTGGTCTTCTGGGACGCGAAGCTGGTGCACGACGGGCTCGACTACCCGATCCGCGGCGAGGTGGTCCCGTTCGGCGACGAGGAGACGCTGATGTTCCGCGTCGACCTTCCCTCGGGCGGCGTGGCGCGCGTGGAGGGGCCGATCTTCGAGAAGCTGACGCTCTCGCTGAAGGAGATCCCGATCCGCGAACTGCCGCTGGGCGTGAAGGAGGAGACGATCCACTCGCTGCCCGGCACGGTGAACGGCAAGGTGGAGCGCGACATGCGGAGCGGGATCAGCGACGGCGTCGTCCAGGTGGCGGCGACGCTGGGCGCCTCCTCCGACGTCTACGCGGGACGGCTCCGGTTCGTCAACAGCAGGGACTCGATCTGGCTCGACTCCGTCTCGGTGCGCCAGGGGGTGAACACGGTCCACGGGCAGGCGCTCTTCGTCTTCGACGAGGAGGAGCGGGCGCTCGGCGGGCTGCAGGAGGCCTCGGTCCGGACCGACGGGCTGCAGCTGAGCCAGGTCAGCCTCCCCTGGCTGAAGGGGATCGACCTCTCGGGCGAGCTCTCCGGGTCGCTGCACTTCAACGCGAAGCTCGAGATCGACGGCGGGATCCGCGCCGACTCGCTCCGCCTGCGGAGCGGCGGGCGGGAGCTGGTCTCGTCGCCGCGCCTGGCGATGGACGCGAAGGGCGAGGCGGTCCGGATCTCCGGGCTCGTGCGCCCGGTCGCGAACGAGGAGATCGAGGGCGAGCTCCTCTTCTCCGCGGAGAGCCTCTTCGGGGAGACGCGCCTCTTCTCGCTCGACTACCGCGCCTCGTCGCAGGGCCGCGTCCGGGCGACGGCCTCGCTCGGCCCGACGCTGGACCTCGCCGGGGACTTCCGCGCGGACGGCGACTGGAGCCTGCCCGACGGCTCGGTCTCCCTCGCCGGAAGCGAGCTGAACGGCTCGCTCTCCTACAGCTTCCGGGGGGGCTTCGCGTCGCTCCGCGCGAACGCCAGCCAGAGCGGCGGCGACCTCGCGTTCGCGGGCATCCGGCTCCCGCTGCGAACCGAGCTCCAGGTGGCGGACGGCGTCGCCGCCGCGCACGCGGAGCTCCGCAACGACCTCGGGGAGCGCGTCGAGCTCGACGCGGAGGCGGACCTCGCGGAGAACGCGCTGCGCCGGTTCGAGTTCGGGACCGAGCGCTTCTCCGCGGCGCTCTCGGAGGACGAGACCGTCACGCTCCTCGGGGCGCGCGGGACGCTCGAGGGAAGGCGCGCGGCCGTGCGCGCCCCCGGCGTGCGCTACGAGCGGAGGCTCGGGAAGTACGGACGGCTCTCCGCGGCCGTGGCCGGGGCGGACCTGCGCTACTCGTTCGCCGAAGGGGGGCGGCGCGCGCGCCTCGAGGGCTCGGCGACGCTCGACTCGCTGCTCTTCGAGAAGATGGACGTGCCCGAGCTCTCCATCTGGTCGCTGATGCAGATGATCCCGAAGCTCTTCCAGCACCGGAAGCGCGGCGGCGGGGACGCCTCCGGCGCCGTCGCGGCCCGCCGGCCGACGCGGTCCGAGGCGATCGACCTGGACTTCCGGCTGAACGACTCGGGGAAGGACGCGCTCTGGGCGAAGACCAACGTCTTCCTCCTGCCGCTGTCCGTCTCGCTCCAGGTGCACGGGACCACGCAGAACCCGCTGCTCGAGGGCGACGTCCGCGCGGCGGACAACGGCTGGCTGGAGCTGCAGAGCGACCGCTACGAGATCCCCTCGGCGCAGGTGGAGTGGTTCTCGCAGCCGCTCTCCAAGGGCTCGATCGAGATCCGCGCCTCGCGCGAGCTCCCGATCTGCAACGCCACCCGCGAGGAGGAGGACGAGCGGTGCGACGTCGCGCTGCGCGTCGGCGGGACGATCGAGAAGCTGGGCCTGACCGCCGAGGCGGAGGGGTGCTCGCGCCAGCTGCCCTCGCGCAACGCGGTGCAGAGCCTGCAGTTCGGATGCGTGATGGACGACGGCGACCAGAACAACCTGACGGCCAGCGGCCTGCAGCTCGCGGAGAGCGCGATCGAGTCCGCGGGGCGCGACGCCACGCGCTCGCTGAACAAGGCCATCGGCGCGAACCTCCTCGGGAGCCCGAAGATCTCGCTGGCCAAGGGGGCGCAGAACGCGCTCGCGCACGGCGAGAGCTCCTCCTTCGGCGACGCCGACAGCGCCTCGTTCTCGGGCGAGCTCCCCTTCAACATCGTCGACTCCACGCTCATCCTCAGCATCAGCTACACCAAGGCCACCGGGAGCGAGGCGACCTACAACGACATCACGCGGGCCGCGATCCAGTGGTTCTTCCACAACGGGACCGACACGACCGACTACTGGCAGGGCCGCTGGTCGTTCGACATGGGCGCGCAGATCCGCACCTTCCTCTCCGAGGCGGAGAACGGCTCGGACAACCAGCTGGAGTTCAGCACGGGCGTCTCGCACTCGGTCGGGTTCTGGGGCGACTGCCTCTTCGGGCGGTGCCGCGACAGGTCGCGCGGCTGGAGCCGCCGCGCGGAGACGGAAGAGGGAGGGGCCGCCGAATGACGGGACGCCTCCTCCGCGCGCTTCCGGCGCTTCTCCTGCTCGCCGCGCAGCTCTCCGCCGCCGCGGTGAAGTTCGAGGGGAACGAGGTCTTCTCGCGCAGCGAGCTCGCCGCGCAGATGGCGCTCCCCGACGGCTTCGCCGAGCTGCCGCCCCAGCGCCAGAGCTACTTCGTCGAAAGCGGGAGCGACAACGTCCTGCTCCTCTACCGCTCTGAGGGCTACTTCGGCGCGACGGTCGGATGCCGGCCCGACACCGCGCAGGCCGCGCGCTGGATCTGCCGGATCGACGAAGGCCCGCTCTGGTCCTACGGCGACTTCCGGTTCGAGTCCGACGACCCGGAGATCCTCGAGGAGCTCCCCCGCCGGACCATCCGCCCCGGCGACCCGGCCGAGGAGGACCTCCTGGACGAGGAGCTCGAGAACTTCGCCGCGTTCTACCGCGACAAGGGCTTCCTCCACGTCCGCGGCTCGACGACCCCCGTCCCCGACACGCTGGAGCGCCGCGTGGACATCGTCTTCCGGTTCGAGGCGGGCGCGCGCGTGCGCATGGGGACGCTCTCCGCGGAGGCGAAGCGCGTCGGCGACGCCGGGAGGAAGGGGCTGAGCGACCCGGAATACCTGCGCTCCCTCTGGAAGACGACCGAGGGCGAGCCGGTCTCCGGGAAGAGGCTGACGTCGTACCGCAGGAGGCTGCTCGGCACCGGGCTCTTCCGCTCGGTCCAGATCCGGGACTCGCTGCGCGCCGACGGGAACAGCGACCTGAAGATGGCCGTCGTGGAGAAGCAGCCGGGCGTCTGGACGAACCGCGTCTTCCTCGACCCCTGGTACCTGGGCGCCGGCGTCGAGACGGGGCTGAAGTACCGGAACTTCTTCGGGCGGTTCCACGAAGGGAGCATGGGCGCCCTCGTCTCCCAGCACCGCCAGCGCTTCGCGCTCGGCTACGGGCACCCGCTCTTCCTCGGCACCGACCTGCGGTTCGACGACAAGATCTACTACAACCAGGAAGACGGCCTCCCGATCCCCGGATTCGACGACTCGCTGGAAGTGCGCTACGAAGTGCGCAACCGGAGCTGGCTGACCAAGCAGCTGACCTCGCACCTCAAGGGGATCCTCGCCGGCGACGTGCGGCACACCATCCTCTACGCGGGCCACGACGACGAGCGCGACTCGCTCGAGCGGACCGCCTACACCAAGCTCGCCGTCCAGCCGATCCTCGACCTCGCGGTCGTCAACGACGCCTTCGACCCCACGAGCGGCTTCCGCGCGCGCCTCACGCTCACCAACGGCGGCCGCGTGGACAACCGCTTCACCTCGCTCGGGCTGGAGACGCGCAGCTACGTGCCGCTGAGCCGCGGCATCTTCTGGGCCTTCGCCATCGACGGCGGCCTCTTCTTCGACGAGGGCGACCGCGACGACGCCAAGGTCTTCTACCAGGGCGGCTTCCGCTCGGTGCGCGGCTACGCGGAGCGCTCCGTCTACCCGCGGCAGACGCTCGAGGGCGCGGCCGAGGACGGCGGGGACGTGGTGAAGCCCGGGCTGGCGCCGCGCTACCTGCGGGTCTCGAACGAATTCCGCCTCAATCTGCCCAAGATCCCCGTCCTGCACAACTTCCAGCTGGTGCAGTTCGTGGACTGGGCGCGCGTCCAGGACCGCCAGAACGACGTCTACGAGGCCGACGAGCAGATGGCGGTGGGCGCCGGGATCCACTACCGGCTCCCCTTCCTCACGCTCCGGCTCGACTACACGTTCAAGCGCACCTTCAAGGACCTGACGGCCGTCGAATCGTTCGCCTGGAACCGCTTCAGCTTCGACCTCTCGCAGGCGATCTGACGCCCGGCCGGGCCGTTTTCCCGCGCCACTTGTTATATTGTGTGCGTTCAACCTCCGACCGGAGCCTTTTTGCGATGAAAAGCCTCAAGATCCTGACTGCACTCCTGGCCTGCGCGGCCTTCGCCGCCTTCGCCGGCGACGACGACTTCGAAGTTCCCGAACGCGGCGAAACCGGCCACGTCACCATCAAGACCGACCCCCAGGGTTCCAAGGTCTACCTCGACGGCGAAGAGCTGGGCAAGACCCCGATCGTCAACCGCGAGTTCCCCACCGGCCGCTTCGACCTCGTCATCATCGACGACGAAAACGCCAAGCAGGCGCAGCAGCTGGTGAACATGCGCTTCAACGTGTGGCCCGACAAGAACGGCAAGCAGGACCCGCGCAACGTCTACGAGACCAAGACCCGCATGCCCTGGGGCAACCTGGAGCTGACCACCACCCCCGGCAAGTGCCAGGTGATGATCGACGGCGACCTGGCCGACCGCACCGACGGCGGCACGCTCACGCTGCACAACATCCGCGAAGGGGACCACCTGATCGAGATCAACTGCGGCGGCGGCGCGGTGAAGGACTCCCTGGTCCGCATCGTCGGCGAGGAGACGATCAAGGTGCACCTGAACGCCAAGCGCGGCAAGAAGCACTAGAGGCGGAAAACGCCGAAAAGGAAAAGGCTCCGGGAACCCGGAGCCTTCTTCTTTTAGAGGTGACACCCGGATTCGAACCGGGGAATGAAGCTTTTGCAGAGCTTTGCCTTACCAACTTGGCTATGTCACCGACGCCGACAATTGTAGAAAAAATTCCGGCGTTCCGGGCTCCGCGGCTCCGGGGCGCGCGAAAAAGCCCGCCCCAGTCTATTTTTTCCGCACGATGCGCTTCGAAATCCCGCTCGTCGAACTTCTGGTCCGCACCTGGCGGCTCCGCGCGCCGGAGCTTCCCGCCGGGCCCGTCGTCTGGTGCTGCTGGCACGGCGACCTGCCCGCGGCCTTCCGGCTGCTGCGCGACGTGCGCCCGATGGCGCTCGTCAGCGCCTCCCGCGACGGGATGCGCTGGAGCCCGCTCTTCGAACGCGCGGGATGGAAGGTGGCGAACGGGTCCTGCGGCGGCCGGGCCGCGGCGGCGCGTCACCTGCTCCGGCACCTGCGCGCGGGCGGTTCCGCGGGCATGGCGCTGGACGGCCCCCGCGGGCCGGCGCGCGTCGAACGCCCGGGGACGCGGTGGCTCGCGGAGAAGAGCGGCCGGCCCGCCGTGCTTCTGGAATTCAAGTACTCGCGCGCGCTGACGCTGCGCACGTGGGACTCCATGCGGATCCCGCTTCCCCTGTCGGAGATCGAATGCTCGTGGAGCTATCTTTGACTCCATGAGCAAGCAGATTTTCGTCGCCTTCGACACCGAAACCACGGGCCTCGACAAGGACCACGACCAGATCATCGAAATCGCCGGGGTGAAGTTCACCGTGGACGTCCGTCCCGACGGACGCTTCGCCGCGGAGATCGTGGACGAGTGGGAATCGCTGGCGAAGCCGACCATGCTCATCCCCAAGGACGCCACCGACGTCAACCACATCACCAACGAGATGGTGGAGAACGAGCCCCCGATCGCCGACGTGCTGGAGAAGTTCCGCGCCTTCTGCGGCCAGTCTTCGCTCCTCGTGGCCCACAACGCCCCCTTCGACTGCGCCTTCGTGGCCGCGGCCAAGCCGCTCCCCAGGTTCACGCAGAAGGTCTACGACAGCCTGCGCATCGCGCGCGCCGTCCACCCGGAATACGCGAACCACAAACTCTCGTTTATCGCCAAGATGCTGACGCGCGAGCACAAGATCGAGATGCCCCCGGTGGACGCCTCGAGGCTCCACCGCGCCTGCTACGACTGCGAAGTGCTCGCCTACGTCTTCGCCGGGCTGCTGCACGACGGCATGGCCAGGCCGGCCGACCTCCAGATCAGCGCCGCCAAGCCGTCGATCGACAGGATCCACGGCGGCGAACCGCTCTCCTTCTGATTTTCCGCGCCTTCTAGAACGTGAGGGACGGCCGCAGGAGGATGTCCCAGCCCAGGTGGGCGGCCTCGAGCACGCGGCCCGTGTAGCCGTTCTTCCACAGGTAGCTCGCGCCGATCTTCACGCCCAGCGTGTTGCGCCCCTTGCGGACCGACCACCGCTTGCCCACGAGCATCGCGTTGTAGACCGCGCCGTCGCCGAAGGGCTCGCCGGTGCGGGCCAGCCGGGAGATCGAGAAGTCCACGCGGTATTCGAGCGTGGTGTTGCGCAGCGGATGCCAGCCGGAGTACCAGCGGTCCACGCGGTCGCGGACGAGGTTCAGGAACATCGTGTTGCGGATCTCGCGGTCGGAGTGGAAGCGCGCGCCGAGGGCGAACGTCCAGCCGAGCTCGCGGTCCTCGCCGACGATCTCGCCCTTGATGCGGAACGACGGCTCGGTCCAGAGGTCCGCGAAGATGGAGTTGCTGACGATGTGCCCGAAGCCCGAGGCCAGCGCGAAGCCGCCGTGGCAGCGCCCGACGATGCGCCCGTCCGCGTCCACGACGTTGATCTCGCTCCCCGCGCCCAGCACGAGCGCGCCGGGGTCCGGGAAGCCGTCGGTGACGATGCGGATCGCGTTGACGCCCGGGCGGATCTCGGCGGCGTCGAAGGCCTCCGGGAAGTTCTCGCGCACGACCACGCCCGCGACCGCGACGGGCTTGACGTCCACGCCGATCGACCAGAAGTTCGGGAGCGCGAGCTGCCGGAACGTCTCGCTGTAGAAGAGCCCCTCCTCCGCGTTGGCGTCCAGCGAGGGGATCCCCTCCTCGCCCAGCGGGGCGACCAGGGTCGCCGAGGCCTCGTAGGGATGGAGCGCGAACTCCAGCTGGAACAGGTTCCGCGCGTCGAGCGGACGGACCCAGGAGAGCGCGTGGAGCGCGGAGGCCGCGGCGAGCGCGAGCGCGGCCGCGCGTCGGATCGTCCGGACTCCCCGCTTTTCGTCCAAGCTCCGGCTCCTCCGGGAAAGGGAACGGAAAAAAAGAACGGACGCGACCGATGCGCGGCGCGTCCGGGGAACTCCGTTCCGGAACGGGACTAGGCGCCCATTTCCTTCAGAACGGCGGAGATGCCCTTCTTGTCGATGGTGCGCAGGGCGGCGGCGCTCACCTTGAGGGTGACCCAGCGGTCTTCCTCGGGGACGAAGAAGCGCTTCGTCTGCAGATTGGGCAGCTGCTTGTGCTTGACGTGGCGGCGCGAGTGGGAAACCAGGCAACCGACCAGACCTTTCTTACCAGTGACATCGCATGTGCGGCTCATTTTAGGCCTCCGAAAACTTGTGCGCCCAAATCTAGACAGAACGGGCGAATCGGTCAACCACAATGCTAAATTTAGGGCGGTTTTCCGCTCCACAAGGAGAAATCCCATGCTGATGCGTACCGTTTCCGGCCTCCGTGGCGTGGTCGGCGAAGATCTGACCCCCGACGTCCTCCTGCGCCACACCCGCGCCTTCCTCAAGGTGATCGGCGCCAGGAAGGTGGCCATCGGCCGCGACTCCCGCGTCACCGGCCCCGCCATCGACCGCATGGTGAGCGCCCTCTGCGAACTCTCCGGCGTGGACGTGATGGAGCTCGGCCTCGCCACGACCCCCACGGTCGAAATGGTGGTCCAGCAGACCGACTGCGACGGCGGCATCATCATCACCGCCAGCCACAACCCCGCCCAGTGGAACGCCCTCAAGTTCCTCAACTCCGACGGCACCTTCCTCGTGCAGTCGCAGGTCGAGGAGCTGAAGAAGATCGCCGACAACGACTCCTTCTCCTGGCAGCCCTGGGACAAGATCGGCAAGGTGACCGTCCACAACGGCGGCGACGACGACCACGTGGACGCCGTGCTGGCCCTCCCCTACGTGAACGTGGACCTCATCCGCTCCAAGAAGTTCAAGGTGGCGATCGACGCCGTCAACGGCGCCGGCTGCTTCATCTTCACCAAGCTCCTCAAGAAGCTCGGCTGCGACGTGGTCGAGCTCAACGTCGTCCCCGACGGCGTCTTCCCCCGCGGCGCCGAACCGATCCCCGAAAGCCTCGTCGGCCTGGGCGAGACCGTCCGCAAGGAAGGCTGCTGCGTCGGCTTCGCCTCCGACCCCGACTCCGACCGCTGCGCGCTCGTGAGCGAAAAGGGCCGCCCCGTCGGCGAAGAGTACACGCTGGCCATCGCCGAAGACCTCGTGCTGGCCCACAGCGAAGGCGACCTGGCGGTCAACCTCTCCACCAGCCGCCTCTCCGACGACATCGCGAAGAAGTACGGCCGCAAGGCCCTGCGCTCCAAGGTGGGCGAAATCAACGTGACCGAGGTGATCCGCGCCAACAACTGCGTGATCGGCGGCGAAGGCAACGGAGGCGTCATCCTCCCCGCCCTCCACTGCGGACGCGACGGCATCCTGGCCGCGGCGCTCGTGCTGGAATGGATGGCCGAACACGACAAGCGCGGCATCGAGGACTTCGTCGCCTCGCTCCCGCCCTACGTGATGGCCAAGGCCAAGGTGAGCGTGGAAGGGCTGGACGTCGACGCCGTCTTCGCGGCGCTGAAGAAGGCCTGGCCCGACGCCCAGATGTCGGAGCTCGACGGCCTGAAGCTCGACATGCCCGAAGGCTGGGTCCACGTCCGCAAGTCGAACACCGAGCCGATTGTCCGCGTGATGACCGAATCGGCGATTCCCGGCAAGGCGGACGAGCTGGCCAAGCGGGCCGGGGACATCATCTCCTCGCTCGCCTGATGCGGACGCTCGACGTTCCCCTCTTCGGAAACGGGACCGTGGACTGGGCGCGGGCCGCGGAGGCGCGCGTGGACTCCTTCCCGTGGCATGAATCGGGCCTGAAGCAGACGACCCTGGTCCGGATCGCCCTGACCCCCGGGCGCGTCCACGTCCGCGCGACGGCGCAGGACCGCTGGAGCGGGGCCGAGGCGCGCGCCCTCAACGGCGCGGTCTACAACGACTCCTGCTTCGAGTTCTTCGTCACCCCCTCGCGCGAGCGGGGCGGCGCCTACGTGAACTTCGAGGTCAACTGCGTCGGCTCGCTGCACCTGGCCTGCGGCCCGGACATCGACCACCGGACGCTCTCCACGCCGGCGCAGGCCGCGCAGGTGGAGATCAGGACCTCGATTCGCGCCGCCGCCAAGGTTCCGACGCCCGAAGACAGGGAGTGGAGCGTGGAGCTCTCCTTCCCGGTCTCCCTCCTGGAGGAGATGACCGGAAAGCCGGCCGACCCCGAGGTCTGGCACGCCAACTTCTACCGCTGCGGCGGCCCCGTGGAGCCCCAGTACGCCTGCTGGTCCCCGGTCGAATGGGAACGCCCGGCGTTCCACCGGCCCGAGCAGTTCGGACAGCTCCGGATCGTCCCCGTCGAATAAGGAAACAAGGAGCGCGCCCATGAAGAAACGGGCAATCTTCCTCTTCGTCCTCCTCTCGGCCCTCTTCTCCCTCGCCTCCGCGCAGGAGGCGCCGGAAGGGGAATCCCTCCTTTCGCTCGACGAAGAGGCCATCGAGGAGCACCTCTCCAAGCCCTTCGGCCGGCTCGACTTCCGGCAGGACTACTCGCGCGCCGAGAAGGCGATGCAGGCCTTCAACATGGTGACCGGGCTCGCCATCTCCCCCGCGCTCGCGGCCGGCGCGATGTCCGCGTGGCGCTGGTGGAAGACGCCGAAGGAGGAGCGCGCGTCGCTCCCCTTCCACCTGCGGCCCTGGTTCTTCGTCGTCCTGCTTTCGGTTTCGCTGCTCTTCCTGCTCAACGGCTGGCTCGGCTCCGTCTTCCCGCTGCTGGAGAAGCCGATGCAGATGGTGGAGCAGGTCGAGACGCGCGTCATGGCGCTGCTCGCGCTCCCCTTCGTCGTGGACATCCTGCAGGGGCTCTTCGAGGAGGGCGGCGCGGCCGCGGCGGTCTCGCGCGAACTGGCGACCGCGGGTTTCGCGCTTCCGGAGAGCGGGATCGGAATCCTGCTCGTCGGGCTCTTCCTGGTCTTCGCCTTCTTCTCGGTGCTGCTGATGACGCTGGCCACCAACGTCGTGATCTTCATCTCGCCCTTCGCGTTCGTGGACACGCTGGTGCGCAACGTCCGCGCGCTCTTCCTGCTCGCGCTCGTGGGCGCGTCGCTGCTCCACCCCGCGCTCGGCGCCCTGCTCTCCGGGCTCTGCCTGGCCGTCTCGCTGGTCGTGCTCCGCTGGACCGCGCGCATCGCGGAATACGGGCTGACCGCCGTCGCCGACGTTCTCTTCCGGCGCTCCTCGCGGATGAAGCTGATCGAGCTCCCGCTGGTCGGCTTCGGCTGCCGCGGGCTGGGCCGCCACGCGCGCTTCGCGAAGGTCAAGGTCGTCGTCAAGCCCGACGGCACCTACTTCCTCAAGCACGGCAAAGTGCGGCGGAAGGAGCCCACCACGGCCAACTTCGTGCTGGTGAAGAGCGTCACGCGCCTCTGGCTGGCCAAGTTCACCGACCCCGCGGACCCGTCGAAGATCCAGCGCCTGGTCGAACTCCCCGTCCGCTACTACGGGCACGAGGAGGAGATCGCGCGCCTGCTCAACTGCCCCATCGAGGAGACCGCCTCGCGCGCCGGCGTCCGCGCCGCCGTCGCCTGGATCCGGAAGACGCTGAACGGGGATTTCCAGACGGTCTGACGCCAGGGACCAGGCGCCGGTCGCCGGCGCGGAAAAAGAAGGGCGCCGATCGGCGCCCTCTTCAGTAGCCGGTCCTTGATTCTACCGGATGATCGTCCCGCCGTTCTTCGCGCCGGAGATCTGGCCGAGGAAGCCGTCGCGGCCGTTCCAGCCGCAGATGTGCACTTCGCCGATGCCGGCCGCGATTCCCTCGAGGCAGCTGCGCGTCTTGGGGATCATCCCGCCGGAGATCACGCCCTCTTCGACGAACTTCGCGATCCGCGCCTCGTCGAGCTCGGGGATCACCGCGCCGTCGCGCATCACGCCGGGCACGTCGCTGACGAAGAGGAGCTTGTCCGCCTTCAGCGCGACGGCGAGCGCGGAGGCCGCCTCGTCGGCGTTGATGTTGAGCGGGCGCCATTCCGCGTCGTTCGAGACCGGGGAGACCACGGGCAGGTAGCCGCCCGCCCAGAGGTATTCCACGAACGAGCCGTCCGCCTCGCGGATCTTCCCCACGCGACCGAGGTCCGGGACGCCGCCGCGACGGTCCGCGAGGAGCTGCCCCGCGTCCACGCCCGAAACGCCCACGGCCCTGCACCCTTCGCCGAGCAGCAGGCGCACGAGCTCCTTGTTCACCCAGCCGCTGAGCGCCATCTCGACCATCTTCATCGCCGGCTCGTCGGTCACGCGCAGGCCGCCCTCGAAGCGCGGCTTCTCCGCGAGGAGCTCCAGGCTGCGGTTGATCTCCTTGCCCCCGCCGTGGACGAGCGCGAGGTCCGCGCCGGAGCGGGAGAACTCCGCGAGCGCGGAGCAGAGTTCCGAGAGGGCGCGCCGGTCTTCGGCCAGCGAGCCGCCGATCTTCACGAGAACGCGTTGCCGTGCCATTCCGCGCCTACAGGAGCCCGAGCGTCTCTTCGACGCCGAGCGCGATGTTCATGTTCTGCATCGCCTGGCCGGAAGCGCCCTTGGTCAGGTTGTCGATGACGGAAACGACGACCAGCTTGCCCGCCGCGACCTTCAGGCCGAAGACGCAGCGGTTGGTCATGCGGACCCAGCCCAGCTTCGGGAATCCCTCGTCGAGCAGCGTGACGAAGGGTTCCCCGTCGTACTGCGCCTTCAGGCAGGTGCGGATCTCCGCTTCGCCGGCGCCGGGCTTCAGGTCGGCGTAGATCGTGGAGAGGATGCCGCGCGCCACGGGGAGCAGGTGCGGCGTGAAGAGGATCGAGGCCTCGGTCCCGGCCGCCTTGGAGAGCTGCTCGCCGATTTCGGAAAGGTGGCGGTGGCAGTCGGCGACCTTGTAGGCCGAGAAGTCGTCGTGGACGTTGATGAAGTGCGTGGTCTCGGTCGCCTTCTTGCCGGCGCCGGAGGTGCCCGACTTGCTGTCGGCGATGATGCCGCGGGGCTCGACCAGCCGCCCGGCGCGCAGCAGCGGGAGCAGCGGGAGCAGGATCGAGGTGGGATAGCAGCCGGGGTTGCCGATCAGGCGGCAGCCCTTCACCTGGTCGCGGTAGAGTTCGCAGAGTCCGTAGACGCTCTTGGCGAGCAGTTCGGGGCGCGGGTGCTTGCAGTACCACTTCTCGTAGAGCTCGGCGCTGTCGAGGCGGAAGTCGGCGCTCAGGTCGACGATGACCGCTTCGCCCTTGTCGACGAAGGGGAGGAGCTGTTCCGCGGCGGTGGCGTGGGGAAGGCACGAGAAGATGCCGTCCACCGGAACCGACAGGGCGTCCTGGAGGCCGATGAAGCGCGTCTCGCCGACGGGGAGGCCCGTCAGCTTGGGGAACTCGGCGGTCAGGGGCTGGCCGGCCAGGCGCTCGGAGGAGGCGAAGGCCAGTTCGAAAAGCGGATGGCGCGCCATCAGGCGCAGGATCTCGGCGCCGGTGTAGCCGGTGGCGCCGAGGATGCCGATGCGGTATTTCTTCTGTTCCATGCGCCCAAATCTAGCAAGCGCGGGGGGGCGGGCGCTACTTGAGCATTTCGGCCGCGCGGCGCCCTTCGTTGGAGTTGGCGCAGACCGGTTCTCCGGCCAGCTGCCGCAACAGCTCCAGGCGCTCGTCGGCCCTGCCCTGCGCCTCGGCGATCCGCGCCATCTGGAACCGCGCCGCGCAGGACTTCTTCCCCTGCGGGAAGGCGTCGAGCACCTGGCGGTAGACGACCAGCGCGGCGTCGGGCTGGGAGGTCTTCTCGAAGCAGAGACCCATCCAGTAGAGCGCGTCCTCGGCGCGGCGGCCTTCGGGGGCCTGTTCGTAGACCGACTTGAACCCCTGGTAGGCCTCCTGGAAGCGCTGCGCGTTGAAGTCGGCGCGGGCCATGTTGTAGAGCTTCTCCAGCTCCTCGCCGGCGGGCGCCGGGGAGGCGGCGGGTGCGGCGGCCTGCGCGGGCGTCTGGGCCTTCTTCTTCCCTTCGGGCTGCGCGGCGGGCGCGGGCTTCGCGGCGCTCCGGGAGATGGCGTATGTGTTCTCCTCGATCCGCGCCGCGATCGCGTCGTTCCCCTCCTGGACGGCGCGCTGCAGCGCGGCCAGGTCGGCCTGGTTGCGGCGCGCGGCCTTGGCCAGCTCGTTCTGGAGGGAGTCGACCCGGGCCTGGAGCGTGTCGATGCGGGCCGCGAGGGCGGCCTCGGCGCGCGTGAGCTGCTTGGACTCCATGCCCAGCATCTCGGCGCACCCGGAGAGGGAGAGCGCCAGGGCGGCCAGGCAGGCCGCGCGGAGGGCGGATTTCGCGGAGAACGCCATCTCTTCGGTCTCCGCGGGCTAGCGGACGTTGACCTTGAAGTGGGCGCGGCGGTTCTTGGACCAGGCCTCTTCGCCGGAGCCCTCGACCTTGGGGGCCTCTTCGCCGTAGGAGATCGTGGTCAGCCGCTCCGTCCCCACGCCGAGGTCGGCGAGGAACTGCTGGACGGCCTTGGCGCGCTTGGAGCCGAGGCTCATGTTGTAGCTCTCGGTGCCGCGTTCGTCGGTGTGGCCTTCGATGACCAGCTCGAAGCGCTTTTCCGAGACCATGATCTCGGCGACTTCGCTCAGCAGCGACTTCGCCTGTTCGGTGATGGCGGAGCGGTCGAAGTCGAAGTAGATGTCCTCGGCCATGATGCGGTCGAGCAGCTCCTGCAGCCGGGCCTTCTTCTTCTCGAGCTCGGCGGCGTCGGCGGCGGCCTGCTCCTCGGCGGAGAGGGCGGCCTGGTTCCCGCCCGCGGCCGCGTCGGCGCTCTGTTCGGCGTCGACGGCGTTGGGCTTCTTCGCGCAGCCCGCCATCACGAGGAGCGACAGGCAGAGGATGGAGAGGGTTTTCAGCGTCTTCAAGGCTTACTCCTTTTTCTGCGTTCCGGGGGACCAGCGGGGCGCCGCGTTGTTCCCTTCGCGCGTCAGCTGGACGAGTCCGGTTCCGTCCGGGCGGATCAGGTAGAGCTGCGAAACGCCCGTGCGGTCAGAAGCGAAAATAATCATTCTGCCGTCCGGAGACCAACTCGGGGACTCGTCGTTCCCGCGCCCGGAGGTGATCTGCGCGGTCTCGCCCGTGGCCAGGTCGAGGACGAAGAGGCTGAACTGCCCCTCCGTCATCGCGCAGTAGGCCACCTTGTCGCCCGCGGGGGACCAGACCCCGCTCTCCACGTAGGTCCCGGTGAAGGTGAGGCGCTCCTCGCCGGAGCCGTCCGCGCCGATCGTGTAGAGCTGCGGGCGCCCGCCCCGGTCGGAGGTGAAGACGACGCTCTCGCCGTTCGGGGACCAGTCCGGCGAGGTCTCGGTGGCGGAGTGGAAGGTGAGCCTCTCGCTCTTCCCCGTCTTCATGTCCATCAGCCACAGGTCGGTGGAGGAGCCCGTCTCGCGCACGTAGACCGTCTTCGTCCCGTCGGGGCTTTCGCGGCCGCCGTAGGCGTGGACCCCCTTCGGGGTGAGCGGCGCGGAGGCGGACCGTCCCTGGCCGATCGTGCGGAGCGCGGCGTGGCCGTCGAGGAAGCTGCTGTAGTGGACGGTCTTCCCGTCCGCGGACCAGGCCGGGAGCATCGCGACGTTTCCGTCCTTCGTGATCTGGCGGGCGTTCGCGCCGTCGTAGTCCATCATCCAGATCTCGCGCTTCCCGCCGCCGCGGCGGACGAAGAGGACCTTGGTGGTCGCGGCGCCCTCCTCGCCGTAGAACTGCTTCGCCAGCATGTCGGCGAACTCGTGCACGGCGCGTCTCGCCTGCTTCCTGTGGATCTTCCAGACGCGCTTCATGCCCGGGACCGTGCGCATGGAGACGAGGTCGGAGAGCTCGAGCTCCAGCAGGAGCGAGTCGCCCGAGACCGAATAGCTGCCGTGGACGAAGCTGAAGACGTTCTCCGCGGTCCAGCGCGACTTCTCCACGCGCGCGGAGCGCAGCACGCGGAACCGCCCGGGCCATTCGAGGTCGTGGACGAGGACGGAGTTCAGGTCCTCGGAGAGCGTCCCCCTCCCCTCCTGCGAGATGTCGAGCATGCCGAGCGCGATGGCGCCGGCGCCGGCGGAGGACTCGATGTAGTTCTCCTCGGCGGAGGCGGGAGAGGCGATCGCGGCGCAGAGGAGGAGCGCGAAGGCGGTCCGGAGCGGCGGGACGGTTGTTCTTTTTGCCATGATTCTATTGTCCCTCGTAGACGAAGCCGTAGCTGACGGGATAGGGATCCTCCTCGATCGCGGGCGGGAGCGGCGGGAACTTGGCGAGGTTCACCGCGCGCAGCGCGAGCTGGTCGAGGACGGGGCTTCCGGAGCTCTTCGCGAGCGACACCGCGCCCTGCGCGCCGGAGCGCCCGATGACGAACGAGACCACGGCGCGCGTGCCCGGCGCGACGCCCTCGACCACGGGCGGGGTCCAGCGGGGTTCGACGGCCGCCTTGATCTGCGCGTTGTAGGCGTTGACGCGGCCGTCGGTCGCGCGCCCGCCGACGACGCCCGCCGCGGAGGGCGAGCTGTTCGACCGCCTGGGCGCGAACGTCGGGAGGTCCATGCCCGACGCGGTCTTCAGCGAGTCGGGTTTTTCGCGGGGCGCCGCGTCGTCCGTCTTCGCGACGGCGGGCGCGGCCTCGGGCCTCGGCTCGGGCCTGGGTTCCGGCTTCGGCTCGGGCTTGACTTCCGGCTTGACCTCCGGCTTCGGTTCGGGCTTGACTTCCGGCTTCGGCTGCGGCTTGGGTTTGGGCCTGGCCTCGGGCTTCGGCGCGGGCGCGGGTTCCGCCGGCGCCGGCTCCGCCTTCGCGGGCTTCGGCTCCGGGCTCCCGGGCGGTTCGGGCGCGACCTCCGGGGCGGGCGGCGCCGGCTGCGCGACCTGCACCAGCTCGACCAGCGCCATCGACTCCTTCTGCTTCTTTCCGCCGGCCAGCAGGAACCCCAGCGCGATCAGCGCGGCCAGGGCGGCGTGGAAGGCCAGGGAGGAGAGGACGATTCCGCGGAACGCCGCGTCGTCCCCGTTTCCGAAGCCGAAGTCCTCGCTCGCCTCGGCGCGGATCACCGCCGCCCTCCGCGCCCCTTCTCGCGCTCGAGGTCCTCGGCGGTCAGGAATCCGACCTTCGTCACCCCGAGCGCCTGCGCGCGGGAGACGACCTTCATCACGCGGCCGTAGGGGACGTTCTCGTCGGAGTTGATCGCCACCGGGGACTCGCCGTCCCACTGGCGGAGCAGCTCGTCGCCGAACCCCTCGAGGTCCACCTGGCTCTGCCCCACGAAAATCGAGCCGTTCCGGTCCACCGTCACGCGCAGCAGCTCCTTCTCCTCCAGGCTCGGCGCCTCGGTCTTCGGCAGGTCCACCTTCACGCCGCGCGTCATCATCGGCGCGGTGATCATGAAGACGACGAGGATCGCGAAGACGACGTCGATCAGGTTGGTGAGGTTGAGCTCCGCGTGCGGATCCTCGCGGCGGGGACGTCTCTTCATTCGGCGGTTCCCTTCGCCTGGGCCGATTCCACCGCGGCGAGCTCGTCGCGCTTGAACATCGCCAGCGCGTGCGAGCCGAAGTTGGTGTAGAAGACCTCGTTGCGGTTCGTCCGCATGGAGAAGAGGTTGAAGGCGCCGGAGGCGGGGATGGCGACCAGCAGGCCCGCGATCGTCGTCACCAGCGCGGCGCCGATGCCGGGGGCCACCACGACGAGCTCGGCGGAGCCGTGCTTCCCGATGGACCAGAGGCTGTCCATGATGCCCCAGACGGTGCCGAGCAGCCCGAGGAAGGGCGAGAGGTTGGCGGCGACGGAGAGGAAGCCGTTGTACTTCGCGTCCACGACGCGCTGGGTCTCGACGCAGCGCTGCGCGCTCTCCTCGATCAGCTCGGCGCGGTGGTGGATGTTGTCGTAGCTCACGCGCCCGGAGAGCTTGCTCGCCTCGACGAGCATCCCCTTGGAGATGGCGCGCAGGGGGCAGGGCTCCTTCTCGTCCTTGCAGAGGTTCTGCAGCTCGGCGAAGTGCGAGATCTTCCGGAACTGGGCGAGGAAGCGGGCGTTGGCGCGGGCGGTCTTCCTCTGGAGGAGGATCTTGCGGAGGATCACCCCCCAGCTGACGAAGGAGGTCGCCGCGAGCAGCCCGACGATGACGATCGAGAAGGCGCCCGAGCCGAAGACGAGATGGGAGACGGAGAATTCCTGCATGGGGCGAATATACCAATTCGGCGGACGCGGCGTCCGGGCGCGGGGCGCGCGGCGGCGGGCGCGGACGGGCTATTCGCCCAGGCTGCGGAGGGCGACCAGGCGGTCGCGGAGGCGTTCGACGCGGTTCGCGAAGTCGGGGTCGAGCGCCATCGCGGCCTCGACGGTGTCGATGGAGCTGGAGACCGTGGAGTAGTCGCGGTTGAAGTAGAACCCGATCGAGTGGAGCGTCTGGTCGAGGAGCGTGCGCGCCAGGTGCATCGCGACCTTGCGCGCCGTGACGTACTCCTTGCGGCGGCTCTTGCTCTTGAGGTGCTCGACCGTCAGGCCGAAGCAGCGGGCGGTCTCCGCGGCGATCATCTCCAGCGTCAGGGTCTGGCGGCTGTCGCGGACGCTGTCGGCGAGGATGCTCTGCGCGATGTCGATCGTGCATTCCGAGCCCAGCATCCGGCCGTGGAACGCGAGCTTGAGGAGCGCCCCCTCCAGCTCGCGGACGTTGCCGAAGTCGTTTTCGGAGACGAACTCCAGCACCTCGTCGGAGAGCCCCGCGTCCGGGCACGTCGTCTTCAGCTTCTGGCGGAGGATCTCCAGGCGCAGCCGGCTGTCGGGGTTGCCGATCTCCAGCGCCATCCCCTCCTTCATGTGGCGGAAGCGCTGCGGGTCGGCCCACTGGAGCTCGGAGAGGGGCTTGTCGCTCGTGACGACCAGCTGGACGCCGCGGGAGATCAGGAGCCGGGAGAGCTCGGCGAACTGGTCGTGCACCCAGCCGCTCTTCGGCAGGAGCTGGACGTCGTCCACGAGGACCAGCCCGGCGCGGAGGTAGTCGGCGAAGCGCTGTCCGACGGAGAGCCCGCGGCGCGCCGTCTCGGCCAGGCCGGCGACGAGCTGGTCGACCGTGCGGATCGCCACGCGCTCGACGGCGCGGGTCTCCCAGGCCTGGCGGCCCAGGGCGTGGAGCAGATGGGTCTTGCCGAGGCCGGAGCCGCCGTAGACGATCAGGGGGTTGAGGCCCTCGGCGCCCGGGTTCTCGGCCACCTGCCGGCAGGCGTTCAGCGCCATTTCGTTGGCTTCGCCCTCGACGAACTCGGCGAACGTGAAGCCGTCGCGGAAGGGAGGACGCTCGCCGCGCGGGGCGCGCTGGTCGGGGACGACGGGCTCGATCCGCACGGACGGGATTTCGGGGCACTCCGGCCGGGGCTGCGGCGGGACCAGCGAGGAATCGACCTCGAACTCGATCGAGGCGAGCCCGGGACGGACTTCGCCGGCGGCCAGGAGGAGGCGTTCGCGCATCCGGCGGCAGTAGTCGCAGTGGAACTGGGAGGCCAGGCCGACGACCAGCGTCCCGTCCGGCGTTTCGCGGAGGAGGCTGCAGCCCGCGATCCAGGTGCCGTAGGCGAAAGCGCCCAGCGACTCCTTCCAGGAGTCCAGAATCCGTCCCCAAGCGGATTCGAGCGGTTCCAGCGCTTTGGCTTCTATCGACATCTTATCAACAATCCCCATTCCTCACGCCGGGCCTGAATGGCTTGTCTCCGGCTTTTTTGAAATCTAGTAAAGGAAATCGGAGAGCGGACGGCCTTTTTGCCTTTTCATCGGGAAACACGTTTTTCAGCGCAAAAACGCCACATTTTTCCGCTTTGGACAAGGCCGGTTTCGATCGAGGTTTTTGAGCGCATCGTTTTGTTCACATTTATCCACATTTTCGTCACGCGAAGTCCGACAATCTATCCACATTCTGGCCACAAAAAAAATTCGTCATTTTCCTCTTGACAAATCCGTTCCGGGAATTCCGGAAATGCAAACCCGGCCTTCGCCCGCGAACAGCCGTTCAAGAATCGATTAAAGTCCGTTTCGAATGGATATTTAGGCATGAAATTCGCCAGCGGCCTATTTGCGGGCGCCGCCGAGCTTCAGCATCAGGTCGCGCCAGCGCGCGGCCTCCTCGAAGTCGAGCTTCGCCGAGGCGGCGAGCATCCGTTCCTGCGCCTCCTCGGCGGTGAGGGAGGCCTCCCCCTCCTCGACGAGCCAGAGGTCCTCGCCGGACTCCGCCTCGCTCGGGCCCCGGAAGACGGGGCTCTTCCCGCGCCCGGGCTTCCCGTCGCGGAGCCCGCCGCGCCGCCCGCCGCCGCGCCCGGACCTGGCCTCCTTGTTCGCGCGCGAGGCCTCGCGGGCCTGCTTGAGGACCGAGAGCTCGTCGCTCACCTCCCGGGCCACGGTCTTCGGGACGATCCCGTGCTCCTCGTTGAACCTCTTCTGCAGCTCGCGCCGGCGGACGGTCTCGTCGATCGCCGCCTTCATGGAGTCGGTCATGGAGTCGGCGTAGAGCACCACGCGCCCGTGGACGTTGCGCGCCGCGCGGCCCATCGTCTGGATCAGCGAGCGGTGCGAGCGGAGGAAGCCCTCCTTGTCGGCGTCGAGGATCGCCACGAGCGACACCTCGGGGAGGTCGAGCCCCTCGCGCAGGAGGTTGATGCCGACCAGCACGTCGAACTCGCCCAGGCGCAGGTCGCGGAGGATGGAGCTGCGCTCCAGCGACTCGACGTCGGAGTGGAGGTAGCGCACCTTCTCGCCCATCTCGGAGAGGAAGTCGGTCAGCCGCTCGGCCATGCGCTTGGTCATCGTGGTGACGAGCGCCCGCTCCCCGCGCTCGCGGACCCTGCGGATCTCCTCGAGCAGGTGCTCCATCTGGCCCTCGGTCCCGTGGACCTCCACCTCGGGGTCGAGCAGGCCCGTGGGGCGGATGATCTGCTCCACGACGACGCCGCCGGACTTCTCCAGCTCGTAGTCGCCGGGGGTGGCGGAGAGGAAGAGGACGCGGTCGGGGCAGGCGGCCTCGAACTCCGCGAAGTTCATCGGACGGTTGTCGAGCGCGCACGGGAGCCGGAAGCCGTAGTCCACGAGCGTCTGCTTGCGCTGGCGGTCGCCGTTGGACATGCCGCGGACCTGCGGCACGCTGACGTGCGATTCGTCCACCACGAGGAACCAGTCGTCGCGGAAGAAGTCGAGCAGCGTGTGCGGGCGCGTGCCCGGCGCGCGGTTCTCGACGATGCGCGAGTAGTTCTCGATGCCCGAGACGAAGCCGGTCTCCTTCAGCATCTCCGCGTCGCGCTTGACGCGCTCCTCCAGCCGCTGCGCCTCGACGAGCTTGCCCTCGGCGCGGAAGACCGCGAGGCGCTCGTCCAGCTCGCGCAGGATCTCCGAGACGATGCGCCCGATGTCGTCGGGACGCGCGGAGAAGGGGCGCGCCGGGACGATCGTCGTCTTCTCCAGGCGCTGGATCAGGGTCCCCGTCGTCGCGTCCACGAGGGAGATCTTCTCGATCTCGTCCCCGAAGAAGCCGACGCGCAGGAACCAGTCCTCGTTCGCGGGCCGGACGTCCACGACGTCGCCCCGGACGCGGAAGCAGCCGCGCGCCGCCTCGTAGTCGTTGCGCCTGTACTGCACCGCGATCAGCTTGCGCAGGAAGTCGTCGCGCTCGATCCGCTGCCCGACCGCGACGGGCACCATCGCGTTCTCGAACTCGTCGGGCGAGCCCAGGCCGTAGATGCACGAGACCGACGCGACCACGATGGTGTCGGGGCGCGTCAGCAGGCTGGTCGCCGCGTGGAGGCGCAGCTTCTCGATCTCGTCGTTGACCGAGGCGTCCTTCTCGATGAAGGTGTCGCTCGCCACGACGTAGGCCTCGGGCTGGTAGTAGTCGTAGTAGCTGATGAAGTACTCGACCGCGTTGTCGGGGAAGAAGGCCTTGAACTCCTCGTAGAGCTGCGCGGCCAGCGTCTTGTTGTGCGTGAGGACGAGCGTGGGGCGCCCGACGCGCTGGATCAGGTTCGCGACCGTGAAGGTCTTGCCCGAGCCGGTGACGCCGAGCAGCGTCTGGAACCGTTCGCCCGCGCGGAACCCGCGTTCGAGCGCCTCGACGGCCTGCGGCTGGTCGCCGGCGAGGCCGTAGGGCGCCTGGAGACGGAATTCGACCCGGCCGGACATCGCGCCTTCTCCGGGCCCTGGGCGCTAGAGGGCGGCGAGGACCAGGCGGGCCTGGTTCGCGACGCGGCTGTCGCCGTAGCTCGCGAGGATGCGTTCGCAGGCTTCGCGCGCCTTGTCGTTCTGCCCGAGCTCGACGCGGCAGATGGCGAGCTTGTAGAGGGCGTCGGCCACGAGGGCCACTTCGTCGAACGAGTCCCTGCCCGCGGCCTGTTCGCGCGCGGTGCCGCGGCGCTTGCCGTAGGAGGAGACGAAGGATTCCCATTCGGACGCGGCGGCCGCGTAGTCGCCCTTCTGCATCAGCGTGGAGGCGTGGCCGTGGCGGGCGGCGGAGGCGATCAGCGCGACGCTCCCGGCGTCGGAGACGCTGGCGCGGAAGTTCTTCTCGGCCGCGTCGAAGTCGCGTTCGAGGTAGTTCAGGTTGCCGAGCAGGAGCGCGGCCTTGGCGCGGACCAGCGCGGAGGAGGGGTTGGAGGCGAGGAACTTCTCGAGCTCGGCCTTTTCGGAGAGGAAGTCGCCCGATTCGTGGGCGGCGAGGGCGGCGCCGAGACGGCCCGCCTCGGCCTTGTCGCGTTCGCGGACGTTGTTCACCTGCCAGAAGATCCCGAGGGCGACGAGGACGACGACGGCGACCGCGGCAATCAGCTGGTTGGTGCGGTGGGGCAGCTCGTTCTGGAGACGGTCGACGGCGTCGCCGACCTTCTGCTGGAAACGGTCCTTGCGCTGGTATTCGCCGACTTCGACCTGCGGATTCTTTTCGGAAGCCATGACTTGCCTCGAGTTAGCCCAAAAGGGGGATTTGCACGGGAGGCGAATGTAGCAAATTCGGGCGGACTTCTAAATTTGCGTCATGCCGACGATTTCCCGGATCCCGCTCCTTCTCGGGGCCCTCGCCGCGGTCCAGGCCCTGGCCGCGCCCGCCGCCGCCCTCCGCTGGGGGGATCCGGCCCCGCGTTCCGCCGGAGGCGAAACGCTCTTCTCCTGCCCCGAAGGCGGGTGCGTCTGGTCTTTCGTCCCGCGGAAGCCCTTCGCGCTCGACACGACGGGCGCGCTGGAGGTCTCGGTCTCCGCGTCGCGCCCCCTGGAGGTCCCGGGGCTGGAGCTGGTCGCCCTCTGGCCCGACGCCGCCGCGGGCTTCGAGCCGCTGGTCCCCTCCGGAAGAAAGACCGCCGAGCGGGTCCCCCTCCGCCCCGTCTGGGTCGAGGGCGAGGAGCCCGACCTCTCGAAACCGCCCGTCGGGTTCGAGCTCCGCTGGCTGGGAAATTCCGCGAACGGCGCCGAGGTCCGGCTTTCGGGCTGGCGCTGGCTGCCCCTCCGCCCGAACCCCGACGAGATCGGGAAGTTCGGGCCCTACGCCGAGATGCTCGCCGCCGTGGAGGCGCTGAAGGAGGGGGCGAAGCCGCCCTATTCGGGCCCGCGCGGCGAACGGGTGGAGAACGCGCGGCGCATCCACGCGAAGCTCTGGAACGCCGACCGCAGGTCGAAGCCCGAAGAGGACCTGGAGCTCTGGAAGGAGGGGCGGCGCTGGATGGCGCAGGCCTGGATTCTCCTCGGGCCGACGAGCAAGCCCGCCCCGGGCGAGGAACGGCTCTTCTGGACGCAGGAACCGCGCGCGGAGTGGGCCGATTCGCTTGCGCGCGCCGGCGCGACGGGGCTCGTGGAGGAGATCCGCTTCGGGCTCTACGGCGAGGGGAAGGCAAGCCCGCTCCGCGACCGCGCGGCCGCGCTCTCCCTGGACTGGATCCCCGCGCTCTCGCTCGTCCGGGTTCCGGCCGGGGCGACCGACGCGGAGCTCGCCGAATGGCACGCGCGGGGCTGGCTGCAGCAGGACCCGAACGGCGAACCGCGCCCCGCGCTCACGCTCTGCTCGGACGAGGTCCGCGCGCTCGCCGCGACGGCGCTCGCCGGGCAGCTCGCCGGGCTCGGCGTCCGGGAGATCCTCGTGGACGACTTCGAGCTCCCGTTCGGGGACGAGACCGACTACGGGAAGACGTGCGAAACGGAGTTCGCGAAGCGGCTCGGCGAACGCAAGGTCGCCGGGTGGCCCGGAAGCGTCTTCCCCGACTCCGCCCTCCACGCGGCGTTCGCCGGGTTCCGGCGGGCGGCGCTCGACTCGTTCGTCGCCGAAATCGCGCGCGCCGCCGCGGACGCGGGCGTCCGGGTGACCGCGGTCGTGGACGACGACCCCGTCCGCGCGCTCGAGGAGAAGGGCCAGGACTGGGTCCTCTGGGCGGAGAAGGGCTGGATCTCGGGCGTCGCGCCGCGCCTCCACGACGACGACCTCGGGCGCTTCCGCGCCCGGCTCGACCGCTGGAACGCGGTCGCGGAGAAGGTCGGCGCGGCGCGGAAGGCGGCGGGGCTCCCCGCGCTCGGCGTCCTCCCCTCGCTCTCCACCTGGGAGACCGCGGGCTGGAGCGGGCGCCAGGACCTCGCGCTGCAGCTGGAGCAGATCGGAGCGGCGCGTTCGGACCTCCGGAAGACGCGCGGGCTTCTCCTCTTCACCGCCAACGAAGCCTGGCTGAAGCACGACGCCGCCTGGGTCGCGCGCGGAGCTCTCCGTCCCCACACTCCATGATCCGGATCTACGGCAAAAAGACGCACCGGGCCATCCTCGCCTTCTCGGCGGCCGCGCATCTTTTCCTGCTGCTCTTCCTGCAGTTCTCCTCGCTCGAGACCGGGGAGCGGAAGGAACCGAAGGCCGAGATCCACGTCGAGTTCTCCGTCGAGACGCCCGAACCGCCGCCTCCCCCGCCGCCGAAGCCGAGGAGGGAGCGTCCCGCGCCGGCGCCCGTCCCCGAAGAGGTCGCCGAGGAGGAACCGCCCGCGCCCGAGGCGCCGAAGCACTGGAGCATTCCGGTCAAGCGGCGCGTGGCGAGGAAGGCGCCCGACCGCGTGCTCAGGCCCTCCGAGCGCGACCTCGCGCTGCCCGCCGACCCGCGCAAGCCCGACACGATCCCGCCGCTCTGGAAGTCCGAATCGGTCGAGCCCGCGGGCGTCGGGATCGAGCAGGCGAACACGGTGGACTCGCTCGGGAACAAGCTCCCCGACTATCCGCTCGAAATGCGCCACGCCGGGCGCCCCGGCATGGTCGAGATCGGCATCCTGGTCGACACGCTCGGGAACGTCGAGAACGCCGTGCCGCTGCAGATCCGCGGCGACCTCAAGTTCGCCTACCACACCATCCGCGCGGTCAAGGGGTGGAGCGGGTTCCCCGTCAAGACCGACAGCGCCGGGACGAAGGTCTGGTACTGGGTCCGCAAGAAGTTCTTCTTCGACGTCGACCCCATCGACCCGGTCCACGACCCCAAGGGCCAGCGCCGCAACATCTACGACAACGTCCCCGAAGAGAAGAACTACGGGAAGATGCTCTACGAGCACACGTACAATTTCAAGTGACCGCTACTTCGCGGCGGGGGCGGCGGCGGGAGGTTCGCCGCAGCCTTCGAGCACCTTGAAGCGGCCCTCCTCGACGCGCACGAGGTGCACCTTGGAGTTGCCGCCCGTGGCGGGGTCGAGCTCGATGCCGCCGTAGACGCCGGGGATCCGGCGGACGGTCCGCATGGCCGCCACGAGGTCGCCGCCCGCGGCCAGCTTCTCGCCGCGCAGCACGAGGCGCATCGCGTCGTAGCCGAGGCCCGCGACGCGGTCCTGGCCCGGGGCCGAGCCCCAGCGCTTGCGGTAGGCCTCGTCGAACTTCGTCCACGTGGAATCGTCGGAGCGTTCGAGGAAGTCGGACGAGAAGACCGCCGACTCCACCAGCTTGCGCCCGTCGCCGCGGAGGAGCGACGACCCGTACCAGCCCGAGGAGCCGAAGAGCTCGCCCTTGATCATGTAGTGGCGCGTCATCTGCGCCAGCTGGAGCGCGTCGGCCGGGTCGCTGGCCGCGATGAAGACGCCGTCCACGACGATCGCGGAGTCGGCGAGGAACGCGTGGCGCGCCTTGGGGCTCTTCTCCTTGGCCGCCGCGGTCTTGCCCGCGGCGATGGCGCGGCGGTCGGTCAGCAGCTTGTAGCCCTTGAGGCGCAGCGCGTCGAACTGGGCCTTGTAGTCCGGAAGCCCCTCCTGGTACCGTTCCGCGCCGACGACCAGGCCGCCCGCGTTCTCCACTTCGTCCACGAAGGCCTCGGCCATGGCGTTGCCGTAGGAGGTCCGGGGGGCGAGCACGGCGAACTCGCGGAGGTTGCGGCACTCCATCGCGTGGCGGGCGACGCCGCGCGCGAGGTCGGAGAGCGGGACGGAGAGCTGGAAGACGTTGGCGCCGAGCGCGGCGACGTTCTCGCCGTTGGCGGAGGGGACGACGAGCGGAACGCCGGGCGCCGCGCCCGACATCCAGCCGGCGAGCGCGGAGGAGACCGGGCTGAGGATCGGCCCGACCACCGCGACGACGTTCTCCTGCGACATCGCCTCCTTCACCGCGCGGATGGTCTCGGAGGGCTGCCCCTTGCCGTCGACCGCGCGCCAGGAGATCGCGTCTCCCCGGCCGCTCTGCTCAAGCGCGAGCACCGCGCCCTGCAGGAGGTCGTTGCCGTAGGGCGCGAGATCGCCCGTGAGCGGCGCGACGACGAGGACCACGGGGCGGCCGAGGCCCTTGCCCTCGAGCGCGGCGGCGTGCGTGCGCGCGTCCGCGGCCCTGGGGTGGTCCGGGAACTCGGACGCGAGCCAGCCGTAGTGCCAGACGGCGCCGCGCCATCTTTCCTGGCGCTCCAGCGCGGACCCGAGGTTCCAGAGCAGGTCGCCGGTCAGCGTGGCGTCCGGGATCCCGCGGCGCAGGAGCGCCTCGAGTTCAAGCGGGGAGAGGACGTCCGAGGCGAAGAGGCGGCGGAACTGGTCCGTGACCTCGCCGCGCAGCGTGGCGGAGAGCGGACGGGCCAGCAGCGCGGCCATGCTCCGCGCGGAGGCGAAGAATTCGCCGCCGCGGAGCAGGAGGCGGGCCTTCGCCCACTCCACGCGGGGACCGTAGGCGCTGTTGGAGCGGTAGTTCAGGAAGCGGTCGGCGAGCTGCGAGGCCTCGTCGAACTTCCCGGCGCGCAGCGAGGCCTCGATCAGCAGGACCGTGGCGCGTTCGCCCGTCCCGTTGCGCCAGGACTTCGCGGAAACCCACTGCAGGTCGGGGATCGCCTCGGCGTCCCTCCCCTGCGCGACGAGCTGCGCCGCCTTGGCGAGACGCGTTTCGGGTTCGCCCGCGAAGAGCGGGAACGCCAGGCAGAGGACCAGAAGGATGTTCAGAGCGCGCATTTCGACTCCATCTCCGGAGGTTCTCCGGACAATTTAGCAACGCCTCCGCAGCGCCTTCCGCTTCAGGGCCGCCGTCCACTCCTGGAATCCGGGAATGCGCAGCGGCCAGAGCAGCAGCAGGGAGAGGAGGTAGAGCCCGCACCCCAGGAGCGCGAGTTCCAGGAAGAAGAGCAGGCCGTTCTCCGGCCGGTTCCAGAGCTCCAGCCCGCGCGACGCGCCCCAGGCGAGCAGCGCCATGGGGAGGGCCATCTTCAGCAGCGCGAAGATCGGGCGCAGATGCTCCCGGGAGGGATGGCGGCGCGCCCAGAAGATTCCGAGGAGGGAGATCTGGAGGAGCGCCGTCGCGAAGGAGAGGACCGGGACGCGGACGTCGCCGAGTTCCTCCCCGAAGAGGGCGTAGAAGGGAAGCGTGGCGAGGAAGGCGCCCAGCGTCAGGAGCGAGGGCGTCCAGGTGTCCTTCGAGGCGTAGAAGGAGCGCGCGACGATCAGCGTCGCGCTCATCGGGACCGCGACCGGGAGGTAGAACCGCAGCGCGCGCACCACGCTCCGCACCGACTCGTCGCCGAACTTCCCGCCGCCCAGGTAGAGCGAGACCGCCTCGGGCGCCAGCAGTCCGATCGCGAGCGTCGCCGGCACGAGCAGGCAGAAGATCCGCTCGAGCGTGGTCGCCACGCGCTTCGCCAGCCCCTCCCAGTCCCCGTCGTCGCAGTGGCGCGCCAGGACCGGATACGAGGCGACGCCCGCGGCGCCGCCGAAGACGCCGACGAGCGACATCATGATGCGCAGCCCGAACCCCAGCCCGGCCACGTTCCCCTCGCCCGCGCCGCCGAAGTAGCGGTAGGCCAGCTCGTTCGAGAAGGTCGCGCCAGCGCCGAAGACGAACGGGAGCGTCAGCCAGAGGTAGCGGCGCAGGGCCGGGCTCCGGAAGTCGACCACGGGGCGGAGCCTCAGGCCCGCGCGCCGCGCGCCGAACCACTGGATCCCGAAGTTCCCCGCGAAGGCGCCGAAGAGCACGCCCCAGCAGAAGCACGCGACGTCGCCCGTGGCCAGGGCGACCGCGCCGCCCGCGATGATCGAGGCGTTGTAGACCAGCGGCGCGAGCGCGGGGATCGCGTACCTGTAACGCCCGTACTGCACCGCCATCAGGAACCCGCCCGCGACGAAGAAGATCTGCGCGAAGACGAGGATGCGCGTGTAGCGGATCGTGAGCGCGAGCGTCTCGGGCGGGAGCGCCTGCTCGGTCAGGTGCGGCACGATCTCTCCGGCGAAGAGGAAGCAGAGGAGCGCGAGGAGCGTCACGGCTCCGAAGACCACGCCGAAGATCTCGGAGACCGTGCGCGAGACGCCGTCGAGGTCGTCGCGCTTGAACGCGGGCGTGAGCAGCGGGATCAGCGTGATGGAGAGGAGCCCCGCGCCGAGGAAGTGGTTCAGGAGGTCGGGCAGCAGGAAGGCGATGTTGTAGGCGTCGGTCTGGAACGAGGTCCCGCCGGCGCGGGCCAGCAGCGCGTCGCGGGCGAGGCCGAGCAGGCGGCTCAGGACGTTCGACCCGGCGATCAGCAGCGTCCCGACGGTCAGGCTCCTCGAACTGGGCAGCTTCCCTTCAGCCATGGCGCCGCCCCGTCAGAGCAGGATCTCCGAAAGGACGAACGCCGCGATCAGCACCGAGGTCATCGAGGCGACCACGGCGGCCTTCGTGGAGCGGCCCACGCCCTCGGCGCCGTTGGTCGTGGTGTAGCCGAAGTAGCAGGCGTAGATCGCGATGATGTAGCCGCTCGCCAGGCTCTTGATCAGGCCGACGGTCATGTCCCAGTCGTCGTAGAACATCCGCACGCCCTTCATGAAGATGTCGAAGGGGACGTCGCGCCCGAGCCAGGCCACGGCCCAGCCGCTGAGGATCGAGATGAGCGAGGCGACGATCGTCAGCACCGGGAGCATGATCATCGCGGCGACCACGCGCGGCGCGAGAAGGTAGCGGTAGGGGCTGAGGTTGAGGCACTTCATCGCGTCCAGCTGCTCGGTCACCGCCATCGTGCCCAGCTCGGCGCACATCGCCGCGCCGATTCGCCCGCACATCACCATCGAGACCAGCACCGGCCCCAGCTCCACCATCACCGACTTGCCCACGGCCACGCCGATGTAGATGTCGGGCGCGAGCCCGGCGAGCTGGTAGGCCATCTGCCACGAGAAGACCATCCCCGTGAACGTGGAGGTGATGCAGATCAGCGGGATCGAGGTGATGCCGATGATGTAGAGCTGCTCGACCAGGAACGACGGGTGGAGCGGCACGTAGGGCGCCGTCTTCAGCACCTCGCGCTGGAAGCGCAGGAACCGCCGGAGCTGGCCGAAGAGCTTGCGGATCTCCCGGCCGACCATCGCGGCGAAGACGTCCGGAAGCGCGAGAGCCGACATCCCGGGGGAGCCCCTAGGCCTTGGGTTCGATGCGGTCCGTCCCCATGGCGGGGCGCAGGACCTCGGGAATCACGAGCGAGCCGTCGGGCTGCTGGTAGGTGTCGAGCAGCGCCACGATCACGCGCGGCGTGGCCAGGCCGGAGCCGTTGAGCGTGTGGACGAAGCGGACCTTGCCGTCGGCCTTCGACTTGTAGCGGATCTCGGCGCGGCGGGCCTGGAAGTCCTCGAAGTTCGAGACCGAGGAGCTTTCGAGCCACTTCTTCTCGACCGGGCTCCAGACCTCGACGTCGTAGCAGCGCGCGGCGCCGAACCCGAGGTCGCCCTTGCAGAGCTCGATCACGCGGTGGCGCAGGCCGAGCCCCTTCAGCAGGCGCTGGGCGTGCTCGACCATCTCCTGGTGGATCCGGTTCGAGTCCTCGGGGCGTGCGAACTGCACCATCTCCACCTTGTCGAACTGGTGCAGGCGGAGGAACCCGCGCACCTCGCGGCCCCAGGAGCCGGCTTCGCGGCGGAAGCAGGGGGTGTAGGCGCAGTAGCGGGTCGGCAGCTGCTCCTCGCGCATCACTTCGCGGGCGTGCAGGTTGGTCACGGGCACTTCGGCCGTGGGGATCATGAAGAGCCCGTCCTCGGGGATGGTGTAGAGCTGGTCGCGGAACTTCGGCAGCTGGCTGGTGCCGAAGAGCGTGATCTCGTTGACCATGTGCGGGGGGAGCACCTCGACGTAGCCGAACTCGGAGGTCAGCGTGTCGATGAAGTAGGAGATGAGCGCGCGTTCCAGGCGGGCGCCCATGCCGGTGTAGACCGGGAAGCCGGAGCCGGAGATCTTGGCGCCGCGCTCGAAGTCGAAGAGGCCGAGCTTTTCGCCGAAGGTCTTGTGGTCGATCCGTTCGAAGGAATCGGCGGGCTCTTCGCCCCAGACGCGGACCTCGACGTTGTCCTCGGAGCTCTTCCCCTCGGGCACGCCCGGCTGCGGGATGTTGGGGATGTAGCTCATCGCCTCGCGGATCTTCGCCTCGACCTCGGTCTGCTGGCCGTCGAGCTCGTCGATGCGGCCCTTGATGGAGGCCACTTCGTCCATGGCGGCCTGGGCGTCGCCGCCCGTGCGCTTCAGTTCGCCGATCTTCTTGGAGGCGGAATTGCGGCGGGCCTTGAGCTCCTCCACCTCGGCCAGGATCCCCTTGCGGCGGTCGTCGAGGGCCAGGATGGCGCGGATGTCGGTGTCCACGCCCTTGGCTTTGGCCTGGGCCTGGATTTCGTCGGGATTTTCGCGAAGGCGTTTGATGTCTAGCATAGTGCCTTCAAATTTACAAAAGGTATCTTTGGAAGGATGTTTTTCCGCCCCCGGGAAAAGGGCCGCCCGGCCCCCCGCCCCCTCCGCCTGGCCGCGCTCTGCGCCCTGGCGCTCTGCGCGCCGGTCCTGGCCCAGGCCGTGGACGTGCGCGGCGTGGTCCTCGACCGGAGCGACGACTCCCCCGTCTCCTACGCCAAAATCCTCTTCGAATCGGGCAAGGAGCTGGCGACCGCCGACCGCCAGGGCCGGTTCGAGGCCGAAGTCCCCGCCAAGGGGGCGAAGCTCCGCGCGGAGAAGCCGGGCTACGAAACCCTCTCCTTCTCCCTCGACGACTACCCCGACCCGCTCGACCTGCAGGTCTTCCTCAAGCGCAGCGCGAAAAAGCTCAAAAGCGAGAAGGTGACGGCCGAGGCCGAGGAGGCCCCGCGGACCGTAGAAGTGGCGGCCATCCGCGAGCTGGAGCGGACGCAGGGGATGCAGTTCGACCTCCAGGAGCACCTCGCCTTCCTCCCGGGGATCTCGGGCCTGCAGGAGTTCAGCTCGAACCTCAGCCACTACGGGTCGCGCTCGCAGGACGTCGCCGGCTACCTCGGCTCGCAGCGCATCCCGATGCTGCGCCACATCGACATCGGCTTCCCGGGCAACCTCTCCGCCATCAACCCGCGCGTGCTCGAGGGGATCTCGCTCGTGGACGAGCCCGGCTCCGGCCCCCTGGACCGCGGGCGCGCGGCGGCGATCCAGTTCCGGCCCGCGAAGGCCGACCCCGAGCGTTACGCCGCCGTCGTCGGAGTGGGGACCGCCGTCTCCGAAGCGGTCGTCTCCGGGCCGTGGCTCTGGGGCGACGGGTTCGAGGCGAGCTTCCGCTGGCTCAACTCCAGCTTCCTGACCAACCTCGGCAGCCGGTTCTTCACCGAATACCGCAAGCGCGGCGCCGAGGCGAAGGCGGACGACGACCTCACCTCCACGGGGTCCGACTTCGACCTGGTCGCCTTCGACCTCTACCTGAACTTCCACTCGCTCGACACCGACGGCGTGGCCACGCGGACCACGCTCCTCTGGGTCCACGACGACTGGGACGTGATGCAGGACACCTCGCGCACCTTCTCGGCGGCGGACAACGGGCCCCGGCTCGGCATCTTCGAGGGGAACCGCGACGCGGGCGTGCTCTCGTGGGAGCGGACCGACGCGGAGGGCTTCGGGGTCCACTTCGGCGCCTTCTTCGAGACCTCGAGGGAGAAGTGGCGCGACGACACGACCGTGGTCTACATCCCGCGCACGGCGGGCTCCCCGCGCAAGGACGGCTCGGACAACATCTACGGCGAGGAGGCCAACCTGCTGGGCGACCTCGACCGGACGGCCTGGACCCTGCAGGGCGGCGCGGAGGTCCCGCTCAAGGCGAAGTTCCTGGGCGCCGCGACGACGGTCGGCGCAGACGCGCAGTGGACGTCGGAGACCCGCGACGAGAACTACTCCCCGCTCCTGAAGGAGGCCGAGGCCGGCGTCGGCTCGCTGCGGCTGCAGGGGACGCTGCTCTGGAAGGGCGGCGCCTGGAAGAACGCGCTCTCCGCGGGCGCCGTCGCCACGACCGACGTCCAGGCGATGCCCGAGCTGTCGGTCTCGGTCGCCCGGACGCTGACGGAGGGGCTCGACTGGAAGACGGACGCCGGCTGGAAGGCTCAGCCGCGAATCGTCCCCGGGAAGTTCGACGCGAAGGCGAACGAGCCCTCGCTCGAAGGCGAGCTCTTCGGCTCCGGCGAGATGCGCTCGGGCCTCGAGCTGGAGAAGGGCCGGCTGCGCGCCCGCGGCTTCGGGTTCGGGCGCTGGTACCTCGAACCCGAGCTGCCGACGCCCGAAGTGCTCTGGTTCTTCGACGAGACGCGCAGCGCCGACCGGGCCTTCGTCTTCGGCGCGAACGTCGGCGTCGACTGGCGGACCGCGCACCGCTTCCTGCTCTCCGTCAACGCCAGCACGGTCCGCGGCGACTACTACCTCGCCGACGGCGGCGCGATCCCCTGGGAGGCGCAGCGCGACCTCGACGTCAACAGCGCCCTGCGCTTCTACCCGCGCTCCGACACGCTGCTCTCCGTCATCCTCAGGCACCGCGCCTCGTGGGGCCAGCCGACCTACGCCTACGCGGTCGACCAGTACCGCTGGGGCAACGCCGGATCGGGCGGCGGCGAGCGGACCATCCGCCACGAGGGCGAAATCAGCACCTTCCGCACCGACCTGCGCCTGCACCTCGACATCACGAGCCGGATCCGCCCGCTCAAGAGCATCCGCTTCTACCTGGAGCTCGACAACCTCTTCGCGGGCGTGGACGCCGAGGCCTTCCGCTGGCTCGGCGGCGACAACGAGCGCCAGCGCGGCTGGCAGGTGAAGCGCCGCGGGACCTACGCCGACCAGAAGTTCGACCTCGAGCCCTACGTGGGCAAGGGAATGGGCCTCTTCGTCCAGTTCGGCTTCGAAGGGAACTTCTGAATTAGGGATTAGGTCTTAGGGATCAGGGATTAGTGCGGGACGCGAACACCGCCCATCTCGAACAGCCCCGGGAAATCTCCGGCAACACCGGCCACGTCTGCCACGACTTCGAGTCGGTCGACCCGCGCTTCCCGATCAAGTGGTGCAGTTGGCCCGGCGGCCACCAGTGGACCGCCCACGACACGGGCAACATGGACGTCGGATGGGGCTGGGAGGACACCTGGGTCCCTGCCGAAGTCCACGCCTTCCTGGAGCAGTTCTGAGCCGGAGACAGACACTTCCCGTGCGATTTTCGCCGGATTCGGACGTTTTTCCCGCCATTCGCGGACTTTTGGCTTATCTTGATAGATAGTCTTGTTCTCCGCCCCGGAGGCAGCGCAATGAAGCACGTCAAGCCGATCGTTCTTTCCTCTTCCCTTTTCCTCGCCCTCTCCGCCCTTCTCGTCTCCTGCGGCGACGACGGCGGTTCCTCCTCCGGCCCCGTGGGGGCGCGCCGCGTGGCGACCGTGGACGACGCCGGACCCTGCAACGCGAAAAACGACGAGGAGACGATCTTCGTGGGCGAGGAGAAGGAACCCTGGTGGTGCGACGCCTCGACCGGAACCTGGACCAGGCTCGGCGGCGACGAAGGCGACTCCTCCGAAGAGCTCTCCTCGGAAGGCGCTTCCTCCGGGAAGGGTTCCTCGGTCAATAAGAGCTCCAGCTCCTCGAAGAAGAAATCCAGTTCCTCCAGTTCGTCCTCCTCGTCGAGTTCCAGCTCCAGCAGCAGTTCGTCGAGCTCCAGCTCCAGCAGCAGCTCGTCCAGCTCCAGCTACAATGGAATCATCGACTGCTCCGGCAAGACCTACGCTTCCGGCGACCACAACATGAGCGTGACCGTGGACGGCAAGAAGCGCACATTCATCATGCACGTGCCCAGCGCCTACAAGGGCGACGCGCCCGTGCCTCTGGTCGTCGACTACCACCCGATCGGCGGTTCCGGGCAACAGCAGATGAACGGCACGACCTACAAGGCCCTGACCGACCCCGAAGGCGTCATCTCGCTCTACCCGGACGGCACCGCCAAGGGCAGCGGCGGCGGAGCGATGGGCAGCATGCCCGGTTGGAACGTGGGCCCCTGCTGCTCCAACGACGACGACGTCAAGTTCACCCGCACGATGGTCGACTTCGTCAAGGAGAAGGTCTGCATCGACCCGAAGCGCATCTACGCGACCGGATTCTCCATGGGCAGCGGCATGGCGCTCCATGCGGCCTGCTTCATGTCGGATCTCTTCGCGGCGGTCTCCGCCGGGGGGATGGACCTGAACAGGACGAACTCGGCGCAGTGCAATCCCGTGCGTCCCATCTCCGTCATCGCGTTCCGCGGCACGGCCGACAACGTCTGCCGCTACGAGGGCGGCGACAGCGGCTTCAACGACGGATTGAATTTCCTGGGCGCGCAAAGCAACTTCCAGTTCTGGGCGGAAAGGAACGGCTGCGAAGGCGTCGCGACGACCAACGCCGACGGATGCCAGGAGTACTCCAACTGCAGGGACGGCGTGAAAGTGGTCCTCTGCACCAAGCAGAGCGGCGGGCACGAACAGCCCAACGGCAACGTCGGGTGGCCGTTCCTGAAGCAGTTCACGCTGCCATGAAGAAGATCCTGCTCGTCAACGGAAGCCCGAACGAACGGGGCTGCACCTTCGCCGCGCTGGACGAAGTGGCGCGAGAGCTCGCGAAGAACGGCGTGGAAGGCGAGATTCTCTGGCTCGGGAAGCGGCCCCTGGCCGACTGCGTCGCCTGCGGCGCCTGCTCGAAAACCGGGAAATGCGCCTTCGACGACCTGGTGAACGAAGTCGCCGCGCGGCTGGACGAATTCGGCGGAATCGTCGTCGGCTCCCCCGTCTACTACGGCGGCCCCGACGGGCGGCTCACGTCGTTCCTCGACCGGCTCTTCTACAGCGCGGGCGGCAGGCTCGCGGACAAGCTGGGCGCCTCGGTCGTCTCGTGCCGCCGCGGAGGCGCCACGGCGGCGTTCGAACGGCTGAACCAGTACTTCCTCATGTCGAACATGCACGTCGTCGGGTCGCAATACTGGAACCAGGTCCACGGCAACTCCCCCGAAGAGGTCCGGCGGGACGCGGAGGGGCTGCAGACCATGCGCGTCCTGGCCGGGAACATGGCCTACCTGCTGAAGGCGCTGGAGGCGGCCGAGGCGAACGGCGTCCCGAAGCCGAAGCGCGAGCCGCGCGTATTCACGAACTTCGTCCGCGGCTGACGCCCGCGGCGCGTTTCAGGTCGCGCGGCGCCGGGCGGGCGGCGCCTGCCGCTTCCCGATCTCCGACCTCAGGCATTCGAGGAACCGCGCGGCGGGCCTGCTGAAGACGGGATTCCTTTTCCAGACGACCACGAGGCCGCTGGTGCGGATGGGCGTGAACGGCACGAAGGCGAGCCTGCTCCGCCCGCTCGTGTTCACCAGCCCTTCCAGCGAGAAGGCCGCGCCGAGCCCCTGCTCCACGAAGACGGCGGCGTTGTAGATCAGGTTGTAGGTCGCGACGACGTTCAGCGAGGCCAGGTCGCGGCCGAGCGACCCCGAGAATTCCCGCATCATCATGGTCTGCCGCGAGACCAGCAGCGGGGTCTTTTCCAGGTCGCCGACGGTGACGAACCCCTTCTTCGCCAGCGGATGGTCCTTGCGGACGAGCAGCCCCCACGTGTCCCGCGCGGGGAGCTCCACGTATTCGTATTTCGACTTGTCGGCGGGCTCCACCAGGAGCGCGAAGTCGAGGAGCCCGCGGTCGAGCTTCTCGGTCACGTCCTGGGCGTTGCCGCTCGTGAGGTGCAGGCGGATCCTCGGGTGCTTCTCCCGCAGACGCCGGCACGCCGCCGCGACGATGGCGAACGCCTTCGTCTCGCCGCCTCCGACGTAGACGTCGCCGACGACCTCGTCCCCGCCCTGTTCGGCGAACTCCTTCTCGGTCTGCCGCGCCAGCTCCACGATTTCCCGCGCGCGCTCCCGGAACCGCATCCCCGCCTCGGTCAGCGTCGTCTTCCGGCTGCCGCGTTCGAACAGCTTCGCCCCGAGCTCCTCCTCGAGCTCCTTCATCTGCCGCGAAAGCGTCGGCTGGGTCACGAAAAGGACTTCGTTCGCGGCCGCGGAAAAGCTCTCCCGCTCGGCCACGGCCAGGAAATAGGTCAACGTTCGGAGTTCCATGCCCTAAATATGCCTTATTATGCCTTCAAAGCATAGAAATCCATGAAAAATAAGTATTTGATATAGCTGCGCCGCAGTGCTACTTTGTGGAGGAAGGAAAAACCGAACCCGGAGAAACCGATGAAAAGCAGACTCTCGACCGCGGCGATCGCCGCACTGACCGCCGGAGCGCTGGCCGCCTGCTGCCCCGGCAAGGACGAAACCGCAAAGGGCGCCGCCGCGCCGGAGAAGAACATGGACAAGCCGACGCTGACGACCGAATGGGACAAGGTCTTCCCGCAGAGCGACAAGGTCGTCCATTCCAAGGTCACGTTCAGGAACCACTTCGGCATCGAGCTCGCCGCCGACATGTACGTGCCGAAGGACACGAGCCTCAAGGCGAACGGCAAGTTCCCCGCCATCGCCGTCTCGGGCCCGTTCGGCGCCGTCAAGGAACAGTCCTCCGGCCTTTACGCGCAGCACATGGCCGAACGCGGGTTCCTGACCGTCGCCTTCGACCCGTCGTTCACGGGCGAATCGGGCGGCGAACCGCGCTACATGAACAGCCCCGACGTCAACACCGAGGACTTCATGGCCGCCGTGGACTTCCTCTCGACCCGCGACGACGTCGATCCGGAACGCGTCGGCATCATCGGCATCTGCGGCTGGGGCGGCATGGCGATCAACGCCGCCGGCGTCGACACGCGCGTCAAGGCGACCGTCGCCTCGACCATGTACGACATGAGCCGCGTGACCGCCAACGGCTACTTCGACCAGGCGAACGGCGCCAAGGCCCGCAACGAAGCGCGCAAGGCCCTGATGGCGCAGCGCACGAAGGACTTCAAGGCGGGGACGTACGAACTCGGCGGCGGCGTCGTGGATCCGCTTCCGGCCGACGCGCCCTTCTTCGTGAAGGACTACTACGACTACTACAAGACCCCGCGCGGCTACCACAAGCGCTCGCTCAACAGCAACGGCGGCTGGGCGAGCTCCGCGGCGACATCCCTGTTGAACGCGAAGCTGCTCGCCTACGCCGACGAAATCGAAGGCGCCGTCCTCGTGATCCACGGCGAAAAGGCCCACAGCCGCTACTTCGGCGAAGGCGCGTTCGAAAAGATGACCGGGAAGAAGCCCGCGATTCCCGCGAAGCTCGATCCCGCGAAGAACTGGAGCATGACCGTCGGCAACAAGGAACTCCTGATCCTCCCGGGCGCCGTCCACACCGACCTCTACGACGACGTAAACGGCAGGATCCCCTACGACAGGATGGAAGAGTTCTTCAAGGCCAACCTGAAGTAGCCGCGAGAGACGTCCCATGACCACCGCGATCGTCCTTTCCGTCCTTCTCGCCCTCGGCGGCGCGGGAGCGGCATTCCTCAACCAGCCGAGCTTCGGGCGCCTTCCGCAGGGAAAGCGCCTGGAGCGGATCCAGCGGTCGCCGCACTACGTGGACGGGCAGTTCGCGAACGAGACGGAGACCGTCGTCATGACGGGGAAGCGGAGCGCGGCGGCCGTCTGGAAGGAGTTCCTGTTCGGCGACAGGAGCGGAACCGTCCCCGACACGGCCCTGCCCGTGGTCAGGACGGACCTGAAGGCGCTGCCGCAGGACCGCGACTGGATCGTCTGGTTCGGCCATTCCTCCTACCTGCTCAACTTGTCCGGAAGGAAGGTGCTCGTGGACCCGGTTTTCTACCAGGGTTCGCCGGTGAGCTTCGTGAACAGGATGTTCAAGGGAACGGACGTTTACAAGCCAGCGGACATGCCCGACGTCGACTACCTGGTGATCACGCACGACCACTGGGACCACCTGGACTACCGGGCGGCGAAGGAGCTCCTCCCCCGCGTGAAGCGCGTGGTGACGGGGCTCGGCACGGGCGAGCACCTGGAGCGCTGGGGCTACGCGCCCGAGGCGCTCGTGGAGCTCGACTGGTGGGAATCCGCCGACCTGGGCGAAGGCTTCAACGCGACGGCGACCCCGGCCCGGCACTTCTCGGGGCGCGGCCTGCGGCGGAACAGGACGCTGTGGGCCTCGTTCGTCCTCCGGGCGCCCGGGCGCGCCGTCTGGATCGGCGGCGACTCCGGCTACGGGCCGCACTTCGCGGAAATCGGGAAAAAGTTCCCCGGCGTCGACCTCGCGATTCTCGAGAACGGCCAGTACGACGAGGACTGGGCGCAGATCCACACGATGCCGGACGAGCTGGCCAAGGAGATGGCGGACCTCGGCGCGGCGCGCTACATGACGGTCCACCATTCCAGGTTCTGCCTGAGCAGGCATTCGTACGCGGAACCTCTCGAAAACGCACGTCGCGCCGCGGAGGAATCCGGCAGGCCCGTGCTCATGCCGCAAATGGGCGAAGTCGTCTATCTGGATCCCGAACCCGGAGAACCGCAATGAAGAAAATCGCGTTTTTGCTTTTCACCCTCTTCCTGGGAGTCACCATGGCAGCGGACAAGAAAATCCTGGTCGTCTACTACTCGCGCGCCGGCGAAAACTACGGCGTGGGGACGATCGAAAAAGGCAACACCGAGATCGTCGCCGAGATGATCGCGGAGAAGACCGGCGGAACGCTCCTGCGCGTGGAGCCCGCGAAGGAGTATCCGGCGAAGTACGACGACTGCATCGCCGTCGCGAAGAAGGAGCTGGCGGCCGACGCGCGGCCCGAGATCAAGCCCGTGGCGCAGAACCCCGAGGAGTTCGACGAGATCTACGTCGGCTACCCGGTCTGGTGGGGCGAAATGCCCATGCCCATGTTCACCTTCTTCGAGAAGTATAATCTGAAGGGCAAGACGATACATCCGTTCGTGACGCACGAGGGCAGCGGCCTCTCGGGCGTCGCCCGGCTCAAGAAGGCGACCGGCGCGAACGTGACCGCCGGGCTCGCGATCTACGGGCACGTGGCGCAGAACGAGCGCGACAAGGCCAGGAAGGAAGTGGAGAAGTGGCTGAAATAGGGCCGCCGGCCCGACGCTTGGCGAGGAACGACGCATGAAACCGGGAACGATGATGACGATGCTCGGAATAGGCGCGGCGCTGGCCGCGTGCGACTGCCGCCCGCAGGACGACGCCAGGGCGCTTTCGCAGGACAAGGAACTGCGCGCCGTGATGGACAACTTCACGCGGAACGAGGTTCCGGCGGCGACTCCGCTTGTGGAAAAACGCGAGGTGGAGCTGATTCGCCTGGTGTCGCTTACGACGCAGCAGTCGGGCGCGCTCCTGCGGGAAGAGGTGGCGACGGCGCTCGCGCAGGGACTCGAGCCCGAGGCGATCCTCGAGGCCATCTACCAGTGCGCCCCCTACGCCGGGTTCCCGCGGACGGCGGACGCGGTGGAAATCGCCCGCGGCGTGTTCAAGGCGAAGAACGCGAAGGTGGACGAAAACCGCGGGACGGTGACGGCGCAGTCCCGCCTGGAGGCGGGCGCCGACGCGCAGGGAACGCTGTTCGGCCAGACCTTCCGCGACATGGCGAAAAACGGCAAGGAAGGGATGCCGACCGTCAATTACTTCCTTGCGAGCAACTGCTTTGGCGATTACTACACCCGCAAGGGGCTCGACCTGAACACCCGCGAACTCCTGACGATGGCGATTCTCGTGAACCTGGGAACGGAGCCGCAGCTCAAGGCGCATATCGGCGCGAACTTGAAGATTCGCACGGCCGAATACGTGGAGCAGGCGATTTACAACTGCTTGCCGTATTGCGGTTACCCGCGCACGCTGAACGCGCTGCGGCTGCTCGAGGAAGCGGCGGCGGAAACGAAGGCGGACGCGAAGGGCTCTCCGGCCGCGAAAACCATGCCGGGCAAGGACTGGAGCGCGTTCCCGGTGGGCAGGCCGAACGACGCCTACGCCAGGTATTTCACGGGCAGGAGCTATCTCGACATGATCAGCCGGGAACAGGTCGGAATCGGGAACGTGACGTTCGAACCGGGGTGCCGCAACAACTGGCACGTCCACCATGCGAAGAAGGGCGGCGGCCAGATCCTCGTCGCGACGGCCGGGCGAGGCTACTACCAGGAATGGGGCAGGCCCGCGCGCGAACTGAAGCCCGGCGACGTGGTGAACATCCCGGCCGGCGTCAAGCACTGGCACGGCGCGGCTCCGGATTCCTGGTTCCAGCATCTGGCGATCGAGGTCCCCGGCGAAGGCGCAAGCAACGAATGGCTCGAACCCGTGGGCGACGAAGAATACGGGAGGCTGAAATGAGATTCTCCGCGTTTTTCCCCATCGCGGCGCTGGCCGCGTGCGCGTTCGCCGAGGGCGCCGGCGACATCACGGTGAACCTGCGCTACAAAGGCGAAAACGGAGCGGCGAGAAAGTTCGCCGAAGAGATGGTCTCCAGCGGGACGGTGGCGAAGATCCGCGCCGAAAAGGGCAACGTCCGCTACGAGTACTACTTCTCCATGGACGATCCGGAAACGGTGCTGCTGATCGACGCCTGGAAGAACCAGGCCGCCATCGACGCGCACCACGCCTCCCCCATGATGAAGACGATCGCCGAGCTGCGCGACAAGTACGACCTGAAGATGACCGTCGAACGCTACGCGCCCGCCGGGCCGCCGCCGGCGTCGGACGAAAAGTTCATCCGGAAGTAGGCGAAGATGCCCGCCGGCGCGAAATTCCGCATGGTCCTGGACGCCGCGATGACGGTCGCGACGCTCGCGCTGATGGGCGGGAACCGTTTCTTCGAATCGACCGCCGTCCACGAGATCCTGGGCGCGGTCCTGCTCGCCCTGTGGGCCGCGCACGTCGCGCTGAACCGGCGCTTCTTCCCGTCGCTGTTCAGGGGCCGCTGGAACGCGTTCCGCGTCCTGCAGGCCGTCGCGAACTGCGGGATTCTCCTCTGCGCGGTTTTCCTGGCGGTCAGCGGAGTCATGCTTTCGAACCACGCGTTCGCCTGGCTCGGGATCGAATCGGGCGCGAGCTTCGCCCGCACGGCGCACCTGCTCGCCAGCCACTGGTACTTCGCGTTCATGTCGCTCCACGTCGGGCTGCACGCCGGCCTTATCGCCAACCGCCTGGGGCTTGCCGGCGCATTCAAGTCAAAGGCGGCCCTGGTCGCGGCCCGCGCCGTCGCCCTGCTTGCGGCGGGCTACGGAATCCACGCCTTCGCCGTCCGCGGTCTCTGGAAGTACATGTTCCTGCAGCAGGAGTTCTTCTTCCTGGACCTGGAGCGCGGCCGCGCCCTCTTTTTCGCGGACTACATCGCGATGCTCGTCCTGTTCGCGGCGGCAGCGCGGTTCGCCGCGAAGCTCTGCGCGAAGAAGCATGACGAAGGAGGAACGCCTTGACGCTGTTCGAGAAACCGGTCCGGGCGCTGGCGCCCGAGGAGCTGGCGCGGACGAAGCGCCTGTACGAGTCGGCGTTTCCCGTCGAGGAGCGGATTCCCTGGAAGGAGCTGCTGCGGCTGGCGGACGAGATGCCGCTCGACTTCGCGGTCTGGTTCGACGGCGCCGATTTCGTCGGGCTGACGATCGTCTGGCCGAGGAGCGAGTTCGACTGGTTCTGGTACTTCGCCGTGGAGGAGGAGCTGCGCGGGCGCGGCCTCGGGCAGGAGATCCTCTCCCGTCTGCTCGGAAAGCGCGCCGGCCGGACGCTGATCCTCGACATGGAGTCGCCGGAACAGGAGTGCGAGAACGCGGAACAGCGCCGGCGCCGGCACGGATTCTACCTGCGCAACGGGTTCCGCGACACCGGCGTCGGGAAGTCCTTCCGGGGGATCGACTACACGATTCTGATCCACGGCCCGGGAACGTTCTCCATGCGCGACTACGACGAAATCATCGCCGAACTGCGCGCCGTCTGGGACGCCATGCCGGGCGCCGAACCGCGGTGACGCGCTAGCCGCGCGGCTTGTCGTCCGGGGCGCGGAAGCCGAGGCGGGGCAGGCGGACCTTGTGGGCCATGGCCCAGAGCCGGAGCCCCAGCGTGACCGCGAGCGTGAGGGCGATCTTGGGGAGCTCGGGGCAGGAGAACTCGCAGAGCGCCCACCAGAGGAGGCCGCCCAGGATGGCGGCGGAGGCGTAGAAGTCCTTGCGGACGATGATGGGGATCCGCATGGCCAGCAGGTCGCGGATGGCGCCGCCGCCGGTGGCGGTGAGGGCGGCCATCATCATGACGCCGATGGGGCCCAGGCCGTGGACGTGCGCCTGCGAGGCGCCGATGACCGTGAAGACCGCCAGCCCGACGGCGTCGGCGACCATCACGTGGTTCCAGTAGCGCTTGACCGCGCGGGAATAGCCGACCGAGAGGCCCCCGCCGAGCAGGCAGACCAGCAGGTAGGTCTCGTCGCGCATCGCCCCCGGGGGCATCACCCCGAGCATCACGTCGCGCAGGATCCCGCCCCCGACGCCCGTGACCACGGCCAGGACGAGCGCCCCCAGAAGGTCCAGGTGGCGGCGCACCCCGAGCATGGCGCCCGAGACGGCGAAGGCGAAAGTTCCGAAGAGGTCGAGCCAATACATCCGCGCACAAATCTACTTTTAAGGCGATGGACCATGCATTTCCCGCGAACGCGGCCCGGCCGCTGATCGAACTCGCCATCCTCGAGGACTTCGGGGACAAGGGCGACCTCTCCTCCACGCTCGTTTTCGAGGGTTCCGCCCGGTCGAAGGCCCGGTGGATCGCCAAGGCGGAGGGGGTCCTCGCCGGACTCCCCGTCGTCCCCCTCGTCTTCGAGGCGCTCCACATGCCCGTCGTGAAGGTCGAATTTCTCAAACACGACGGCGACAAGGTGGCCAGGGGCGACCTGATCGCGACCTTCGAGGGGCCGACCATCGCCCTGCTGGGGGCCGAGCGGACGATGCTCAACTTCGTCCAGCAGCTTTCGGGCACGGCGACCGCCACCGCGCGCTACGTGGCCGAGACCGCCGGCACCCGCTGCAAAATCCTCGACACCCGCAAGACCGTCCCCGGCTGGCGCGAGCTGCAGAAGTACGCCGTGCGCTGCGGCGGCGGCTCCAACCACCGCATGGGCCTCTTCGACATGATCATGCTGAAGGACAACCACGTCGCCGCCTGCGGCGGGGTCGCGAAGGCGATCGAGCGCGTGCTCGCCACCCGCCCCGAGGGGATTCCGGTCGAGGTGGAGGTGGAGACGCTCGACCAGCTCCGCGAGGCGATGCGCTACCCCGTGGAGCGCATCATGCTCGACAACATGCCGCTCGAGACGATGGCCGAGGCCGTGAAGATCGTCCGCGCCGCCGGCCACAAGGCGGAGCTGGAGGCCTCGGGCAACATGACCCTGGAGCGCATCGCCCCCGTGGCCGCCACCGGCGTGGACCTGATCAGCATCGGCGCGCTCACCCACAGCGTGAAGGCGCTCGACATCTCGATGAGGTTCGAATGATCGAGTCGATCCCCGCGGAGCTCCGGAAAAACAGCGTCGTCCTGGCCGTGGACGTCGGCAACACCCACACCGTCATCGGCGTCTTCCGCGGCGAGGAGGTGGCGGAGTCGTGGCGCGTGACCACCCACGCCGAGGCGACCTCCGACGAGGCGCTGATGCGCATCGGCGAGCTCCTCTCGCGCTCCGAGATCCCCGCGCGCTCCATCACCCACGCCGCGCTCAGCTCCGTGGTCCCCGGGCTCGACCGCGTGTGGGCCAAGGCCCTCTCCAAGCTCCTGGGCTTCGCGCCCCAGATCGTCTCCTCCGAGAACTGCCTGGGGATCCCCCTGCGCTACGACTCCGCGAAGACGCTCGGCGCGGACCGCATCTGCAACGTGCTGGCGCTCCTGGACATGGGCTACGAATGCGCGGCGGCGCTCGACCTGGGCACCGCCACCACCATCGACATCCTCAAGGACGGCGGCTTCCACGGCGGCGTCATCCTCCCCGGCATGACGGCGAGCCTCCACGCGCTCACGACCTCGGCCGCGATGCTCTCCCCCGTCACGCTCACCTGGACCGAGAAGGTCGTCTCCACCAACACCGCCGACGCCATGCGCGCGGGCATCCTCCACGGGTTCCTCGGGCAGCTCGACTGGCTGATGAACTCCATCCGCGAGGAGCTGGGCGTCGGCGAAATCCCCGTCGTGGCGACGGGCGGCTGGTCGGAATCGCTGGGCGGAAAGAGCCACTGGTTCGACCTCTACGAGCCGCACCTCACCGTCAAGGGGATCCGGCTGGTCGCGCTCGCCGCGAAGGACTAGGCGCTTTTACATAGCTGCGAAAAAATCCGCCGCCCTACGCCGTGACGATCTTCACGGGCGAGTTTTCCTCCGTCCCGAAGACCTGGCGCTCGAACCAGTCGCGGCGGACCCGTTCGCGGTCCTCTCCGGAGAGCGCCCACTTCTCCCGCCCGCCGTTGGCGCGCATCCACTCGTCGATCCGCGCCAGGAGCACGCCGCCCGCCACGCTGACGTTCATCGACTCGGTCAGCCCGTACTGCGGCAGGATGAACTCCACGTCGGCCTTCGCGAGCGTCTCGGGGTTGTTGCCCGCCAGCTCGGCGCCGAGGTAGAAGGCGGTCGGGACGGAGAGGTCGAGGTCGTGGAACGAGCGCGTCGTGTTGGTCGAGGCGACGGCGATGCGGTAGCCCTTCGCGCGGAGCCTCTCCATGCAGAGCGCGCGGCTGCGGTACCGGAAGATGTCGAGCCACTTGAACGAGCCCTTGAGGATCGACTTGTTGATGCGGTAGGAGTTGATCTCCTCGATGACGTGCACGTCCTGCACGCCGAAGACCTCGCAGGTGCGGACGACCGCGCTGATGTTGTGCGGGTCGTAGAGGTCCTCGAGCACCATCGTGAAGTGGCGCGTGCGCAGGGAGAGGGCGCGCTCCAGCTTCTCCAGCCGTTCGGGGGTCATGCGCTTCGAGAGTTCTTCGACGGAGAGGTTCTGCATCGTCCCGCCTTCGCGCCTAGGGCGCGGGTTGGAGCCCGAACGCGGGAACGGCGAACGGGCTCGAAGAGGAAACGTCCGCGGAGGAGGCCGCCTCGGACAGCGGCACGGGGCCGGCCTCGGGATAGTCTTCGGTCGGAGCCGCGGGGGAAAGCGTCCGGCCCTCGAGCTTCGCCTCGTCGGTCGCGACGGAGTCGGCGTGGCTTTCGATGAGCGCGGTCAGCGGGTCGAGGTAGCCCGACGCGTGGACGAGGTCCTGGAACTCGGCCATGTAGGCGCGCCCGCGCGGCGTCTGCAGCGGGGCGTATCTCTTCAGGGGCTCCAGGTCGCCCGAGGCGAAGCGCCCGGCCGCCTTCTCCACGTCCTCGATCACGGCGCGGATCTTCTTCAGCACCATGCTCCGGAAGACGCCCATCTTCATCACGCCGTTGAGGAAGGAGTTGCCCGGGAACGCGTAGGCCTTCACGCGGTAGCCCACGCGGCGCGGCCCGAGGTTCCTGAAGTCCATCTCCATCAGCCCGTCGCCCTTCAGCCTCCAGGCCAGCACCTTGGCCCGCCCGTAGCCCCAGTAGAAGTTGCGCACGCTGTCGCGCGTCACCTGGTGATAGGGCTGGACGAAGGTCCCGCTCAGGCTGCGGCCGTTCGTCCCCGTGAAGATCTTCTTGTCGGAGCGGAGGTAGGCGGCCTCGTACTCCTCGCCGCGGTAGGCGTTGATCAGCATCGCGACGAACGGGAGGTTGTCGAGGACGTAGTTGAGGATCTCCATGTTGACGGGGAGCTCGCCCTCGATCTCGTAGACCGAGCGGAAGCGCTTGCCCATCTGCGAGAAGACCGCGCGCCCGTCGGTCGTGCCCGGGCGCACGCCGCGCCCGACGAAGCCGCGCATCGGCGCGCAGAACTCCTCGTCGTACCGGATGTCGGGGTTCGGCTTCGAGTTCTCCTCCGTGCAGAACCGGTCCGTCGCCTTCAGGCAGATCCGGATCGCCGAGCAGTAGGCGCTCGTGTCGATCGCCGCGCGCGCCGGCTGCGCGGCCGCGAGCAGCGCGAAGGCGAGGAGGAGAGGCGCGAAGCGGATTCCCATGGCGCGGGGTTCCCTACGGTTCGGTCCGCCTGCGGAGGTTTTCGAGCGTCCAGTTCTTCACGGGGAGGCCGGGAAGCTCGGCCCGGAGGGAGGGCAGGACCTCCTTCGCGGGCCCGACGATCGTGACGGCCATCTTCTCGGGCGCGAAGTAGAGCGCCGCGACGCGCTTCACGTCCTCGGCGGTCACCTTGCGCAGCTCCTGCGCGTAGAGCCCGTAGTGGTCGGGCGAGCGGCCGTAGAGCTCGTTGACCAGAAGCGCCTCGGCCGTGTTCTCGGGCGAGTCGAAGAGCGACGGGAGCGAGGCGATCGTCCCCTCGACCGCGCGGCGGAGCTCGTCTTCGGACGGCCCTTCGGCGGCGAGCCGCTTCATCTCGGCGAAGACCAGGGCGACCGCCTTGCCGGCGCTCGCCGCCTTGGTCTGCAGCGCCGCGCCGGAGGTCGCGCGCTCGAAGTAGCTGCTGCCCGCGTAGCTGTAGACCGAGTAGGCCAGCCCTTCGCGCGACCGGACGGAGGAGACGAGGCGCGACGTGAACCCGCCCTCGCCCAGGATGTACGAGGCGACCGAGGTCGCGTAGTAGTCCGGGTGCGGGCGCTTGACGAAGGGCTGCGCGATGCGGACGTGCGCCTGTTCCGAATCGTAGTCCAGCAGGTGGATCCCGGGGTTCTCGCGCAGCGGGAGCTCGGGCAGCTCGGCGCGGCGCCCGCCGGGCTCGGGCCAGGACTCGATCCATTCGGAGAGCAGGCGCTTCATCTCGGCCCGGTCGAACCTGCCGGAGACCGCGAGGAGCATGCCGTCGGGCGAGAACCTGTTTTTGGAGAGCGCGAGGATCCCCTCGCGGGTCGCGGAGGCGACGTCCGCGCTTTCGGCGCGCCAGAGCCCGGGGTGCCCGAAGCCGCGCATCACGGCGGAGGCGAGGTCGCGCGAGACCGCGGCGGGCTTGTCGTAGCGGTGCGCGATTCCCTGCAGGGCGCTCGCGCGGGCGAGCTCCAGGCGCTCGGGGTCGATGCGCGGCGAGACGGCGAGGTCGCGCAGCAGCGGGAGGGCGCCGGCGAACTTCGAGTCCAGCGCGTCGAGCGAGAGCGTGGCGTGGTTCGCGCCGACGGAAAGGCCGGCCGAGACCGCGTTGTTCTCGAGCGAGTCGTCCACCGCGGCCGGGGTCAGGTCGGCCGTGCCGCCGCGGCGCATCTGCCCGGCGAGGAGCGCGTGGGCGCCGATCTCCGACGTGTCGGAGGGGCGGCCCTCTTCGCGGAACCAGGCCTTGAGCGTGATCAGCGGGAGCTCGTCCGATTCCACGAACCAGGCGACCGCGCCGCGCGGGAGCTGCACGCGGTGTTCCGCGTCCGCGGGCGGTTCGAACGAGAACGCCGGCCACGACAGCTTGGAGGGGTGGTCCGGGACGGCCGGCGCCGCCGCCCGCTTCGGGGCGCACGAGGCGGCCAGCAGGAAGGCGCAGCAGAGCGCGGCGCGCGCGAGAACCGTCGGAATCCTATTCATGGGCGGCCTCCCTCTTTTCCGCGGTCTCCGTTTCGCGCGCGGCTTCCTCCCCGGCCTTCTTCTCCGCCCCGGGCGCGACCGTCCAGACCGCGTCGGGCGACTCGGAGGCGGGGAGGATCGTTCCCGTGGTCGAATTGGAGACCTTCAGGTAGCGGAGCGCGGCCTCGCGCACCTCCGCGGGCGTCACCTTCGCCACCTCTTCGGCGAAGCGCGTGACCAGCGTCCAGTCCCCGTTCATCTCGAAGAACGCGAGCTGCGTGGCGAGGTGCTCCATGTCGCGCAGGCGGCGCCAGTTCGTCGCGATCAGCTGCGTCTTCACCTTCTCCAGCTCGCGCGGGTCGATCTCCTCGAACTGCAGCCGGCGGATCTCGTCCCAGAGCGCCTCTTCGACCGCCTTCGCGTCGGCGCCCGGGCGGATCGAGGCCGAGAGCTCGAACGAGCTCTCCCACTTCTGGACGGCGTTCCCGGCGCTCGCCGAGGTGGCGATCCGCTTCCCCTCCACGAGGTCGCGGTAGAGCCGGCCCGTGCGGCCGTTCAGCACCCCCTCCGCCACGTCGAGCGCGTAGAGGTCGGGATGCCCGAGGCCGGGCGTGTGGAAGAGGAGGTCGACGCGGGGCGTCGCGTCGTCCTTGTACTGCGCGAAGCGCTTCGGCCCGACCTGGACCGGTTCGCGGAACGACAGGTCCGGGAGCTTCTCGCCCGGGGGGATCGGAGCGAAGTAGCGCGCGGCCAGTTCCCTCGCCCGCGCGGGGTCGAAGTCGCCCACGAGCACGAGGATCGCGTTCGAGGGCTTGTAGAACCGGCGGAAGTGCTCCTCGGCCTGTTCCTTCTTCAGCTGCGCGATGTCGCTCGGCCAGCCGATCGTGGGGTTGCGGTAGGGGTGCCCCTCCCAGAAGGTCGCGTTCAGCGTCTCGAAGTAGCGCCCGGTCGGGCTGTCGTCGTAGCGCATCCGCCGCTCCTCGCGCACGACGGCGAGCTCGGAGTCGAATTCGCGCAGCACGGCGTTCCGCATCCGGTCGCTCTCCAGCCAGAAGAAGAGCTCCAGCCTGTCGGCGGGCAGCGTGACGAAGTAGGCGGTCATCAGCGAGGAGGTGAAGGCGTTGAGCCCCGTGCCGCCGTGGCTTTCGTACAGCTCCCAGAGTTCGTTGGAGGCGATCTTCTCCGTCCCCTTGAACATCTCGTGCTCGAGGAGGTGCGCGATGCCGGTGTTGCCCGCGTGTTCGTGCACGGAGCCGGTCTGGTAGAAGAGCCGGCAGCTGACGATGGGCGCGCGCTTCAGCGGGAGGAGCAGGACGCGCATGCCGTTCTCCAGCTCGTAGCGCTCCACGGCGAGCAGGCTCTTCGCGGGCTCTTCCTTCTGCGTATGCGAAACCGAGTCCGGCGCCTGCGCCCGGAGCGCGGCGCAGAGGACCATCAGGAGCGCGGCGGCCCTACTCGTCCATGTCGACGACGTCATACTGGTACCCCTGTTCGGCCAGGAAGCGCTGGCGGTTCATCGCGAACTTCTGTTCGCAGGTGTCGCGGCTGACCAGCGTGTAGAAATAGGCGTTCCCGCCCCCCTTCTTCGGGCGCAGCACGCGGCCGAGGCGCTGGGCCTCCTCCTGGCGGCTGCCGAAGGTCCCGGAGATCTGGATCAGCACGTTCGCGTCGGGCAGGTCGAGCGCGAAGTTCCCGACGTTGCTCAGGACCAGCCGCTTCAGGTCGCCGTCGCGGAAGCGGTCGTAGAGCTCCTTGCGCTTGGCTTCGGGCGTGGAGCCGGTGATCAGCGGGAGGCCGAGGTTCGCGGAGATCCTCTCCAGCTGCGCGAGCAGCCGCCCGATGACGATGACGCGGTCGTCGGGCGCGGAGTGCTTGTCGAGCAGCTCGCGGACCACCTCCTCCTTGGCGGGGTTGGTCGCGGCGATCGCGGCCTGCTCGCGGCCCTCGGCCGTGGAGTAGACCATCTTCAGCGGCTCGTCGAGCGGGACGCGCACTTCGCGGCAGACCGCGGAGGCGATCCAGCCCTGCGCCTCGAGCGTCTTCCACGGCAGGTCGAACTTCTTCGGGCCGATGAGGGAGAAGACGTCGGTCTCGCGGCCGTCCTCGCGGACGAGGGTCGCGGTGAGGCCGAGGCGGCGCGTGGCCTGCATCTGCGCGCTCTTGCTGAAGACGGGCGCGGGCAGCATGTGCACTTCGTCGTAGACGATCAGCCCCCAGCGGTTCTTCCCGAAGATCTCGAAGTGCTCGTAGAGCGGGTTCCCGTCCTTGTCGAATCCCGTGCGGCGCGTGTTGATCTGGTAGGTCGCCACCGTCACGGGGCCGATCTCCTTGCGCTCGCCGCTGTACTCCTTGACGTCGTCGCGGGTCAGCGTGGTCTTGTCCACCAGCTCGTCGATCCACTGGCGCGCCGCCGTCACGTTGGGCACGAGGATCAGCGTCTTGCTCTTCACGAGGCTCATCGCCACGATGCCGACGATGGTCTTGCCCGCGCCGCAGGGCAGCACGACCACGCCCGAGCCGCCGCGCGCCGCGCCCGACGCCCAGAAGACGGCCGCCGCCTCGCGCTGGTAGTCGCGCAGCGAGAAGTCGCCGCCGCGCAGCAGCTGCTTTCCGCGCAGCCCGATCTCGAGCGGCTCGCCCTCGACGTAGCCGACGAGGTCCTCGACCGGGTAGTCGGCCTTCGCGAGCTCCATCTTCACCAGGCCGCGCGCCTCGGGCTTCACCTCCAGCGCGTTCCCGCCGGGCTTCCCCAGGAAGTGCGGCTTGGCCTTCGCGATGCGGTACGCCTGCTCCACCAGGAGCGGGTCCTCGCTCTCGAGGAACACCTTCCCGTCGCGCGCCACCAGCTTGAGCGCGCCGTAGCGGTCCATGTAGGTGCGCACTTCGTGCACGACCGCGGAGGGGAGCGGGTACTTGGACCACTTCTCCAGGCGGGCGACCACCTCGTCGGAGTCGAGGCCGACGGAGGCGGCGTTCCAGAGCGAGAGGTGCGAGATCCGGTAGGTGTGCAGGTGCTCCGGGCTCTTGATCAGCTCGGTGAACGGCGCGATGTCGTCGCGCGCGTCGACGTAGTTCGGGTTGTCCACCTCGACGAGGATTTCCAGGTCGCTCTGGACGATCAGGGGAGCGGTCAGGTTCATTCCGTCCTCCGGGCGAGGCGCGTCGCCGGAAAACGGAGAGGGAGTCCGGACGAGCTCCCTCTCCGCCGATTTTGGGCTTCCGCTAGCAGAAGTGCCTGCGGAGGAAGTCCAGGTCCATCTGCGGGTAGAGGACGAACTTCCCGAGCAGCGCCTTCACGCGGGCGGAGGCGCTCTTCCGGACTTCGGGGTCGAGCGAGTATTCGACGTTGCTCGGCTGTCCGGCGTTCTTCTTGCCTTCGGGGATCGTGCCGCGCTTGGTGGCGCGGAGCACGGTCGCGATGATCGAGCCGATCTCGGCCATCTCGGCCTTGCCCATGCCGAGCGAGGTGACGGCGGGCGTGCCGATGCGCAGGCCGCTCGTGACCATCGGGCTGAGCTTGTCGAAGGGGATGCCGTTCTTGTTGAGCGTGATGCCGCATTCCTCGAGGGCGTCGGCGGCCTGGCGGCCGGAGAGGTCGAACGAGGAGACGACGTCCACCAGGAAGAGGTGGTTGTCGGTGCCGCCGGTGATCAGCGTCATGCCTTCCTTGACGCAGGCTTCGGCCAGCGCCGCGGAGTTCTCGACGACCTTGCGCGCGTATTCGGCGAAGGCGGGCGTATTGGCTTCGGTGAAGGCGACGGCCTTGGCGGCCATCACGTGGGGCAGCGGGCCGCCGAGGACCAGCGGGCAGCCCTTGTCGATCGACTTGGCGAGCTCGGGGTCGTTGGCGAAGATCACGCCGCCGCGCGGGCCGCGGAGGGTCTTGTGCGTGGTGGTGGTGACGATGTGCGCGTGGGGGAACGGGCTGTAGTCGCCGGTGAAGACCTTGCCCGCCACGAGGCCGGCGAAGTGCGACATGTCGACCATCAGCACGGCGCCGACCTTGTCGGCGATCGCGCGCATGCGCTTGAAGTCCACCTTGCGCGGATAGGCGCTGTAGCCGCCGACGATGACCAGGGGCTTGATCTCCTCGGCCATCTTCTCGATGGCGTCGTAGTCGAGGCGGTGGTCCTTTTCGCTCACGCCGTAGTTGAAGGCGTGGAACATCTTGCCGGAGACGTTCTGGCGGTAGCCGTGGGTCAGGTGGCCGCCCGCGGCGAGCGAGAGGCCGAGCAGGCGCTGGTCGCCGAGCTTGTGGCGGACGACCTCCCACTGTTCGTCGGTGAGGGCGTCGGGCACCTTCACGCCCAGCTCCTCGAGCGAGGGCACGCAGACGCGGGACTGGAGGATCGCCCAGTAGGCGACCATGTTGGCGTCGGCGCCGGAGTGGGGCTGCACGTAGGCGTAGGGGGCGCCGAAGAGCTTGCAGGCCTGGGCGGCGGCTTCGGATTCGACCGCGTCCACGTTCTGGCAGCCCTGGTAGAAGCGGCCGCCGGAGATCCCTTCGGCGTACTTGTCGGTCAGCCAGTTGCCCATGGCCTGCTGGGTGGCCAGGCTGCAGTAGTTTTCGCTGGCGATCAGCTTCAGGTGGCTGCGCTGGTTGTCGAGCTCGTTCACAATCGCGCGGGCGACCACGGGGTTGACCTTGGAGACGGTCTCCAGGCTGGCGATCATCGAGACGAATTCGGAGGAGATCTTGTCGGCGGGGGTGCTGCCGAGGTATTCGGAGAGGGCGGACATCTTCAGGCTCCTGCTCCCCGGCCCAGGCACGCGGTCGTGGAGTCGTCGCTTCCGGAGGGTGCTCCCTCTGGGGGTCTCCCCCCGGTGTGCCGGTCGCCGTGAATGATGGCCCAAAGATAGCC